>NZ_CP011968.1:2529041-2845171 GCF_001077535.1 Clostridioides difficile ATCC 9689 = DSM 1296
TAGCACAAATATTTGTAAATCTTCCACTTACTATTAAAATACTTCACACTTCATTAAATGAAAGTAATGAAAAGATGATATTTGTTGCACGTACCCTTGGATGTAATAGTTGGGAAGCATTTAGATTTATAATTCTTCCAAATCTAAAAACTGGAATCATATCTGCAACTGTAATGACTTGGTCAAGAGCACTTGGTGAATTTGGTGCAGTAGCTATGATAGCAGGTTCTACACGTATGAAAACTGAAATTATTCCTACATCTATATATTTAAATATGTCTACTGGTGATATAGACATTGCTATCGGAATAGCTGTAATTTTGATATTTCTCTCACTTACATGCTTGATGCTTTTTGAGATATTTTTTAATAGAGAGGTTGATAAGAATTAATATGTTAAAAATAAAAAATTTATCTCTTGATTTACCTAATTTTAAATTACAAGAAAATAGTTTAAATATTAATAATCATGAATACTTTGTTTTATTAGGAGCTAGTGGGTCAGGTAAAACTCTATTTCTAGAAACATTAGCAGGAAGATATCCATCTGCTAAAGGAAATGTATCATACAAAGAAAATTTAATATCAAACTTACCTCCAGAAAATAGAAATATAGGATTTGTATATCAAAATTTTGAATTATTTCCAAATATGAATGTTGAAGATAATATAAGGTTTCCACTTAAATTGAGAAAAATACCTATAGATGAACAGATTCTTAAGGCTAACCACTTGTCTAAATTAATGCAGATAGAAGATATAAAAAATAGGTATCCTAAAAATTTAAGTGGAGGCGAAAAGCAACGAGTTGCTTTTGCACGTGCCTTAATAGCTGAACCTGATATATTACTTTTAGATGAACCTATGAGTTCATTGGATTATATTACAAAAAAACATATAAGCAAAATTTTGAAGGATGTCTACATAAAATACAAACCAACAGTGATTCATGTTACTCATGATATTTCTGAAGCAATGTTTTTTGCTCATAAGATAGGAATAATGAACAATGGAAAAATAAATCATATTTTTGATTTAAATGAAGAAATAAAAAATAAAGGAGAATCTTTTTTCTATGAATATATTTGATATTTTGAGAGATTATCTATTAGTACAAGTCGATAAATATAATTTAAATATGGATATGATAAGTATTGTGTCCAAATCTCTATCTTCAAAAGAAGCAATTGGAAATACTAAGCGTAAAGATTTCCCAATTATAGTTGGTAAAGAAATAATGCTTGAAGCTGACTTTAAAGGAGCTAAAGGACAAGCATTTACTTCTACTCCATCTACATTTGAAGGTTCTTTAAAAGACATATTATCATTAGATTTACATGACAATTCTCATGATAGAAGTCTTTTTATAGCATCATTAAATGCAGTTATGAAATACTTAGGCAAGACGGATAGAACCATTCATTGTAAAAATAACGAGCCAGAGGTATGTGCAAAAAAATTCCCTGAGTTTATAAAAATGGAATTTGGTAATCCAAAAGTAGCAATTATAGGATATCAACCAGCCATAATTGATAATATTAAGGACTTTTTCGAAACAAGAGTATTAGATTTAAATCCTGAATTTGTGGATACTATTCAATATAATGTTAAGATTGAAGATGGTATACGAGATTATGAAGATGTAATATCTTGGGCTGATTTAGTGATTTGCACAGGAAGTACATTATGTAATAACTCAATTATAAATTTTCTATCACTTAACAAACCAGTTTACTATTATGGAACTACGATAGCTGGTGCATCAAATATTTTAGGTTTAAAAAGACTCTGTTTTTGTAGTAAATAAGCAATCATATCATCAAGGAGTACACAAATATATATGTGTACTCTTTAAATTTAAAAAGTTATTACTTTTATTCTAAGTACTAAAGTAAAATTCTATTAAAATGAATCCCGAATAAATGTACAATCCCTTTAAATCTCAATTCCTATCAATCATTAATATTTTGATTAGTCTTATACATAAATGTTTTCTTTATTTTAAACTAATAAAAAAATTTTATTCCATTAATCTACTCTATATTTTTCAGCATTTAAGAAATAATTTTTAGTACTTTGTTTGATAATATAACTAAGACAACCTTTCAGGAGATGATTAAATGACATTTAAGAATAAAAAATTTACTATAAATAAATATAAAATTCTATCTATTATTCTAGTTTTATGTTTGATTTTAACCGCTTTTAGTAGCTATGTGAATTATAGTCATAAAAAATTTAAAGATTATGTTGTCTTCTATGTTCAGCATCAAGATGATGAAGTGTTGTGGGCTGGGAGTGCTATTGTTAATGCTATAAAAGAAAGAGGAAAAAATCATGTATTTGTGGTTTTAGTATCTACTGGATGTGGTATATCCGTCTTTGATAAATATAAAAAATATGAAAACCTAACAAATATACAAAAATCAGAATATAGAAATAGAGAATTTTTAGCTTCTCTTAATAGCCTTGGTGTAATAAGGGAAAATATAATATTATTACCAGAAACAAATACAAATGGTAATACTGACTTCAATTACATGGAAAAAATTGCTCTTACATTTGAAGAAAAATTTAAAAATGTAACTCATATAGCACATACTTATAAATTAGATGACCATTTACAACATTTAAAAAATGGTTCTGTTATCCAAAATTTATATAATGCTGGTAAAATAAAAGATGCTAAATATTTTGTAAAACCTAAATTTGCTGATAAAATAACTTTTAATAATAAGATAGTTTATAAAGCTCATTCTACTGAGGACTATGAAAAGGTTAAAAATGCCTGTCAACAATACAAAATTGTTGATGAATTAGAATATAGAGAAGGTATTGGCTATAAGTCTGACCATAAATCATTTGATAAGTTATTAAATAATAAAGATGTTCCTGCTATACTTCATACACCTAATTTATAAGAAATATTTATTCTTTAATTTAAGTTATAAAAAGGAAATTATTTGAGATTTTGTGATATAGCACTTTTTGTGCTATACTACTTTTTCTCATACAACTATTACCCATATCTAATTTCATCATCTCTTAAAATATATAAAGATATCATCATTAAAACCTATAAGCCTTATTAAATGCTTTATACATACCTACATTAAACTACCTGTTTATATTAAACTACATTAAAATAAATATTTGTTATAAATTCTTAATAATTATGAAACTCATTTGTTATTTATATTTGTTAATATATGTTTAAACCTAAAAAATTAATAAACCAAAATAACATAAGAAGTGTGATAGATTACCCTAGATATTTTCATAAACTTTTACCTTCAGATTAATATGGGCGTCTATACTTTTAAATTTACTATATGCATTGACAATATATTAAAAGTACTAGTTTTTATTTCATAATGAACGGGCTTACTGTTTTCTAATACCTCTTTTTGGTATAAAATAAAAATTGGTTAAAAATAAAATTTCAAGGGGGTTAATAAATTGAATCAAAATATATTGGTTGTAGATGATGATAGAGAGATAGTTGATGCTATAGAGTTCTATTTGAGACCTGATAACTTTAATGTTTTAAAGGCATATGATGGACTTGAAGCATTGGACATACTAATCGAAAATGATATTAAATTAATAATAATGGATGTAATGATGCCCAATTTAGATGGGCTTAAAACTACACTTAAAATAAGAGAAAAAAGGAATATACCAATAATTCTCTTATCTGCAAAATCAGAAGATATGGACAAAATTATAGGTCTTAATATGGGTGCTGATGACTATATAACTAAACCATTTAATCCACTAGAACTTACTGCTCGAGTAAAATCTCAACTTAGAAGGTATATAAATTTAGGTGATTTTAGTAATACAAATAACTCAAATGATACTAATTATATTCTAAAAAGTGGTGGCCTAGAGCTAAATACAGATACAAAAATAGTTTCTTTAGATGGTGAGGAAATTAAAATGACACCACTTGAATATAAAATACTTACACTTCTTATGTCACGAAAAGGTAAAATTTTCTCTTCTCATGAGATTTATGAAAATGTCTGGAATGAGGATGCTTATAGTTGTGAGAGAACTATTGCTGTTCATATTAGAAGAATTAGAGAAAAGATTGAAATTAATCCAAAAGAACCAAAATATTTAAAGGTGGTGTGGGGCATTGGTTACAAAATTGAAAAACTTAATTATTAATGATTCTAAAGCAAAATTTATTTTATTATTATTACTGTTTCTATTAGTTTCTATATTATTTGAAGCAGTTTATGATTTGAATAATAACTTTTCTAATATTAATTATTATTATAGAGAGTTTGCTCTCCCTCATTTTTATTTTTTCGGTACTCCTGTACATTTGTCAAAAGTAGAATTAGAGTTTGTCTGCATAGGTATTATATTATCAAGTTTTTTATTGACTATACTATGTTTTACATTGTATAAAAAAAATAAACAAACTAAAGTCAAATTCTTAGAGAATGTCATAAACCTTTTTTCTAAGGTAAAAATAGAACTTACACTTATATTAACTTTGATACTATTAACCTTAAGGTTTCATGCATTTACAAGTAATAAAATGTTTTACAACACTAATTTAATAATCTACAATTTTATAATTATATCTATAGTCTATATAATATATGAAAATATTAAATATAATAACTATAATCTAAAAGATATGTCTATAACATATGTATTCTTTTCAAACTTACTTAGTATGTATAATAAAAAAACTATAAATAAAAAATTAGCTATAGTATTTTTAATATCTATAGTTGTACAAGCTATTATCCAATATCTTGTTTTGATATTCTTTATGTATATATATTATGCTGAGGCAATAGCTATAGTAATTTTATTTACACTTGTAAACACAGTTTTTCATTTTTATATATACAACTTTTTATCTGTTAAGTTTAATTACATAAATAACATATCAAAAAATATAAAAAATATAGAAAATGGCAATTTAAAGTATAAATTAGAAGTTATAGGAGATGATGAAATATCTACTTTAGCCAAAAGTATAAATAATATAACAGGCGGTCTTGAAACTGCTGTAGATGCTAATATAAAAAATGAAAGGATGAAGGCAGAGCTTATCACAAACGTATCTCATGACTTAAAAACTCCACTTACATCTATATTAAGCTATGTTGATATGTTAAAAAATAATGACTTTGACAGAGAGACTATAAATGACTATATAAATATTTTAGATAAAAAATCACAAAGATTAAAATTATTAATAGATGACATATTTGAAGCATCTAAGCTAAGTAGTGGAGATGTAGAATTTAATATAACAAAAACCGATATAAGAGAACTTTTAATTCAAAGTATTGTAGAATTTGAAGACAAAATTCAAAATAGCAGTTTAGATTTTATAATAGAAACACCTGAATATGCTGTTTTTACCATGATAGATGGTAAAAAAACTTGGAGAGTTTTTGAGAATCTAATTTGCAATATACTAAAATACTCTATGCCTAACACTAGGGTCTATATAGATATGTTTATAAAGGAAGAAAATATAATATTAACGTTTAAAAATATTTCAAATGATAAACTAAATCTAAAACCAGAAGAGTTAATAGAAAGATTTAGAAGGGGTGATATATCTAGAAAAACAGATGGCTCTGGTCTTGGTTTATCAATTGCTCAAAATATAATTGAATTAGAAAATGCACACATGGAAATAATTATAGATGCTGATTTATTTAAGGTAATGCTTACTTTTAGAAGAGTTAATTGATATATTAATATAAAAATATATTTTAAGTTATTTAAACAAGAAAAAAACCTCCTTAGAGGTCTTTTTCTAAATGTTGGGGTTTATATTTACATATTTTTTGATTATACCTTTTTGGTGTGATATTAATACATTTTAAATTATATTTCTCTATAATTCATCACATATTTCATCTCTCTGTATCTATAATATCACATAGTGTTTCCATAATCAGTTACATCTCTGTTACCTAAGATTACAATTTTGTAATATTTGTAATCTTAGGTACAAATTTACATTTATTCTTCAATATAAATATATTCTTTCTATTTACCCTAAAGACCTTTTAAATCATATTTTTCTAAGAAAAGTTTTAACTTAGAATAAATTTGTTCTGCTCCGCCAATTTTATTTGATTCAATATTTAAAGCTAATAATGGTTCATGTAGTGATATTCTAAGTAAAAACCATCCATCTCCATTTGATTCATCACAATTAACTCTTATGCCTTCAAAATTATTTGGTGCTACAGACCATCCATCAATACTCTTAACATGAGAATCTAAATCTTTTAATATATCCTCTGCATATGTTCTAAAATCTTCTTTATTAATGCCTATTCTAACTTCTTTCTCTTCTTGAGCTTCTTCAAGGTTTTCTATCAATTCTTCTATAGTCTTTCCTTCCAAGGATAGCTTTGCTACTTTTATTAAAATTTTAGCTATTAAATATGCCCCATCATCTAAGAAATAATTTTCTTTTAAAGCAGCATGTCCAGACGTTTCTATAGCTAAATGGCACTCTTCACCTTCACTATTTAATCTTATAGCTTCATTTATTACATTTTTATATCCTCTTTTAAATCTATGATGTCTTCCTTGTAATTCATTTATAAATTTAGCAAGTCCTTCAGAAGTAATCGAATCTGTTACTATAGCTGTTTTTGGATGTTCTTCTAATACTATTGATGATATAACAGCTATAAGAGCATTTTTATTTATTGGTTTGCCATTTTTACCTACAATAGCAGCTCTGTCTACATCTGTATCAAAGATTATTCCTAGGTCGCTCTTATTATCCAACACAGCTTTACATATGCTTTCCATTGCTTCTTTGTTTTCGGGATTAGGTATATGATTTGGGAACATACCATCTGGGTTCAAAAACTGACTACCTGTCGTATCTGCTCCCAGTATGTGTAAAACTTTTTCAGCAAAGAATCCACCAGCCCCATTTCCTGCATCAACCAATATCTTAAGCCCAGAAAAAGGCTTTTCATAATTTTTACTTGAATTTACACCTTTTCTAATTTTATCTATCAATAAATTAGAATAATCTTCTATTAAATTTTTTACTATAACTTCACCTTTTTTATTTACTTCCTCATAGTCTACACTATCATTTTTAACAGCTATATCCAACATCTCTTTTATATCAGTTTTTTCTAAACCTCCACTTTCTGTGAAAAACTTTAAACCATTATAGTAATAAGGTAAGTGACTTGCTGTAATCATAATCGCCCCATCAGAATTGTATCCATCCATAATAGTTGTCATAAACATAGCTGGAGTTGTGGCAATCTCACAATCAATTACATTACAATCATCATTAGTTAAAGTTTCAATAACAGTACTTCTAAATTGGCTTCCTGTTATCCTAGAATCAGTTCCTATGGCAACAGTTACTTTATCTTTCTTAGTCTTTTCTTTTAACCAAATATGAAACGCTTTAGCTATTTTTTTTACTTCTTCTACAGTTAGGTTAACTTCTTTAGAATCATTTTCATACGCTATTCCTCTAATATCAGTACCATTTTGTAGTTTATATAGGTCTCCCATAAAAAATTCTCCTTACTCAACCAAAATTTTTATTAAATATTATAAAATTTCTTGTTTCCACCTAAATTTTTACTATTAAACAGAAACATATTATAATTTTATTACATGGTTACTTTATACTTTCTTTTAGTTCTTCTATTTTATCTTTATATGAAATTGGAGGCTTATCATTAAATAAAGCTGAAGTACCAACAACATATATATCTACTTTTTTACCATTCATAAGTTTAATAGTATCCTTATTTATATTTCCATCAACCTCTATAAATGGAGGATTATCATAATCTTTTAGTATCTCTGTAAGTTTATCCAACTTATCCAATACAGAAAGATTAAACTTTTGACCTGCAAACCCTGGATTTACTGTCATTACTAAGATACCCTCAACTAAACTTATATATTCTTCTATTTTATCCACACTTGTTTGAGGGCTTATTGCTAACACTGGCCCTATACCATAATTTCTTAACTTTTGTATATCAGCTTTTACATTTGTACTTGATTCTACATGAAAAGAAATATATTTTGGCTTTATATAAGACATCATATCAATATATTTATCTGGAGTTTCTGTGGCTAAGTGTATGTCTAAAGGTATTGTTGTATTTTCACTTATTGATTTTAATAACTCTGGTCCCATAGCCAAGTTTTTAACAAATATTCCATCCATAACATCACAATGAAGTAATTTTACACCTGCTTCTTCAAGAGCTTCTAATTCCTCTTTTAACTTCATTTGGTCTGCACACATTATTGAAGCACAAATAATAGACATAACGCTCCCCCTTGTTATAAATTATATATTTATAAATTTTCTTTTTCTATATCATCAATCATTTGTAATCTTCTTGCATGTCTTTCTCCATTATAACTTGAATTTAACCATTCTTCAACAATTCTCATTGCTAATCCTTTCCCAATAACTCTTTCTCCTAAACAAAGTACATTTGTATTATTGTGTTCTCTAGTTGCCTTAGCTGAAAAACAGTCAGAAACAACAGCTGCTCTGATTCCTTTAAACTTATTTGCTGCAATAGACATACCTATTCCTGTTCCACAACAAAGTATGCCTAAATCAGATTTTTTACTTTGAACATTTTGACTTACCTTTTTTGCATATATTGGAAAATCTACACTTTCTTTTGAATTTGTACCCACATCTTCAACTTCTATACCTTTATTTATTAAATTTTCCTTTATATATTCCTTTAATTCATAACCACCATGGTCACATCCAATAGATATTTTCATTAAATAGCACCTCTTTTTATAATTTTTTTGATTACTTTCAGACTATTTTATAATTATCATAAAAATAAAGTATTGTAAAAATAAAGCTGTCCCATTGTAGAAATTTCTTTCTATTTTTAAGACAGCTTTAATTGACTTATGTCAAATCAATTTGTTATTTAGATATATTTATATCTATAATAACTCTTTTATATTTTTTACTATATCTTCTGTAGTTAAACCATAGTGTTTTAATAAATCAGCTGGTGTACCTGATTGACCAAATACATCTTTAACACCAATTCTTCTAACTACTACATCTTTAGTTTCTGCTAAAGCTTCACATACAGCTGAACCTAAACCACCTATTATACTGTGCTCCTCTGCTGTAACTACTTTTCCAGTTTTCTTAGCAGTTTCTTTTATTAATGCTTCATCTAATGGTTTTATTGTAGATATATTAACAACTTCTACATTTATACCTTCTTTAGCAAGTTCTTCTGCTGCTTCTAAGGCTTTTGCTACCATTATTCCTGTAGCTATTACTGTTATGTCAGAACCTTCTCTTAAAACAGTTCCTTTTCCTATTTCAAATTTATAATTTTCACTGTTTACATCAGGAGTTGCAGCTCTACCTAATCTTATATAAACAGGTCCATTATAATCAATAGATGCAAGAATAGCTTGTCTTGCTTCTAAAGCATCTGCTGGATTTAATACAACCATATTTGGTATACCTCTCATTAGAGATATATCCTCTATAGCTTGATGGCTACCACCATCTTCACCTACTGTTACACCTGCATGAGTAGCTGCTATTTTTACATTTAAATTTGGATATGCTACAGAGTTTCTTATTTGCTCATAGCCTCTTCCTGCTGCAAATATTGCAAAAGTACTCGCAAAAGGTATTTTTCCACAAGTAGCAAGACCTGCTGCTGTACCAATCATGTCACCTTCTGCTATCCCCATGTCAAAAAATCTATCTGGGGCAACTTCTTTAAATGATATACTTTTTGTAGCTTTTCCTAAATCTGCATCTAATACTACTATATCTTTATTTTCTGCAAGTTCTTTTAACACTTGTCCGTAAGCTTCTCTAGTTGCTATTCCCATTCCTATAGACCTCCTTCTAAATCTTTCAATGCTTGCTCTGCTTGTTCTGCATTTGGAGCTGTTCCATGCCATGCAGCATTATTTTCCATAAATGAAACACCTTTACCTTTTACTGTTTTAGCTATTATTACAGTTGGTTTTCCTGTAACTTTTTTAGCTTCATCAACTGCATTTCCTATTTCTTCAAAAGAATGTCCATTTATTACTATTACATTCCATCCAAAAGATTTGAATTTGTCATCTACTGGATTTACATTCATTACTTCTTCATTAGAACCATCTATTTGTAATCCATTTAAGTCAACAAATGCAATTAAATTATCTAATTTGTAATGTGATGCTGTCATTGCAGCTTCCCATATTTGACCTTCTTGGATTTCTCCATCACCTAATATAGTATATACTGTATAGTCTTTGTTATCTAATTTTCCTGCAAGTGCCATACCATTTGCTGCAGATAGCCCTTGACCAAGAGAACCAGTAGACATATCGATTCCTGCTACTTTTTTCATGTCTGGATGACCTTGTAACTTAGAACCAAATTTTCTTAGTGTTATTAATTCTTCTTCTGGGAAAAATCCTTTTTCTGCTAATGTAGCATATAAAGCTGGTGCTGCATGACCTTTTGATAGAACAAATCTATCTCTATCAGCCATTTTTGGATTTTCTGCACATACGTTCATCTTATCAAAATATAATACTGTCAACATATCAGCTATTGATAATGAACCACCTGGATGTCCGCTTTTAGCTTCTGCAACCATTTTTATTATGTTTTTTCTAATATTATTAGAATGATCTCTAAGAGTGCTCATACTTTCTTCCTCCTGTTATTTTTTAAGACCTTACATTTTTTTATCCTACAGTAGATTTTACAATTTTTTTTAAAATAATACAAATGTTTTTTTAAGATTTTACTGCTACTTTTATTTCTTCCCCGTTCATTAAAGCTGTAATACCTTCTTTAAATTCGTCTAAACCAACAGTTCTAGTAACTAAAGCTTCTGTATTTACTTTCCCATTTGCCATTAAATCTAATGCTGTAATCCAAGAACTTGGCTTTTGAGACCTGCTTCCTATATATTGTAACTCTCTTTGGATTATTGCTTCTTGGTCCATTTCATTTAATTTTTTAGCAAAGATTCCAACTTGTACGAAAGTACCTTTTTTTCTAAGCAGTCTTAAGGCTTCGTTAACTGCTGGCATAAACCCAGAACAATCAAATCCTTTGTTTACTCCATTTCCATCAGTCATTTCATTCACTACATCTGCCAAACTTTCTTTCATTACATTTACAGTTCTATCTACTCCAAGATTTTTAGCTATTTCTAATCTTTCCTTATCTTTTGTAACACCAGACATTATAACTGTAGCACCTTGAGATTTAACAACTTGAGCTAATAATAAACCAATTGGTCCTGGTCCTATTATTAAAACTGTATCAGAACTTTCTATAGTAGTCTTTTCAAGAGCTGCATGAACACAACAAGCTAGTGGCTCTGTAAGGGCTGCTGATAATAAAGATACATTTTCAGGAAGTACATGTATGCTTTCTTCTCTTGATAATACATACTCAGCAAAACTTCCATTTACTTGAGTACCAATACCTTTTCTAGTTGGGCATAAGTTATAATCTTTAGTTTCACAATATATACATTTCTCACAAGTTGCAAAAGTAGTCTCTGATGTAACTCTATCTCCTACTTTTATATTTTTAACATCTTCTCCTACTTCTACAACAATTCCAGAAAATTCATGACCTAATGTTACTGGGGCTTTTATATTTGCATATTCACCTTTAAATGAATGTATATCTGAACCACATATACCACTATATTCTACTTTTATTTTAACCTTGTCTCCTGTAGCTTTTGGTTCTTCTACTTCTAAAACTTCTACATTATCATAGCCTGGTTTAGTTTTAACTACTGCTTTCATTATTTTTCAACCCCTTGTGGTAAAATTAATATTTTGTTAAATTCTTCTTTTCTATCTCTTATCATTTCAAATGCTTTGTAAGTATCTTCAAGTGAGAATCTATGAGATACCATTTCTTTTAATTTTATCTTTCCTTCATTAACTAGATTGATTCCCTTAGTCCATTCTTGTCCTGGAAATGGTGCAGAATAAGAGTTCCAAAAACCTTTTAATTCTAGTTCTTTTCTAAATATATTTTCAAATGCTTCTTCTGATAAAGTTATATCTGAATATGCTATCCCTAAAAATCCTATCTTACTTTTCTTTTTAGTTATAAGTAAACATTGTTCTTGAGTTATTTTTGAACCTGCACATTCAAGAGCTATGTCAACACCTTTTCCACCAGTAAGTTCTTTTATTTTTTCTACTGGGTTAATATCTTTAGCATTAATTATTATATCAGCCCCTAATTCCTTTGATTCTCTTAATTTATTATCAGATATATCAACTGCTATAATTGTTCCTGCCCCTGCTATTTTAAGTCCTTGTATTACCAACTGCCCCATTGTTCCACTACCCATTACAGCTACAGTGTCTCCAACTTGAACACCTATATTAAGTACTCCATGCATAGCAACTGCTAGTGGCTCTATCATTGCAGCATCTTCAAAGTTCATATCTCCTATTGGAAGTACATTTGTAGCTTTTATATTTACATACTCTGCAAAAGCTCCAAAACTTTTAGCTCCTAACATTCCATGGTTATCACACAATGAAAATAATCCTCTTTTACAATATTCACATTCATTACAAGGTATAAAAGGAATTGCAACTACTCTATCTCCAACTTTTACATTTTTTACATCCTTACCAACTTCAGCAATTACTCCAGAAAACTCATGTCCTGGTATAGCTGGAACTGGATATTTCCAATGTTTTAATACTCTTGGAGGATCTGACCCACATATTCCTGCTGCCATAACTTTTATTTTTACTTCATCACTTTCACATGGTTTTATTTCTATATCTTCAAATCTCATATCATTTGTGCCATGTAATACTGCTGCTTTCACGATAAATCTCCTCCTCTTGTATTTTGTATTTTTAAAAATTTATAAAAAATATTACTCTTTTTTAGTAGCTGCTAAATGTTAAATTTTCGCATACTTTACTAAAAAAGAGTAATCTCTATTAACTACATACTAGAATATTCCAAATGAAGAAACTAATTGAGATAATTTCAATATTCCCCATTTTAGCAAGTTTCCACCTGTATCTATACTTGTAACCATTGTTGTTCCTTCTGGCATCATATTTGCTTGTTGTAATAATTGTGTATGAACATCTGCAAAGTTTGTAGCCATATAAAGTGATATAGCTATTACTATTGTTCCTGTTATAACTGATTGAACTATATTACCTTTTCTAAAACACACTATAAATGCCATATAAAATGGTATTGTCGCTAAGTCTCCAAATGGTAAAACTTTGTTTCCTGGTAGTATAACTGCTAAGAACAAAGTTATAGGAACAAGTATAAGAGCTGTTGATATAACTGCTGGATGTCCAGTTGCTACTGCTGCATCCAGACCTATATAAAGTTCTCTGTCTCCATATTTTGCTTGTAAGAAATCTCTTATTGATTCTGAAATTGGAATTAAACCTTCCATTAATATTCTAACCATTCTAGGCATAAGTAACATTACTGCACCCATTGATATACCTACATTGAATATTCCTGCTACATCATATCCCGCAAGTGCTCCAAGTATTATACCTAGTATAATCCCCATCATCATTGGTTCTCCAAATATACCAAATCTTTTTTGTATAGAGTCTGGGTCTGCTTGTATTTTATTTATTCCTGGTATTTTTTCAACAAATTTACCTACTAAATATCCAAGTGGAGCAAATGAAGCTGTTGAACCAGTTGGTAATGCTATACCTTCTAAATCATAAAACTCCTGAACATTTTTTGCTGTCTTTTCTGCAATAAACAGTACTAATAACTCCATTAGTATTGCACAGAATATAGCCCAAACATAACTTCCTGTTACTATATATCCAACTGCACCTGCTACTATAAAGTGCCAATAATTCCATATATCAACGTTTAATATCTTTGTTTTATTGAAGTATAATAATAGTAAGTTTACTAATAAACAAACTGGTATTAATATTGGTGCAACTGGTGAAGCCCATGTTGCTGATGCTGTTGTTGGCCAACCAACATCTATTACTGTTAAATTAAGTCCGAATCTTTCAACCATTCCTTGAGCCGCTGGCCCTAGTGTTGATGTTAATAGGTTTACAACTAAGTTTATACCCACAAATCCTATACCAATTGTAAGACCTGACTTTAAAGCTTTTGTAAACTTAATTCTAAATATCATTCCTAGTACTACAATTGTTATTGGTAGTATTACTGTCGGTCCCATATTTAAAATGTATTGTACTACTGCTAATAATTTATCCATTTATAAATCCTCCTTTTTCTGTTTTATAAAATATTATTTCAATGTATCTATGATAGGATTATTTTAAAGCATCTAATATTTTTTTATCTAATGCTGCTGTATTTACTCCAGTTATATATGCTGTTGCTTTTATTGCTGGTATATTATAAGTTGTTGGTAGTATAGTTGTTGATACTATTAAATCTGCTCCTTCTTGCTTTGTTGCACATTCAGCTATTTTGCATTGTATAACTTCTGCTTGTATATTATTTTCCTTAACTAATCTCTCTACCTTGTCACAAACTACTGTTGATGTTGCTATTCCTGCTCCACATGCTACTAATATTTTTTTCATTTTTATTTCCTCCTAATAATTTTTATTTTTATATTTTTTATTTTTAGTACTTTTTTATTTTTATAAAGACTTTAGTGTCTTTAAAACTTCTTCTTTATCAGTAGAACTCATCAACTTATCAACTAACTCTTTATTTTGCATAATTCCCATTAATTCTGTTAATACAGATAATTGACTGTGTGGTTGATTAAGTCCTAATACGAAAGCCAAATTTACAGGTACTTTTTCATCTTGGTCTTCCATAGAACTAAACACTACTGGTTCATTAAAAGTACAGACTGATATAAATTGCTCTTTAATATATTCTGCATCTGTATGTGGTATTGCTACTCCATAATCTCCTAAATTTAAACCTGTTGGAAATACATTTTCTCTTGCTAATATTTTTTCTCCAAATTCTTCTTTTACAAAGCCTAAATCAAAAACTTTATTATGTATTTCTTCAAAGAAATCTTCTTTCGTTTTACAATCCATTTTAAGGTCTATAACTTTATCACTTACAAAATTTATAAACTCCATATTTACACCTCCTAATTGCCTTTGTCTTATACCTTAGTTTTTCTTGACTTTATATAAAGCATGTTGTGTGCCAAAAAGTGGCTTTTTTTGTGAAACAAAAGAAAATGTTTTCCCAAAAATAATGCTCTCTTCCAGGATTTTAGCTGACTTTCATTGATAAATTTTTTTTGATTTTTATTTTAATTTTTACTTGTTAATCACTTAACTAGCCATACTTTTTTATATTTTTTGTGGTTTTTTTTGTTAGAGAAATGATTTTTTTGTTTTTTACAAATGGTTTTTTATGTTTAACAACTATTTTATAAAATTATTTATTATGAATTTAATTTATTTTTATATATTCTATATTTTATAAGAAATATAGGAAAAATTCTCATAGAATTGTCCAATAAAATTTACTTTTTACATAAATAAATTCATATATTTTATTTACCAAGAAAAAAGCTAATTCTATAAAATCATATAAATAAATTTCATAGAACTAGCCTTATATAGAGTAATTAACTACTTAACAATTGAGTAGTTTTAAATTTTATACTAAAGCAAATTTTTTTGTCTTTCTTCTCGGTACTAATAATTAGCTTAAAAGTTCTTTTATTTCATTTTTATCTTCAGTATTTAATAAAACTTCTAAAGTATGCTGGTCATTAATCTTTGAAAATAAGCTTCGTATTTCTTTCTTATTATTTTCTTTAAGTGCCAGTAGTACCACCAAATCCACCATAAATTTATTGTCCCATACTATAGGTTTATTCAACCTCGCGATTGCTATTGCAGGCTTTATAACGTTTTCTGGAAGTCCATGTGGCACGGCTACCTTAGAGGCCATTACAACACTTCCCATTGCTTCTCTTTTATATACACTTAATATATACTTTGAGTCAACATATCCACCTTCTTCAAGTTTTGAAACAAGAGTATCAATTATATACTCCTTTGAAATTCCTTCAAAATTGTATAAAATCAAATCTTCATGTATTAAATTATTCAACTGGTTTTCAATATTTAAAGCTGGTTGTTTACTATTTAAATGCTCTAATACTTTATTAATACCATTTTTACCAAGTACCTCATTATAAGAAATAAAAGGCACGTTTTTATAATCTATATCAATAGTTCCACAGATAGCAATAATATTATATTCAGATTCAATATCATTTAACTCTTCTTCTAAATTATTATTTAAAAAAGCAACTGGCTTTACTTCAATTAAAGTGTCATATTCCTTAATTTGTTTTTCTATATGCTCTTTTAAATTTAAAGCTGTACCTACACCACTCAAACATAAAGTAATGATTACATTTTTCTTTCCATACTCGTTTTTTCTGTAACTAAATTTATTTGTATTTATCATAGCATAATTCTTATTTTTCTTTAAATCAGCTATTATACCATCTAAACTTTTCCCTTCAATGGTTGCAAGTTTTCCTGCTTCCATTGCCAATAATGTATCTACTCTATTTACAGTTTTACATCTAATTCCAAGCCTTTTTTCAACCTCATCACCAAGAATTACCAAAGAACCCATATCAATTAGAACTAGAATACCTTTTCTAGCTTCTATCTTTTGAAGTTCTTCTAATACATGCTCTATCCCCTCTGATGGTGAATCTGTAAGTGCTATTTCTATACCTAGTGTACATTCTATACCTAAAATATGATTTACAACTTTAGACATTTCAATTCCAACTTTACCATGCGTAACTATTACTACTTTAACTTTATCTTTTATACTTTCCTCATTATAACAAAATTTATTTATATAATAAGCCAAATATCCAAGCTCATCTTCTGGAAATGTTACTTGTGTCAAATCTTCTACTATACCCATTATATATCTTGACAACTCATATTCCATTGGCATTGATGCTTTTATTTTATCTAAACTCGGATTTATTATAGTTTTTCCATCTTTTATCCTACCTATAGCATGCTCAATATGAATTGCTAGAGCCAAGTACAGACCTTGATTTACATGCTTAAACTGCTCCTTAATAAATACAATTACCTTATCCATTATCTCCAGTGTAGACTCTTTTAATTGTCCTCCCCAGTCTATTCGACTTCTTCTATCAGATAAATTTTTATTGTTTTTAATAGCATTAAACTTCTTATCTAACTTTTCTATAAATGCATTTTTTAACTCTTCTTCTGAAAAGCACTTACTTTCCAAAACCTTAAGCTCTTTTTCTGCATAATTATATATCTCGCTTATCTCATTATCAGATAAAATTCTATTTTTTCCACTCACCAATTCACTAATATCTATATATATATCCTCAACTGAAAACTCAGAATACTTTTCATTTTTACAATTACAATCATAATATCCACTTTTTATATAATCCCTTAAACTATCTAAATCTATAATTACCTTATCGCTAGAAAATATCGATTTACTAAAAGCTCTAGCACAAGTTACTTGTATATCACTCTTTAACTGACCTATATTTCCAGTACACTTATAATTCATAAGTGCACACATAACTTCTTTAGTTATTATAAAATTCTTGTTTACTCGCTTTGCTTCTCTTTCAAAAAACTTTATTATTATTTCATATCTTTCAGATTTTGGTCTTTCACTCATATTAGGTAAATTTATTACCATTGGTATACGTCTTCTAAATGTTTGAAGTAAATTAGAATCTGGATTTTCTGTTGTAGCACTTATTATGAGAACATTTGCCTTTCTATTAGAACTACTTTCTCCTAACCTTCTAAATTCTCCTCTATCTATTAATGAAAATAAGATTTCTTGCCCAGCAGCAGGCAATCTATGAATTTCATCTAAAAACAATATTCCATTATTAGCTTGTTCTACAAGACCTTCTCTATTTGCATCTGCTCCTGTATATGCACCTTTTACTACCCCAAAGAGTTGAGCTATCAATAGATTAGGATTTTCTGCATAGTCTGCACAGTTAAACACTATAAATGGGCTGTTCTCTTCTTTAATGTTGTTTTTTATAGCATATTTATACATACATGTAGCTAATTCACTTTTACCTACTCCTGTTTCTCCATATATTATAGTATGAAGGCCATTAGGAGGATACATTATTGCTGACTTAGCTAGATTTACCTTTTCTTTCAAACTTCCCTTTATACCTATCAATTCTTCAAATCCATCTTCTTCTACAACTTTACTCACCTTCACATACTTTCCTGATGATGCTGGGTCTTTATCCTTAATCCCAATCTTTGACTGATTTAAATTTTCCTCTTTTAATAATTTTGAAACTGCACTTCTCGATATATTATATCCATTTTCTATTAATATTTCAGTTATTTTTCTTTCAGACATTTGAGGATTTTCACTTACAATTTTTGATATATCTTTTATTAATATTTTTTTTCTTCTTTCTCTCGAATCTAAAATATTATTTTTTTTCCTAACTGATATCACTTCAGACCTAGCTACATTTAACATTTCAGCAAGTTCTTGGTCAGTATATGGATTTTTTTTATCTTCTCTTTGTATCTCTCTTAATATTTTATCCATTTTTCGCCTCCTCACTTAAAAAATTAATCTATTTCAATAATATGTTTCAATATATTATACACCAAAATAAGACTAGGCAAAATAGCCTAGCCTTATTACTTAGAATTTCCATAATAACCTCTTTAATATAATTATAAAGCGTAGTTTATAATTATAATTTTAAAGAAGCACCTTCCCAATCCTTCATAAAGCTATCTATTCCTTTGTCTGTCAAAGGATGCTTAATCATTTGGTTTATAACTTTAAGAGGAACTGTTGCTATATCTGCTCCCATTCTAGCAGCTTGTAAAACATGTATTGGATTTCTAACACTAGCAACTATTATTTGAGCCTCAATACTATTTACACTAAATATATCAACGATTTCTTCAATTAAATCAAGACCATTTTGTGATATATCATCCAATCTACCAACAAAAGGACTTACATATGTAGCTCCAGCTCTAGCAGCTAAAAGAGCTTGTCCAGCAGAGAATATAAGCGTTACATTAGTCTTTATACCTTTACTTGATAGTACTTTCACCGCTTTTAGACCTTCTGCTGTCATAGGTATCTTTATAACTATATTTTTATGTATCTTAGATAATTTTTCTGCTTCCTCTATCATACCTTTATGTTCTAAACTTATTACTTCTGCACTTATTGGTCCATCTACTATTTCACTTATTTCTTTAACTACCTCTATAAAATCTCTACCTTCTTTAGCTATTAGAGACGGATTAGTAGTTACACCACATATTACACCTAAATCATTTGCTTCTTTTATTTCTTCAATATTGGCTGTGTCTATAAAAAATCTCATAAAAAATCCTCCATAATTACATAGTTAAAATATGTGCTAAACACAAGTATATAATATCATAAATTACCTAAATTTTACAGTTCCATTATCTATAGATTCAACTACTGCCAAAGACTCTAATCTTACATCATTAGCCTTTAAAAGTGCTCCTCCAGCTTGAAAT
This sequence comes from Clostridioides difficile ATCC 9689 = DSM 1296, assembly GCF_001077535.1. GTDB lineage: Bacteria > Bacillota > Clostridia > Peptostreptococcales > Peptostreptococcaceae > Clostridioides > Clostridioides difficile. Next base: position 2,548,650 of record NZ_CP011968.1, read on the forward strand.
CCTTTTTCAATGACAATTCCTACTCCAACTAAGTTAGCTTCTGCTTGCTCAATTAAATCTTTAAGTCCAAGAGCAGCTCTTCCATTTGCCAAAAAATCATCCACTATCAATATATTTTCGCCTTTGTTTATGTACTTTTTAGAAACTTTAACTGAATACTCTCTTGCCTTAGTAAATGAATATACATTAGTTTCATATACATCTTTATCCAAATTTTTAGATTCTGATTTTTTTGCAAATACTACAGGTGCATTATCAAAATACTGTGAAACAATTGATGCTATAGCTATTCCTGAAGCCTCTATTGTAAATATCTTATCCACCTTTTCTCCTTTAAATCTCTCTTTAAATTCTCTTCCTATTTCATTTAAAAAAGCTACATCAATTTGATGGTTTAAAAAACTATCAACTTTTAGTATATCATTTCCTGAAACACTGCCTTCTCTCAATATCTTTTCTTGTAAAGCCTTCATTGAACTTCCACCTAGCCCTTTCTAAAATTATATTAATAAAAAAATTATATTTGTTCTAATTTTGCTATCTATTCTTGTAAGTATTTTATATTAAAATACTAAAAAAGCTCCTGTCTATATCATAGACAGGAGCTTAAAATTCAAAGTAATTAACTTAATATATAATTTAAAATAAGTATAAACTATATCTTCTTCACTCCTGTAGTCAAGCTATTAATGGTAGCTTAGTAGAAACATTTGAACCATATTATCAAACATATACAGGTAAATATATTAATTTATTCCTTTTAATTATATATTATAATTCTCTATTATTCAACAAATAATTCAAACTGTGTAGAATAATATATTATAGTTACTTTATCAGAACTACTTTTTTTCAAGTAAATTTATAAATTTTTCATAAATATATAACTTTTTTCGATATTATTTAAAAGTTCTTCGTCATTGCTTATATTAGCTATTTTAGCAACGGCTTTTTTTACCCCAATAGACTTTATCAACTCTTGTAATTCTACACTTTGAGTATCTTCACTATTATTATAATGAAGCGCTGCACCTATTCCAAGAATCAAATTATCAACTGATAATCCATATGATTTTGCTGTCATTAAAGGTTTAATCAATCTATCTTTATCACTTAGTTTTCTTAATGGTTCCCTTCCGACTCTTAATACATCATCATTAAGATATGGATTTTTAAATCTATTTAAAATTTTATCAATATATTTATAGTGCACTTCTGAGTCAAAATTGTATTTTTTAATCAATCCTTCTCCACTTTCTACCATTGCACTTTTGACTATATCACAGATAAATTTATCTTTTATACTCTCTTCTATAGTCTTATATCCTTTTAAATATCCTATATAAGCTGTTATAGCATGACCTGTATTCAGTGTAAACAATTTACGTTCTATATAAGCCATAAGATTATCAGCTAAATTCATTCCAACTATAGTTGGTATTTCCCCTTTAAATCCTTGTTTTTCAACATTCCACTCATAAAAATTTTCAACTGTTACATCAAGAGGATTTTCGTTTTTACCAGGAGGAACTATTCTATCAACTGAACAGTTTGGAAAACCAACATACATCTCTAAATATTCTACTTCTTCCTTATTTAAATACTTAAGTACCTCTTCTTTTAAAGAAGAACTTGCGTATATTGCATTTTCACATGCTATTATATTTAGATTACTTGTTAATCCCTTTTCTTTTCTAGCCTTTATACCTTTTGCAATTGTAGAGGCTATTTTAGTCAAAACTAAAGGTCCAACTGCTGTAGTTATTATTTCAGCCTGTACAATCTCATCTATTATTTCTTCTTTTATAGATGAAACCGCACTTATATTATCAATTACTTCATCTATACATTCTACATCTCTTATGTGTATAGTATACTTTTTATCTTTGTTTATTGAGTTTAATATATCCTCATTTACATCAGCAAATACTACATGATAACCCGACTTAACTAACAAGCCTCCAATAAAACCTCTTCCAATATTTCCTGCTCCAAACTGAATTGCCTTTTTCATTTTAAATCCCTCCTAAGATTAGTTGGCAAAAGCTTCCATAAAAGCTTGTTTGTCATTTGAATTTTTTAGTCTTTCTGTTAAGTCATCATCTAAAACTACTGCTATATTAGATAGTATTTCTAAATGTTCATCTCCAACACCAGCTATTCCTATTAATAAATATGCTTTTTCTCCATCAAAATCTATACCATTAGGGAATTGTAATATAACTATTCCAGAAGATAATATTTCTTTTTTTGCTTCATTTACACCATGTGGAATAGCAACTCCCATTCCCATATATGTAGTCATTACTTTTTCTCTTTCTAACATTGCTGGTATATATTCTTCTTTTACATATCCATTTTCAACTAATTTTCTTCCTGCTAAAGTTATAGCTTCTTCCTTTGAAACACTATCTAACCCTAAAAATATATTATTCTCATTCAATACTTTACTCATAGTATCAACCTTCCTTTTTAATATTAATTTTATTTATCTATAAATGCTTTTAATCTGTTTGTATAAAAATTAAAAACTATATCTTTTACCTCTAATGCCATCTCTTCTATAGAGAATTTATTTATCTTATTAGTAAAAATTATATTGTCTATTAATGAACCACTTATTTCACTCATTATTTGTCTTTGATAACTTGGTGAATTTTTAGGAAGTAACATAAAAACTACATTGTCGATTTCTTCATTTGAATCTAGCACGATTCTATTCTCTAGTTTTATTATTGATAACTTCATAATATCTATTCTTTCACTCATACAATGTAACAATAGAATTTTTGATTCTTCTATATATGGAATTGAGATTTTTAATCTTTCTTTTAACGATTCTTTTATAGAGATTATATCTTCACTAGATTTTGCAAATATTCTTGATGAGTCTTCAATAAGCTCACTTAAATCTTTACTTTCAAATTTTTCAAATCTAATTTCCTCTAAAAATTGAAGAATATCTTTTCCTATATTCATACTTTCTGTTATCTGTTCATATACTTTATTCTTACTCTTAGTATCATTTTTCGCATTTAAATTGATTAATTTATTTTGAGCTATAGATTTTATTTTTTCCTTGATTATCTGTTCATCATCTAAACTCATAAATGGACCTACACATATATAATTTAAACTTGTATTTAACTCAACTGTAGACACTATTAAATCAACATCTTTTTCCTTTAAATACTCTTCATCTATGTTTATAGCTGATATGGTTTCAAGTATATTTAAATTAGGAAATTTATTTTCAATCTTAGTTGATAAGAATCTTGAAGTACCTATTCCAGTGGGACATGCCACAACAATATTTATATTAGTATTCATCATAAGATTTTTTTCTATGGCTGATGCAAAGTGCATTGCAATATATCCTATTTCTGATTCAGGTATTGAATTTATATTTAGTTTATCTTTTATAATTCTAGAAATCTTTTCAACTCCATCATAGGCATATGAATACTTGCTTTTTATTTCATCTAAAAGAGGATTTCTTATTTCTAATCCCATATTCAATCTATTTATAGAAGGCCCTAAGTGATTTGCTAGGTCTTTAAATAACCTCTCGTCATTTTTTAAACTTATTTTAAATTCATCTTCCGCCAAATCTATCATCTTATTTGTAATTTCCATTATTTCTATATCATCTAAGTTTAAAGCCTTATGGTTTGAAGATGACCTTTGCTTTGCACCTCTTATATGCATGGTTATATATCCAACCTCATCTACTGGTATATCCATGTTAAAATCTGTTTCCATACCTTTTACGATTTCTTTAGCTAATTTAAACTCTTCTGTTATAGATAATTCTTTTAGAAACTCTTTATCCATAGTTATATTTTCACCATTTTTTATCCTCTGTAAGGCTAATGAAATATGAACTACAAGCCCTATATATGCACTATCAGCTAAATTTACATCTAAATCTGAAAGCTTCTTTGTTAATGTAGCTTCAACTTTTCTTATTATGCACCTGTCCATTAAATTTAAAAGTCTATTTTCACTTAAAATTTCTATTGCTTTATCTGTTTGTATATTTTCACTTATATTTCTGACCATATCTAGTATTTCTTTTTCATTGAATGAATCGTATATAAGATTTACATATGCCTCTCTAAAGCTTTTTTCTTGACCTTTTAAATAGACACCAAGCCCTGGTTTTCTAACAAGCTCAATATCAAATCTTTCCAACCATTTACTTGCTAAGGCAAAATCATTATTCAGTACCCCTTCAGATACCTTTAATATTTTTGCAAAATAATAGGATTTTACTGGCTCGTTAGAAACTAGTAGCTTTGATAATATAATTAAATTTCTTTCTTCCTTGCTGTATTCTTTTTCTATTTTTTCTTCTTCTAACAACTCAATTATAAAGTTTTGATTTTCTATATTTTCCTCTAAAATCAATCCCACTCCTGGTTTTTTTACAAAGTTAAAATCATTTTCATCAAACCATTTTTCAATTCCAGACATATCTCTAAGTACAGTTCTTGAACTTAACTCTAAAGTCCCTGCAATCTCAGAAATAGTTATTGGAATGTTTTTCTTTGAATTTTCTACTATCATTAGTATTATCTTTTTTTGCCTAGATGTAATCTTCTTTTTTTTCAAATTATCCACTCCTAATTAGTGGTACTTTTTATTTTTATTTAGATTCTAATCTTTTAAACAATGTATCTAAATTTGGGTCATTTAAAAAATTGTTTATTGAAACTATCTCAACACTTGAATTATTCTTAGCAACTCTTTCAACTAATGTATTGTGAGTTACTACTATTTGTGTATCATCTGGAAGATTATCAACAGATGAATTTGTAATTTCTATATTTAAGTCTAAGTTTTTTATTCTATTTTTAAATCTGGAAGCTCCCATTGCACTCGAACCCATTCCTGCATCACATGCAAATACAATCTTCTTAATCTCATTTACTTCAAGCTGTTTTTCGTCAATATTTTTCTCAGAGTTCTTACTTGCAGATTTCATATCACTCATTTTTGCTTTAGCTTCTTCTAAAGAAGTACTGTCTTCTTCACTTTGATTTGCTGAAGCTCTCTTAACAAATGGTGCTGCCACTAAGAATGATACAACTGTTGCCACTGCAACTCCTGCTAATACTGGAAGTAATCCTCCCTTTGGAGCTAGTGCCATAAGTGCAAATATACTTCCTGGTGATGGTGCTGCTACAAGCCCAGCTCCTAATATTGAAAAAGTCAATATTCCTGCTGCTCCACCTGCCATTGTAGCCAATATTAAAACTGGATTCATTAAAATATATGGGAAGTAAATTTCATGGATACCACCAAAGAAATGTATTATTACAGCTCCTGGTGCTGATTGTTTTACACTTCCTCTACTAAACATCCAATATGCTAATAGAACTCCTAAACCTGGTCCAGGGTTACTTTCTAGTAAGAACATTATAGATTTACCTGCTTCTTTTGCCTCAGCTATACCTATAGGCCCTAATATACCATGATTTATTGCATTGTTTAAGAATAATACTTTTCCAGGTTCTATAAATACTGAAACTAGAGGCAATAAACTTTTGCTAACTATAAATTGAACTCCAGATTCTATAAGAGCTGTCCCTGCTACTATTGCTGGTCCAATTGCATAAAATCCTAGTATTGCAAGAAGCATACCTATTATACCTATTGAAAAGTTATTTACTAACATTTCAAATCCTGTTGGTATCTTTCCATCTACAAATTTATCAAACTTCTTAATTACCCATCCTGCAAATGGTCCCATTATCATTGCTCCGATAAACATTGGTATATCTGCACCAACAATTACTCCCATAGCTGCTGCTGCACCTATTACGCCACCTCTTTGTCCTGCTATTGCTTTACCACCAGTATAAGCTATCAATAGTGGTAAAAGGTATTTTATCATTGGGTCACCTATAGTACTCAATTTTTCATTAGGCATCCATCCTGTTGGTATAAATAATGCTGTTATAAGACCCCATGCTATAAAAGCTCCTATATTTGGCATTACCATACCACTTAAAAATTTCCCTACTCGCTGTATAGATGTCTTTATTGTCGATTGATTAGAACTACTCATAATTTTACCTCCTCTTGAATTATATTCTATATCGATATGATTCCCTTTTGTTATACTTTTATTATAGAGTTTATATTTTATAGTAACAACTTTAAGAAACCGTTTCTATGTCACTTTAGATAATGACATTTGTCATTTTAGTTTTTGTTTAATTTTATTTATGTAGTATTTTGGAGTATATGATTTTGTAAATAATACTATTTTTATAAAATATTTAAATTTAATAGAAATGAAAATAATAATTCAGTTAAATAAATTTATTAAATGTACTTTTGGATATACTAATATAGATTTAATTTATCTGTATTTTTGAGGTTTATACACTCTCTAGTAATATTATCAATATAAACTATACAAATGTAATTATATGAATCACTAAAGATTAATTTTAAATTAGCTACTATTAAACACTAAACATTATTTAATATACAACTTTACCCTATAAGGCAATATATATTAAACAAATTTAATTAAAATAGTTTAAATTTTTCAAAAATCTCAATATTTGACAAAATACTTTAATAAAATTAAAGAATAAGTTATAATTAATACTATCAATTATAAAAAGTATAAAAATATAAGGAGTGATTAAAAAATGGCGTTTTATTTTGATACACCATCACATACTTTCAGTGAATACCTTCTTGTACCAGGTTTCTCTTCTACTGATTGTATACCTGCTAATGTAAGTTTAAAAACACCTGTTACTAAATTTAAAAAGGGCGAGGAAGCAGATATTTATATGAATATACCTTTGACTTCTGCTATTATGCAATCTGTTTCTGATGACAAAATGGCTATTGCACTTGCTAAAGAAGGTGGTATTTCATTTATATACGGTTCTCAAACTATTGAAAATGAAGCTGCTATGGTAGCACGTGTTAAATCCCACAAAGCTGGTTTTGTTGTAAGTGATTCAAATATTAAACCTGATAACACATTAAAAGACATACTTGACTTAAAAGAAAAAACTGGACATTCTACAGTAGCTGTTACTGAAGATGGAACTTCAACTGGTAAATTATTGGGTATTGTTGCAAGTCGTGATTATCGTATAAGTCGTATGGATTTAGATACTAAAGTTAGTGAATTTATGACTCCTATGTCATCTATAGTTTATGCTAACAAAGATGTTACTTTAAAGGAAGCAAACAACATTATATGGGACCACAAACTTAATTCTCTTCCTGTACTTGATGATAATGGTAATCTTATGTATATGGTATTCCGTAAAGATTACTCTTCTCATAAAGAAAATCCACTTGAACTTTTAGATTCTTCTAAGAGATATGTAGTTGGAGCTGGTATTAATACTAGAGACTTTGCTGAACGTGTTCCTGCTTTAGTTGAAGCTGGTGCTGATGTTTTATGTATAGATTCTTCAGAAGGTTTTTCTGAGTGGCAAAAAATAACACTTGATTTCATTCGTGAAAAATATGGTGATACAGTTAAGGTAGGAGCTGGAAATGTAGTTGACCGCGAAGGATTCCTTTACCTAGCTGAAGCTGGTGCTGACTTCGTTAAAGTTGGTATTGGTGGTGGTTCTATATGTATAACTCGTGAACAAAAAGGTATAGGACGTGGACAAGCTACTTCTATAATTGAAGTTGCTCAAGCTAGAGACGAATACTTTGAAAAAACAGGTATTTATATTCCAATTTGCTCTGATGGTGGTATCGTTTATGACCATCATATAACTTTAGCTTTAGCTATGGGTGCAGATTTTATAATGCTTGGTAGATACTTCTCTCGTTTTGATGAGAGTCCAACTAACAAAGTTAATATAAATGGTAGTTATATGAAAGAGTATTGGGGAGAAGGTTCTGCTCGTGCTAGAAACTGGCAAAGATATGACCTTGGTGGAGATAAGAAACTTTCTTTTGAAGAAGGTGTTGACTCTTATGTGCCTTATGCTGGTTCTTTGAAAGACAATGTAACTCTTTCTTTAAGTAAAGTTCGTTCTACTATGTGTAACTGTGGAGCACTTAGCATTCCTGAACTTCAAAAAAATGCTAAACTTACACTTGTATCTTCTACTAGTATAGTTGAAGGTGGAGCTCATGATGTTATGTTAAAAGATAATAGAAATTTATAATATAAATATACTTTAATCATTTAAACAATGAAAAAGAGACTTATCTCTATTTTGAGACAGTCTCTTTTTATATTAGTATAATTTTTATTTAACTGTAAATTCAAGAAGCTTACTTTTAAGTTCATTTTCTATTTTTGATAATTCAACTTCTGCTTCTTGTCTCTTTATTCTACCATCATGTTGTATTTTAACTACCTCATCAATAGTAGATATTAGAGATTGATTCGTTTTCTTAATTGTGTCTATATCTACAATTCCTCTTTCTGATTCTTTTGCTGTTTCTATTGTTCCCATCTTCAAAGTTTCTGCATTCTTTAATAAAAGCTCATTTGTCATATTACTAACTTCACGCTGTGCTTTCATAGCTTGATTTAAGTGAGAAATTCCAAGAGCAAGCACTATTTGATTTTTCCATAATGGAATGGTATTTACTATAGTTGATTGAATCTTTTCTGCCATCAGATTATTACTATTTTGAACCAATCTTATCTGAGGAGCCATTTGAAGCGATACCATTCTAGTTAATTCTAAGTCATGAATTTTCTTTTCAAATCTGTCACAAAGTGAAACCATATCATTTACAGATTGAGCATCTTCTGTTGAACCAGATAAACGAGCTTTTTCTCTCAACTTTGGCATCTCATATTCTTTCATATCCTTTAATTTTTGTTTTCCTGCTATAATATACATAGTAAGCTCTTTTGAGTAAGCTAAGTTCAATTCATACATCTTATCAAGCATTGCTATATCTTTCAATATTTTAACCTGATGCTTTTGAAGCTCTTTGCTTACTTTATCCACATTTACCTCTGCACTATCATACTTAGTTTTTAAATTTGAAATTTTATTATTTGCCTTTTTAAAAATTCCTAAAAAACCACTTTGTTCTTTTTCATCTGCTGAAAATGCTTTTAAATCAGTAACTAGATTTGTAAGCATATCTCCAACTTCTCCTAAATCTCTTGTTTTTACACTCTTTAAAGCTGTTTCAGAAAAACTTGCTACCTTTTTTTGAGCACCAGCTCCATATTGCAAAATCATATTTGTATTTGTAATATCTATTTTTTCCGCAAATTCCTTTACCATCTTGCGTTCAGATTCAGACAGTTTTTCTTCTTCTGGGTCTTTTTCATCCTTTTTCATTAATAAGTCAGAATTATCTATATCATTAGTGTTTGATTCTTCTCCAAATGGGTCAAGTGTCAAAGTTGGCATAACTGGTATATCATCTAAATTATTCATTGTATCTTTCTCTCCTCTTCCTTCATAAAGTACTGATTAACTTATATAATACACATTTTATACTTTATGACTAATTAATTGTTTAAAAATAACAGAATATTTTTTCTATTGAAGTTAAAATTTACCACTCGTTAATCCTTCTTGGACTAACATATTCTCTAAAACAGTAATATCTGTAGAAATATCAATGGCTTCATCTTCAAACAGATAGTCCAATTGATTTTCAAAAGCTACTACAATCGTATTCATTGTATTTTCAATACTTTCCATAGTTGTTGTTATATTTTCTCTATCAATTCCTTGTTCTTCCAATGTATGATATGAATTTAATAGTTTTAAAGTGGTTGGAAGATAATAATCCATAAATTTTTGTATTTGAGTAAGTTTTGATGGGTCATGTTTTACAACATCAAATATTTTACTTGTAACATCTTCTACTTGTACAATTTTATTGCCCATTGATTCTGATTTAATATTTTTATTAGCTTCTTTTATTTGTGTTAGATAATTCATTCCTTTATTTATAATTGTATCAACTTCATTGGATTCATCAGTCTTTTCTTCTTCTTTGACTTCATATGCTACATCTTCATATCTTGGTGGAATAAAATCTTCATTTGTTAACACAATCTGATTATTTCTTTTATCAATATAAGTATTTATAAAGTAGTTTTTGTCTATCATCTTTTGTACATCTTTTATTATAAAATTTAATGATTTAGATGTGTTTTCTGCAATAAGTTCTACTGGAATAATATTTCTATTGTTTATAATTGTACAATATTTTTTATAACGAGAAATTTGGTCTCCTAATCTCTTACCTTTAAAAATACAAACTCCTCCTATAAGTAAAAATACTGCACATACTTGAATAGGAAGTATTACAGCCCATCCAATTATAATGGAAATAGTTGAAAGTACTAAGGCTGATAATGTAAATAAGCTTACCAAACCCCATCCAATTATTTTTAAAAATTTACTTAAAAATGAATTTATTAATACAGATTTTTTTGAAAAATTTTCTGATTTATACATATTTTATAATCCTTTCATTTTCACTAATATTATTAATATATTGCAGTTTGATTATACAATTACTTACTTATTACTGTCAAGGAATTTGAAATTCTACAAATTGTTTCAAATAAAGTAATAGACTTAAATATAAGCATATTTTAAATTAAAAATATACTTATATTTAACTCCATATAAAAATAAGAGAACTTAACTTTAATTAAAATTTAAGTTCCCTTATTTTTATTTGTACATAAATATAATTAGCATTGTTTATGTTGACTATACATATAAATAAAAAATTGTATTAATAAAGATTTGCAAATATCTCTCTTATTTCCTCTCTACTAAGTTCTACATAATTATTAGCAAGTAGTCGTTGTTGATTTGCTATTGTACTATCTGTAAATTCATCTATCTGACTTTCAACCATTCCATATTCTCTCAAAGCTTTTTTAGCTATTAATTTATTTAAAAACTTTTCTAATTCTCCATAAACATCACAGTTAGGGTCACATTCAAGGGCATCTGCTAAAATTTTTGTACATTTTATAATTTTTCCATTAGGTTTTTTTCTAGAATACATCTTAAATACTTCAGTAAAGAACTGATAATTTGCTTCACCATGTGCAACATGGAAAGCTCCACCTATTGAATAAGATAGTGCATGAACTGCTGCACAACCAGCATTTCCAAAAGCAATTCCTGCATAATTTGATGCAAGTACAAAGTCTCTAAGATGATTAAATCTCTCTTCTTCTCCTTTATCAACTATCTTCTTATACCCATCCATAATCATTTTTATTGCTTGTAGAGAATACATCTCTGTAAATGGACTTGCTTTTGGAGAAAGATAAGACTCAATAGCATGTATAAGAGCATCTACCGAACTTGTAACAAAGAATTTGTAAGGTAACCCTTTTACTGTCTCTGGAATTAACACTGCATAGTCTGCATATGTTTCTTCTACTGCAAGCCCCTTTTTAGTATGTTTAGATTTTAACTCTGCAATAGCTACATTTGTTACTTCACTACCTGTACCACATGTTGTAGGAACTACTACTAACTCTTTTACTTTTTTAGGTGATACTTCTCCTTCAAATAAATCAATAGACTTTTCTGGAACATCAAGTGCTAATATCTTACATATATCAACTATTGTTCCTCCTCCAAATGCAATAATTCTATCAAAATTGTATTTCTTCATTTCCTTTGTCATGGAGTCTATCATTTCATCAGATGGTTCACCTGTTCCAAACTTTTCTTGAAAAATTAAATTTGTATCTATTCCAAGAGGTTTCATATATGGCTCATATATAAACTCATTAGTAATTACTAAATCATTTTTTCCTATTTTAAATTCTTCATTAAATTCTTTAAATGTATCAAAGTAAAATATCTTTGGAACTACTCTAAGTGCTTCCATTATTAACACCCCTCTATTATTAATATTTCTCCTTAAATCTCTTTTCAAATTCTACTGCTAGACTTTCTCTTACACTTGGATGAGCTATATTTATTAAATTTCTTGCTCTTTCTCTAAGAGATTTTCCTTTTAATTCTGCTATACCGTATTCTGTTACAATATAGTCAACATCATTTCTTGATGTCGTTATAGGTGCACCTTCATCCACAATAGATACGATTTTTGAAATTACTGTACCATCTTTTTTTGTAGTTATTGAAGGCATAGCTATAATTGCCTTTCCATCTTCACCCATAGACACTCCACGTATAAAGTCAACTTGACCTCCAACACCACTAAATTGTCTAAGTCCCATAGCCTCTGCAACTACCTGTCCCATTAAATCAACTTGTATAGCAGAATTTATAGAAACCATCTTATGTTGTTTCATTATAATTGCTGGATGATTCACATAGTCTACTGGTTTTACCTCTACTGCAGGGTTATTATTTGCAAAGTCATATAATTTTTTAGTACCCATTAAGAAGGTAACTGTCATTTTTTCTTTATCAAAATTTTTATATTTACCATTTATAACACCTTTTTCATAAAGGGCCAAAGTCCCATCTGAAATCATTTCTGAATGAATCCCTAAATCCTTTTTATCAGTTAAAAATAACATAACTGCATCTGGTATCCCACCAATCCCTAGCTGTAAAGTAGAGCCATCTTCAATTAATGAAGCACAATTTTTACCAATTGCTTCTTCTACTTCTCCAATCTTTGCAGGTTGTAGTTCAAATAAAGGTTGTGATTTTTCCACTATATAGTCAAACTCTGATACATGGACTACCTCACCATAGGTTCTAGGAAACTGGTCATTCACTTGAACAATTACTGTTCTAGCAGTTTTAATGGCTTCATAAGTATAATCAACTGATGTTCCTAAGCTACAATACCCATGTTCATCTGGTGGAGTTACCTGTGCTAAAACAACATCACATTTTAATCTTTTTTCTCTAAGCAACTTTGGTACTTCATGGAAGAATGCAGGTGTAAAATCACCATCTCCATTTTCAATTGCCTTTCTTACATTTCCACTTACAAACATTGGATTTACTCTAAAATGAGCTTCCATTCCCTTAGCAGTATATCCACCACTACCCAAGCTTACCATATGTTTAATCTCAACATCTTTATATTGTTCAGCATTTTCAATCATAGCTTCTACTAGTGCAGGAGGTTCACCTACACAATGTGCAAATACTACAGTATCACCGTTTTTAATCTGTTTTACAGCTTCTGTAGCACTACATAATTTACTTTGATACAATTCTTGCCAACTCAATGAAATCCCCCCATTTAGCTTTTTTAAGTTTCACAAATTGCTGATTCAATCACATTTATAACTCTTTCTATATGGCTAAAATCCCACATCTTAACACATTCATTTTTCACTTTATATTGTTGATAGGATGCGCATAGAGTTGCGCATCCTCCAATTATAAGTAACAAATCATACTCGACGTTCTCTTGTGCTATACTAAAATCTACCCTACCATTGAAGTGCTCTTTGATTATTGTAAGAGCCTTCCCTCTTTCGTATCTAGGGTTACAGCCCCCACAAAATCTAACTCCACAGGTCATGTGTAAATTCTCCTTATTAAAAATTTCTTTACTTAGCTAAAAACCACCATAATTTTATAACTATCTCTTATACTACATATTTTTTCATTAATTAACACACATTAATATATAATTTCCCTTTATATATCAACTTTTTATAAATTTAAAGCTTCCTCTTTTTTTATTCCCGCAATTTTCTTAGCTAATTCTTTCTTTTGATTTATGTTTCCTTGTCTTGAAATCATTATTCTTTGAGCTTGTGGTGAACCTGCCCCATGCATTGACTCAGTTCTATAACCAACAGCAGATGAACCAAGGCATATATTTTCTAAGAATCTTAATATTCTCATTCTTTCTTCTGTTGAAGCCACTGAAGAAGCTTTAAAATACTTGTTACATACTTCGCCAATAGTCATTCCACTTGTTCCAACTTTAAGGTCTGATTTAAAGTCTTTTTCTGAAGGCATAGTAACCATAAGCCCTCCAGCTATATCTTCTGCAAGTCTTACTATTTCATAAGGAAATCTAGTTACATTTTGTTTACACACATTTGCAAGAAGTAAATCTATTTGATAGTTTCCAGCTTCTGTTTTGTGACCTTCTGATGAACATGCTATACCACAGCAATATAAGCTTTCATTAAGGTGAGTCATTTCTATTAGTTTATCTTTTATATGTGAAGCTTTGTTTGCTCCATTATAATCAGCTGCTAAAGCTGCTGCTCCTATTATTACATCACCTACTCCTACTTTACATCCACCATAACTTTGTCTATGGTATCCTGCAAATCTCTCTACTAACATACCAGAGAAATCCCATTCTCCACATAAGAAAATTCTATCATTTGGAACAAATACATTATCAAATACTACTAAAGCTTCTTGACCTCCAAACTCCTTATTTCCTAAATCAACATCTGCACCTTCTTCTAATTTTCTAGTGTCACAAGATTGTCTTCCATAAATCATAAACACTCCTTCAGCATCTGAAGGAACTGCAAATGATACAGCGTAGTCTTTATCTGCTTCAGTCATACTTATAGTAGGCATTATAAGGTGCTCATGTGAATTTATTGAACCAGTTTGATGTGCCTTTGCTCCTCTTACAATTATCCCATCTTCTCTTCTTTCTACTATATGAAGGAACATATCTGGGTCAGGTTGAGCACTAGGTGATAGACTTCTATCTCCCTTAGGGTCAGTCATAGCTCCATCAACTACTAAATCGTTTTCTTGTATATAAGTTAAGTATTTTACAAAATTATCATGATAATTAGTTCCATGGGCTTTATCACACTCAAATGTTGTTGAATACACTGCATTAAACGCATCCATACCAACACATCTTTGGAAACAAGAAGCTGTTTTTTGACCACATAGTCTTTGCATTTTTACTTTTTTTATCAAATCATCAACACTTTGATGAAGATGACCAAATCTATTTATTTTTTCACCTGTGATATTTGAAGTAACTGTCATTAAATCTGCATATTCTGGGTCATGAGCTAAGTCATAAGTTGCTGCTACACAATTTATAGATGGTCTAATCATAGGATGGTCAACCCAATTCTTAACCTCTTCACCAAACATATAAACCTTAGTATTTAATTTTCTCAAACTTTCAATATATTGAGCTCCTGTCATTAATGCCATAATAAAACCACTCCTTCTCTTTTATAGATTTTTTTATTTATTTTAAATTATAATACTTCCTTCTTCTATATGTCTCTTAATATTTTAAATTTAGTCCAATAAACTAATTTAAATTTAATTTATGTCTTAAATTCATTCTAAATTAAAATATATTCCTACTTTAATTTAGAATGAATATTTTTTGTCTAAATTTTATCCCCAAAGTTCTTCATCTGTAGGGACTTCATTTTCTGGCATATAATAAGCAATTCTAGAAATATTAATTAGATGCTTATAATCAAGATTTTCAGAGATGCTGTTATTTCCCCAAGAACCACAACCTAGAGTATTAGTAGGTGCAAGACCATTAAAGAAACTTCCTCCAGCACTAGTAGCACAACATTGATTAATAACAAATCTTGATACTTCTATATTTTCTCCTGCATATTCTATATTTTTAACTGTATTTGAATGTATAGATACACTATGTCCTTTTCCTTCTACATTTAAATTTGCTTTTGCAATAGCTACACCTTCTTCAAAACTTTTATACTTGTATGCAGATATAACTGGACACATTTTTTCTTTTGCAATAATATCCTCTTCTCCTGGTCCATCAGCTTCTATTACTATTATTTTTGTATCTTCTGGTATCTCAACACCTGCAATTTTTGCAATTGTATGAACTGATTGACCTACCGCATCTTTATTCATAGATTTATTTACAAACATAGCATTTCTGAAAGCTTCTTTTTGTACTTTATCTCTAACTATAAAACCTTTGTTATTTTTAAATTCATCCATTATTTTATCAAACATTTCTTCTGCTACTATTACTGACTGTTCACCTGAACAAATGATACCATTATCAAAAATTCTTCCTGCTATGATTTTAGGTACTGCTTCTTTAATGTCTACATCTCTATCTATGATACATTGAACATTTCCTGCCCCTACACCAAGTGCTGGTTTTCCACTTGAGTACGCAGCTTTTACCATTCCCATTCCTCCAGTGGCAATTACTACATCTGCTGATGAAATTAAATTTCTTGTATTTTCTCTTGATTGTTGGTCAAGTATTTGTATTAAATTTTCTGGAGCTCCTATTTTTTCTAATTCTTCATTAATCATCTCTACAGTTTTTGTACTACATCCAATTGCTTTATGATGAGGTGTGATAATAATTGCATTTCTTCCCTTAAGTGCAAACATTGCATTGCTCATAGGTGTAACGATTGGATTTGTACAAGGAGTTATTGCCGCTACTACTCCAACTGGTTTAGCTACCTTTGTTATTCCAGTTTCTCTATCTATATCAATTATACCAACTGATTTTTTATCTTTTAAATTGTTATATATAACTTTTGCTTTGCTTTTATTTTTAGCTACCTTATCTTCATATACTCCCATTCCAGTCTCTTCTACAGCAAGTTTAGCTAAATATTCAGCATTATAATACACTACTTTTCCAACTATTTTTACTATTTTATCTACTTGTTCTTGAGTATAACATTCAAACTCTCTTTGAGCTTTTCTTGCTCTCTCAATATAACCATTAATGTATTCCTTACTTAAATCTTCAAAGTTTTCCACTGCTTTTTCCATTTAAAATCTACCTCCAATTTATTAAATATTTTATAATGCACTTTTAAAAGTTTCAGCCTTTTTCATTGTACCTGTACTCATAAATTTACTATGCCATGATAAAGCTTCGTCCAATATGTGAGGTGTTTGTTTTGCTCCACTTTTACAAGCTCTATTTAAATAATCCCTAAGTTGTTCTTTATAATCTGGATGGGCACAATTTTCTATTATTTTTATAGCTCTTTCTCTAGGTGCAAGACCTCTTAAATCAGCATATCCTTGTTCTGTTACAATTACCATTACATCATGTTCAGTGTGGTCTACGTGAGATACCATAGGTACTATTGATGATATATCACCATTTTTTGCAATTGACTCAGTACTAAATATAGTTATTGCTCCATTTCTAGCAAAATCACCAGAACCACCAATTCCATTCATCATCTTTGACCCCATTATGTGAGTAGAATTTACATTTCCATAAATATCAACTTCAATTGCAGTGTTCATTGCAATTACACCAATTCTTCTGGCTATTTCTGGATTGTTACTAATTTCTTGAGGTCTTAATATAATCTTATCCTTAAAAAAATCAATATCTTTTTCAAATTTTATTAATCCTTCTGGAGATGGACTTACAGATGTAGTAGATGCCATTGTAACTTTACCCATTCTTATTAAATCCAACATAGAGTCCTGTACAACCTCTGTATAACAAGTTAAATTTTCAAATTCAGATTCACATAATCCATATAATACTGCATTTGCTACACTTCCTACACCAGATTGAAGAGGAAGTAAATTCTTTGATAATCTGCCTGCCTTTACTTCTTCTCTTAAAAAAGCAATAATATTATTTGATATTTTTTTCGAAGCTTCATCTACAACCCCCAATGGACGGGTCTTATCTTGCATATTGGTAATTACTACTCCTGCAATTTTATCCAAACCACAAGGTATATATGTTGTTCCAATTCTATCCTTAGGATGATTTATTTCTATTGGTTTTCTATTTGGTGGATTTTCCGTAATATATATATCTGCCATACCTTCCATTTCCATTGGTTTTGCAAGATTTATCTCTACTATTACTTTATCTGCACTTTTTATAAAAGATGGAGAATTACCTATCCCACTAGTTGGTATAATATTCCCTTCTTCAGTTATTGCAAGTGCTTCTACTATAGCTACATCTACTTTAGGTATAGTTCCATAATTTAAAAATTGAGTAGAATGACTTAGGTGCATATCTATATAATCAACAACACCTTTATTAATATTATTTCTAAGTATTGAATTAGTTTGATAAGGAAGTCTTCTTTCAATTATACCTGCTTCTGACCATGCTCCATCAACTTCTGGACCTAAAGATGCTCCTGAATATACGGTTAATTTTATCTTTTCTCCACTTTTAGCTCTTTCTGAAACTGCTAATGGTACTGCTTTTGGATAGCCTGAAGGTGTAAATCCACTAACTCCAATAACCATGCCATCCTCTATAATTTTAGCAGCTTCATCTGCATTCATTATTAAATCACACAATTCTTTATTTCTTAATCTTCCACTTAATTCTTCAAATGCTCCTTCATTATTCATAAATATCCCCCCATATAAAATCTTATTTACATTGGAAGTTTGTGTAAAACTATAACCAATATAACTTTAGTTAATAATGCAAATGGATACGTAGCGCCATAACCTGCTGCTGGGTCATCACTATCAAGAGCATCAACAGCAGCTCCAAGACCTGGTGTTGATGTCATACCACCACAGACAGCTCCAGATAATAAAATCCAATTTAATTTAAATACGTATTTGCCAACTAAGAATCCTATCATCATAGCTGTAACACCTACTGCTATTGCTACTAAGGCTAGGTGCATACCAGATGTCATAATTGAATCAACTACTTTTCCACCATATCTTAATCCAACTATTGCTAAGAAAAATACTAGCCCTATTTGTTTTAAAATATTTAAAACCTTTTCTTCCATTCTGAAATTTACTACCCCTATCTTACCTATATATCCAAGAACTAGAGATACAATTAGTGAACCTCCTGTTGCACCTAGTGTGAAG
The DNA here is from genome assembly GCF_001077535.1 of Clostridioides difficile ATCC 9689 = DSM 1296. Lineage (GTDB taxonomy): Bacteria > Bacillota > Clostridia > Peptostreptococcales > Peptostreptococcaceae > Clostridioides > Clostridioides difficile. The sequence goes on from NZ_CP011968.1 coordinate 2,567,399, forward strand.
TACCCTAGTGGTCCCATAAATACATGTATTCCTCCAACTAAGTATCCAGCTAAACATGTCAAGAAAAATGTTATTATATTAAATGGAACTTCTGGTATCGTTTTACCAGAAACACTATCTCTTGCTTCCTTCATTTCCTTCTCATATTTTCTTCTTTCTTCTTTTAGGTCCATCCTAAATAATTTTGGAAGGAAATTTACACCTAAGATTACTATTAAAACTCCAAAAGGATATGCGACTGCATGACCTATACCAACACCAGCTTCAGCATATGCAATATACTTATCTATTTGCTCTTGAGTCAGTGATGTAGTTGTATTCACATCCAATTTGCCTTCTGGGTCGACTACTTTTAAAATTTCTTTTTTATCTTTTATTGATGCTTTTTCAAATTCTTTTGATACATCTTCTGCATGTTTACCAGCTGTTTCTAAAGCAGCAGCTAATCCAGGCGAACTTGTTAATGCTCCTGTGTAAACGCCAGAAACTTCATAAGCACTACTTCCTTTATCACTTGATAGTAAAGTCATTGCATAAGTCATAGAGCCACCTATAAAAGTTATAAGAACTCCTAAAATTACAAATCTTGCTCCATACTTCTTTAATACAGCTTTCATATCTTTTGCTGCCAATAGACCAACTGCTGCAACAAATATTATTAAAAAGAAATCAAAGAAGTCAGAAGAAATAATTCCATTCCCCATCATTACAGTTGCTGCCTTATATCCTGCTGCTGTTTCCCCTTTTGCTATTATTAGATTCCCCAAGCTATATGCAAGCCATCCAATAAATAATCCTGTAAATAATGCTCCTGATACCCCAAAATTAAACTTCCCAAATTTAATTTTTCCAAATAAAATTCCTGTAATTACTGCAGCAAACATAAGGACAAAAGGATTCATTAAAAAATCCATCAATTCAAACTTCACTAAATCACTCCCTTTCATTTTTGTTATTAAATTAACAAATATTATTAAAAAATATATTTCTCCTTTCTCCCCAATACTCTATTTTGTTATTAAATTAACATTTCTGATTAAAAAAATTTTATCTTGTTAATATCACTTTTTTCTTTATGATTTAATTAACAATTTAATTGTAAAAATAATTTTTATTTTTTAATAGATAATTTTTTGATATTCGTTGATATAACTGTAATATAGATTGATTTACTCTAAACCATACCAGCTATTCTCTTTTGTTAATTTAATAATAGCACTATTCTTAATAGATTGAAAATATCAAAAACTTATGCTATGATAGTTTAAAACTATTCTATTTTTTTACAACAATATACAAAACTTATGCTATTGTTAATTATATACTTGTCACTAATATGTAAATGAAAGGAACTAATACCAAATGAATATAAACTATTTATACTATTTTCAAACTGTCTGTAAATATAAAAACATGACTAAGGCTGCGGAAAGTATTCATATTTCTCAACCATCCATAACATTAGCAATTAAAGAATTAGAAAAAGAACTTGGCTTTGAACTTTTTTACAGAATAGGTAATAAAATAGAGTTAACGCCTGAAGGAAAAATTTTTTTAGACAAGTCAAAACATTTTATAAAACAATTTGAGGATTTTCAATGTGACGCACTTGATTTAGGAAAAAAGAGAAAAGCTTCTCTCAAAATAGGTATTCCTACAGTTTTAGGTACGTTTTTGCTTTCAAAAATACTTCCTAGATTTAATGTAATTTATCCAGATATAGAGCTTAAAATTTTTGAAGTTCCAACATTTGTTGGAGCTAAAATGATTGAAGAATCTACACTTGATTTTTGTATTGGTATAATTGACAGTGATATTTATGATGATATAGATTCAAAGACAATCTATAAAACAGAATTATACTTAGTTACAAATCCCAAAAATGAATTGGCAAAACATCCTATTATATCGAATTATATGTTAAAAAATGTACCTTTTGTAATCTTATCTGAAGGTTCTTATCACTATAAGATTATTACAAAAAGACTTGAAAAAGCTAAGCCAAATATAATTTTACACTCAAATCAACTTTCTACCATACGTTATTTACTAGAAAATGACTTGGCTTCAACAATATTGTATAAAGAAATATTTCAAAATACAGAAAATCTCTGTTCAATACCATTAGAACGTGCAATTACTGCAAATATTGGGGTTCTTTGGAGAAGAAATCAATACATATCTCATAGTATGAAACTTTTTATTGAGTATATGGCATCTATTCATATAAACTAAATTTATATTATACAGATATAATATTTTGTTTAAATACAATGTTAAAATATTTTAATAAATAGTATAGTTTAGAGTATCAGTATAAAAATACAATATAGAATGTTATAGAATTATAATTGTATACATTTAAATCTAAATATTATTATACTGATACTTTTTAAAATACCTTTTATTGATAATACTTTTTTAATCAGGTTTACTTGGACAACCTAGCAAAAAACCCACGCATCCTGAGACAAAATCTCTCATCTGTGAAATAGTACCTAAAGAAGCTGATGTTGTAGTTGTAAAATTTCTTACAACAAAAAGTACTGTTAATGCTACTATACAAATTACAGTAGCTATAATAATTTGCAATTCACTAGTTTCTCCTTCTTCAAAACCTTCATTATTATTAATAGGTATTTTCTTTTCATAATTATCAGCTTCTGAAGTAAATCCAATGGTATTTTTGACATTCATTATATTATTTTGATTAGACTCTTGACCTTTTGGGGATAAATTATTATCTATAAAAAGATTTGAAGATACATCAGTATTTGTATACTTCCTTAAAGGTCTCTTTATAAAATTAGCACTTAAAAAATACCCAAATATAGCTGCTGAAGTGGTTCTTACTACTACATCAATAGTTGTAGTATCTTGTGAATTTACTTCATTAACAAATAAATTATATATAGATTGAAACATTAATATTGCCATTACAATTATAAGGCATCTATCAATTAATTTAATTTTATACCAGGCTTTTTTTATATTTTTTATAAATTTATGTTTTTTATACATATATACTATCACCTCTCACAATAAAATTAAGCCCTCTTTACTATAATATGTAAATAGAGCTTAATAGTGAGATTATGTTATATTTTATGTAAAAAAATATATATAAATTAAATTATTTGTCTAAAATCATCAAATCTTTAGGGAATTTAGTAAGTCTTTCTGGACCATTTTTAGTAATCAAAACAGTATCTTCTATTCTAACTCCACCCCATCCAGGGAAATAAATACCTGGTTCCATTGTTATTATACATCCCTCTTCTATGATTTTATCACCATAATTACCAATGAAAGGTTCTTCATGAACATCTCTACCGACTCCATGTCCTATACCTTGATAGTAATAGTCTTCATATTTTTTGACAACTTTTCTTATCTCAGCATCTGGAATTGTCGCATGTACACCAGCTTTCATGTTCTCAACCCCTACATTTTGAGCTTCCTTAACTAAATTATATATTTCTAATTGCTTTTCAGAAGCTCCTCCAACTATAAAAGTTCTAGTTGTATCAGATATATAGCCATTATACATAGCACCATAGTCTATAAGTACAAAATCACCTTTTTCTATAATCTTATCACTAGGCTTACCATGAAGCAATGAAGTCTTTGCTCCTGATATCAGTATAGTTTCAAACCCTATATTTTGTGCTCCGTTCATTTTCATAAAGTACTCTAACTTTGTAGCCAGTTCAATTTCGCTAACTCCAGCTTTTATATGTGGAATCAATTCTTCTAATGCCTTATCCGCTATTTCACAAGCTTTTCTTGTATTTTTGATTTCATCTTTGTCTTTTACATATCTCAAAGTCTCTACAATATTTTCTGTAGGTATTAATTCTCCATTATCCTTCTCAATCAGATTTTTAAGTTCTTCATATTTATCAAACACTATATTAGTTCTTTCAAACCCAAGTTTCTTTATACCCACTTTATCACATACACTTTTAACTGCCTTTGCCACACTTCTATCAAAATTATGCCAATTTATAATTTCAAAATCTTTGCAAACCTTTTCTGCAAGCTCCATATATCTACTATCAGTAACTAAAAAGTTTCCATCTTTGCAAATCACTGCATATGCTTCTTCATCAGGAAAACCACTTATATAGTTTACATTAGTTTTCTTTGTTAGATATAGTGCATCAACACCTTTAGTTTCCAACAATTCTACTACATTTTTTACTCTGCTCATGATTTTACCTCCAAATAATAAATTTTATCTTAATTATATTATATCACTAATTAATCTTATTTTTATCTAACAGATACTTTATTCCTAAAATTTTTTCATATTTTATCAATTTCATTTTAATACTTCATTAGTTTTTATTTAGTTAGAAAGCTTAATTTTAATTGAATAAATATAATAAATTAGCTAGAGAATCAAATAAATGGATTGTGTTAATATATAAATATTGACAAGATATAAAATAAAAAGAACATATAATTATAATCAATAAAATTATAACTATATGTTCTTATTTACATATAAAAAATGTACTTATTTTGCAGTATATCCAGCTTTAACTAAAGTTTCAACTGCTAAGTCTCCTTTAGCTTCATTTACTAAAACTATTGGACCTGTACAACCCATACCACTTTCAGCATAGATTCCGTTTTTCCATAACTCAGATACTGCATCTTCTAAATCCATTATATCAACACCAGCTATTTGACGAGTAACAATTTCCTTATCTGGCATTTTAACTTCTACTTTTTCAGCTTTAACTTCTTTTTTAGTAAGAGAGGATATAATGTCATCAAATTTTGCTTTTTTAACCTTTGCAAATTCATTTCTTGCAACATTACTTATATCTCCCTTTACAACATCATAAGCGTATTTTAAAGCATTTGCTACTACCAGAGAACCTGATGCTCTTGATACTATAAGTACCTTTCTATCATAGTCTTCTCCAACTCCAGGTCCGTATCCAAAGCCTTGAGCTTCATAATCTCCACCTGTAGTATATGAAGAAAATACTTTCATAAATATATTTCCAGATAATGTATCAGTAACCATAACATCAGGTGCACCTACAAGTAAATCATTACCTCTCATTACACATCCACCATCTGCTCTAATTGAATCCGCAAACTCCATGTCATATCCATTATCTTTTAATTCTTTTAAGCACTTCTCAACTTGTCTTGCTCCATCAACATTAAGTATTCCAACTTTTGGGCATTTGTTACCCATTGATTTAGCTGTAGCAATACCATAAATGGCATTTCTTACCATTGCCTCTATTCTATTAGTAGCACTTGTTCCTGTTGTTGTTGCAAGTATCATTTCTTTTCCTTTTGCTGGAGTTATTACTCTACCTACTGTAGATACACCTATTGGAAAATTATAATGCATAGTAACACAAGCATCAATATATCCTGAATCTAATAATTCTTCCATTTTTGCATGCATTTCTTTTTCATCATTAACTTCAACTACTTCAAGGTCAGTTTCCACTTTTGGTCCAATAAGCACAATATCAAATAAATTAGATTTTGCTAATTGTGCACCATTAACCATGTTTTCTACACCATGTTCACTTCCAAGTGTAGTAACACCAATTTTTACTTTTTTGCCAAATTCGCCGCTTTCTATTGCATTAGCTACTTCTAAGAATACATCTGCGATTACTTTTTTTGACATATCCTCACCCCTATTCTTCTAACATATCTAATGCTAGTTTTTTCATAGATTCAGCTATTATCTTCTTAATTTCATCCTTAGATATTCCTGAAGTCTCTTCAGTAACACCTGTATTTCTTTCAGCTATAAAAGATACTCCATCAAATAAGTTAGTCATTCTTCCTAAGAATAAACTACCTTTTCCAACTATCATAGCTCTATTTCTATTTCCTGTAGTTAAATCATCTATTAAAAATCCTATATAAGGAGCTCCTGATGGTATATGTCCTTGAGTTGGTGCCCATCCTGGTAATCCTTTGTTAGAAACAAAATCTTTCAATTCTTTCTTTTCTAAGTCTCCACGTTTAACAGCAAGTGCCCCTATCATTTTGTAGTTTGCTTCTGGAACATCTCCTGCTCCTGCTGGCTTAGTTATATCTGGGTTTTGCATTTCAACTGAATACACATCAACATCTGTTATTTTTAAATTAGCTCTATCAAGACCTGAAGTTATAAGTGCTGTCATAACTGCTTGTGGTGAAGAACCAGTTCCAACAGTATGCTTACCTGTTAAATCAGTTCTTATAACTGGATTTACACCATCATTTTCAGATACAAGTACTGCAAATCCTCCAACAACATCTTCAAGTACAGGAAGACCTTTTTTAACATGGTCTTTAGCATTCATTCCAAGTTTAGCACTTGCTCCACCTGCTACTACCATTACATTTTTATGTATACCAGCTTTTACTAAAGCTGCTGCTTGAATTAATGCATGAGTTGGTGCTGCACAAAATCCTCTTGTGTCAGAACCAGTTGCATTTTGAAGTCCTGCTATCTCAGCTATTGATTTAGCAAAGTTTCCTCCACCTCTTTGGTTTATATCTCCACAAGCTTCTTCTGAACACTCAATAACATAATCTATTTCAGCAGGGTCTATTTTGCTATGTCTTAGCATTTGAATAGCAGATAAAACTCCAGATGCTTTTACTACTAGATTTTCAAACATTGTATGGGCATTTAAGTTAACATCTACATCATGTGCTCTTTTTACATAACCAACAAATTTTCCATCATGGTATAATCCTTCAGCTATGTGTGTTGCTACTAATTCTTTACCTTCTTCTATATCATCACCCTTTAATTTACCTACAAATGGTGCAATTTCAGGGTAGTTATTTTCGATTTTTGGCTTTACTTCATCAATAAATTCTTGTGATAATTTTACTAAATCAAATGCATCACTTATTTGCATTAAAGCTATGAACTCATCTTGAGGCATTATTTCTCCAAACTTACCATTTCTAGTTCCCTCAATCTTTTGTTCACACCATGGCATTGGTAAATCTCTTAATTCTTCTGGTCTTCTATTTCCTATATAAACTTGATTTGGCATGTAGTTAACTACATCTTCATAACTTCTTATATGATTACTTACTTCTTTTAAAAATTCTGAATCTGGATTTGTTGCTCTTTCAACTGTACAAGTACTTCCATTTTGCACTATCATATCTGGAGTATGAATAAGTACATAGCCTGCCCCTTTTAAAACTGGATAAGTCATTTTGTGCACCTCCATAAATTTTATGAACACTTATTTTTTAATCTTATTAAACTTATTAAAAGCTCTAATCATTGTATTTTATTGTATATTTGATTCTATTATTGTTTATGTATTTTGGCATTTTTTAAGATTTCATGAATGAATAACTCCAATTTATCCATTCATGAAATCTATATTATTTTTTTTGTGTATAGTTATTTTTTATTTTTAGTGTGTGTTTATATTTTTATCTATATAATATATGTGTGTGTTATTTTTATTTTTCAAATACTGTTTGACCATCTACTTCTGTAGTTAAAGCATTTAATGCTTTTTCTACAAGGCCTCTTCTTAGGGCTTTTTCTTCTGTAGGGTCAAGCGCTGGATTTCCAAGTGGATGAGGTATTGCTATAGTTGGAACTATTCTATTAGCCCCTACTGTTAATGAAATAGGTACTACTGTACACATATGAACTACTGGAAGTCCAGTTTTTTCTATTTCTTTTACCATCGTTGCACCGCAACGAGTACAAGTACCTCATGTAGAAGTTAATATTACTGCATCTACACCATCAGCCACTAATGCTGCTCCAATTTCAGAAGCATATTTTTTAGAGTTTGCAACAGATGTACCATTACCTACAGTTGTATAGAAAGTCTCATGTAATTTTCCAATTACACCTTCTTTTTCTAAATCTCTAAGAACATCAACAGGTAATACTCTATCTGCATCTAAATTTGCATACACTGGGTCATATCCACCATGTGCAGTTTCATAAGTCTCTTCTGTTAAATCCATAACTCCTGCTATAGAATAAGTTCCATATTTAGAAGCTGAAGAAGACTCTATTCTATCTGGATTTCCTTTTGGAACTATACCACCAGAAGTAACTAAAGCTATTTTACATTTTGATAAATCTTTTACAGCTTTACTTGGGTCAACTCTATCAAAGTTTGGCATTGGGTATTCAGTTTCAAATGGTTCACCTTTTATTTTCTTAACTAACATGTCAACAGCTCTCTTAGAACCTCTGTCTTCATGGAAGTAGTTAACTCTTATTCCTCTAGCTATGTATCCTTCATCTTTAGGAGTTCCAATTTCTTCTCCATTAGCAAGTTTTACTGCAAGTTTAGCTATCTTAGGAAGTGCCTTTCTCATACCTGCTGCAGAATCAGAAGTTTCTACTACATAAACATCCTTTTTGAACATATCTGCTCCTGGATTTTCAACATACATACCTGTTAAAGCTGGTATATTCAAAGCATCTTTTACAACTTTAGTTATTGTTCCAGCAGCAACCCCATATCTACCAGCATTAAATGCAGGACCAGCTATGAAAAGTTGTGGTTCAAAACCTTTTACCATTGATAAAACTTCTTCACTTGCACTATCTATATTTTCATTGAAATAGCTATCTCCACAAACTACTGTTCCAACTATTTCAATATCTTCACCTAATAATTTATCAAGTTGTAAACTTATTGGAGGTAAAGTTTCTGCCACATGTGGCTTAGTATCAGCTTTTTCTTCTCCACCTATACCAGCAAAGAACTGATTAATATAATGTACTGCTTTTAGTTTTCCCATCTCTTAGTTTCACCCCTTTTGCTTTTAGGCATTAAAATTTACAAAATTCTTCTCTTATACCAGACATTTCTTCTTCTATTTCTTCAACTTCTAAAACCATTTCCATCATACTTATTTGGTCCTCATATACACTTTCATCAAATAATGATTTTATTGGTTCCTCAACAACGTGGTAAACACTTAATCCTAAGGCAACTCCAGCAAGTGGTCCAGCGAAAGTTGGATCTCCAGCAGTTACTGTTTCGGCTGCAAGACCTGCAGCTTCGGCTTCAGCAGCACCTAGTAAAATCACAACATTTTCAGCTCCGAATTTATCAGCAGCATCTTTAACTCTGTTTTGATTTTCTAAGTCCATAGCCCCAGCAGCTGTTCAGACAAAGCATTCTGTAGATGAGAAAACAACCTCTGCTCCTTCTACTGTTTTTACACATTCTTCTATCGCAGGTCCTGGTATACCATCACGGTCACCTATTATAAGAACCTTTTTATTACTAAGTAAACTCATAATAATCCTCCTTATTATATTTCTAATATATTTTTATATATCTATAACACTTATTATAATTATCTATAATATGTTTTATTAACATTACTCAATCGTTTAATAAAATACTTCTTAATATCCTTTAGCAGTTAAATGACCAAATCCTGTTTCATTAGTTGCACCTGTTATAGCTTGGATTTCAACTTCAATAGTTCCATCAGCTCTTAAACTTCCATCAGAACCACCAGCTATTACATCTACTACTTCTAAATGTCCAATAACTTTATCTAACTTAGGAAGAACTACAACTTGGTTGGCATTTCCACCTGTTACAACAGCATCAGCTCTTACATCTGCATCTGCAAGTGATTGAGAACCTCCATCACGTCCAGCATATTCATCTGTAACTATAACTGTTTTAACACCTTGCATTTCTATCTTCTTACAGTTCATTATAAGGTCAGTATCAGGATTTCCAAAACCTTCTTGTGAAACTATAACTGCATCTAATCCTAAATATTTACATAATTTAGAAGTCCAGTTTGAAGATCTTTCTTTATCTGCTAGATAAACATTTTCATTAGTTATAATTACACCTACAAAGTTTATATCTTTACCATGTCTTGCATATAAGTCTTCAACAACCCCATTGTTTATATGAACATAACTTGGGTTTTTGTCACATGCAGAAACACAGTTACCACTTACAATTGCTCCGTCCATTAATTCTGTTGGATATAATAAAGTTGGTACTATTTGTTTTGCATCTACTCCATATACATAAGTATCATGTAATAAACCTTGAGTCTGAAGCATGTAAACATATCCTACTTTTGGAAGCTCTGGATATTCTTTTATTGATTCAAGAAGAGGTTTAGTTTCATATACTGAAACTTCATCTGGAGTAAGATTTCTTGCTACTTCTCCTAAGTACATTGCTGCTTTGAATCCTATCATTCTAACAGCTTTTTCATGAGCGTATTGTTTTAAACCATCAATAGGTTCAGCTATTACTACTACATTATTTAATTTAGAAAATGGAGTGTACTTAGCTCCTTCTCCAGTCATGTCTATTATACCTTCTTGGAAACCTACTATTTTTCCAGTAGTTACAACAGCTACACCTTTTAAAGCATGAGTTTTTCCTTCTCCTACAGTGTCAACTTTAGACATGATACCAGGGAAGATTCCCCCATTACCTTCAACTTTTACTCTTGGCTCAATAACATCTTTTACAGGTGTTATTCTTACGCTTTCACCTGGACGAGCTAATTCTATATCTATAGATTTAATATGCTCATCTCCACCAATTTCTTGTAGCATCTCTTGCTTATTGATGAATAATACTCCATCTTTTACTTCTGTTACATCACCAAATTGAATATCTTTTATAAAGATTTTCCCTAATTCAAGACGCATACTTGCACCTCCTGTTATTTAATTTGTGTATATGCATTTGAGTTTTTCTCAAAATTATATCATTTTACAATTTATCTTATTTTTTTAAAGATATATTATTGTGTTTTTATGCCTTAAATCTTTATTTTATTACTAAAAAATATTTATTGTAAAAAAATTATTTTATTTAAAATTATTTTTTTAACAAAGTTGGACATAAAAACCTTTTTCTTCTTATCTTCAGATAAAAATAGATTTTTTCTTTTAATGTTAATAATTTATCAACATATTAAAGATATTTTTTAATCATGTTTTCTATATTAGGAACTGTAGCATCATCCTTAGTAACTTCGTCTACTTTTTCTCCATCTTTGTATATAGCCATAGTTGGAAGACCTAATACTTTTTGTTTTATAGCTAATCTTCTAGCTTTTGTTGTATCCATCTTACAGAATTTTATTTTATCCCCATAAGTCTCAGCTAATTTATGAACATCTGGCATTAAAGCTTTACAAGGCTCACAACCTTCACTCCAAAAATCAACAAATACAAAACCTTCTGCATTTAAAACTTCTTCTTCAAATGTAGCCTTATCTAAATCTAACATTTTCTTATTCCCCCTTGAAATTTTTATTTTAATTTTAAATATTATTCATTAAATTTACAGACACTATTTCTTAATTTACAGATTCTAGTTCCCAAATTTTTCATCAATGTATTTCTCAGCTACTATAGATGCAATTGCTCCATCATTAGTTGCAGTTACAACCTGTCTTAGAGTCTTAGATCTACAATCTCCTGCTGCAAATACGCCTGGTATGTTAGTTCTCATATCTTCATCAGTTATTATGTAACCTTTTTCATCCATATCAACTTTACCTTTGAATAAATCAGTTTGAGCATCTAATCCAACGAACACAAATACTCCCATTGTTCCATCTTCTTCATCTGCAAAGTATTCATGAGTTTCTCCAGTAACTTTATTTTTAAATACAACTGATTCTAATATTCCATCACCTTTGATTTCTTCAATTACTGTATCTAATAAAAACTCTATCTTTGGATTAGCTTTTGCTTTTTCTTCAACACTCTTAGCACATCTAAATCCTTGTCTTCTATGTACAATTGTTACTTTTCTAGCAAATTTAGTTAAATACATTGCTTCTTCTAATGCACTGTCTCCTCCACCTACAACAAATACTTCAAAATCTTCAAAGAAATCTGCATCACAAGTTGCACAATATGAAACCCCTTTACCAGTAAGTTCTTTTTCTCCAGGACAACCAATCTTTCTTGGTGTTGCTCCTGTTCCTATTATTACTGCTTTTGCTCTATATTCTGCCTTTTCCCCTTTTAAAACTTTTATATCTCCATCTAGCTCAGTATCAACAATGTTGTCTCTTAGCATTTCTGCTCCAAACTCTTTACACTGTTCAACCATTCTAGCTATTAAACTTGGTCCTGTTGCATTTGGAACTGACCCTGGATAATTTGCAATTTCATGTGTTATTACAATTTGTCCACCAGTCTTGTCTTTTTCTAGGATTAGAGTTTTTAACTTTGCTCTTGCTCCATAAAGACCTGCTGCAAGCCCTGCTGGTCCTGAACCAATTATTACTAAGTCATACACATTTTCCATTTTGACTTATCCTCCCCAATTAAATTTCTCATTTTATTTAATATTAAATTAGATTTAATATTTAGGCTGTTTTAATAACTTTTTAACAATTTTTTTATTCATACTGCATTCTTTGTATTGTATTATAAAATATATCATAATCAATTACTCTAAAATCATCTTGAACACTTTCTGTCCATTTTGGAGTCTTTTTATTATTCTGAAATTTACTTGCAGTGATGATTGCTTCTTCAATTAAGGTTAAAGAGTTTATATCCAAACGATTTCCTTTCTTTAGTATAACAGTCCTGTAAGGTGTTTCATTTGGCTTTACACTCCCATAGAGTGGATGAGATAAAAGTTCATAACCTTCATGTATCAAATCTCTACTTGCTTCTAAGATTCCAATATAAGTTGTGTCTTTAAACAAAACTTCTCTGCCTTGAACTTCTTCTTTTACTTTTGGATTATTCGTAATTATTATCATTTTTTTACTCTCTTTCAAACTTTTATTTATTACTTGATAAATAAAAAACAGGAAAAACAAATCTCCCAATTTGTCTTCCCTGTTAAAATCATTTTCAGAGCCCCGTCCAAGTACAGTCACCTTTACCTGAGAATTTCATCTAATCTTTTGGGTAAGTAAGATTAAACTTGTCCCTTCGGTCGCTTTTTATAAAGCAGTCTCCCATACTCTTCATCCGGATTATTATTTTTTTCAGAAAATTTAAAATTAAGCAATTTATCCTTTGTTTTCTATAAATAGCTTTTTTCTATCTCTGTTGACTTAAGTATATAAACATTCTATAAAATTTGCAATAGTTTTTTTATATGTATTTTGTATACATTTTTACTTTTTTTTCCAAATGTTGATATTGCATATTTCTTGTATTTTCTTTTTTTTTTAAGTACAAATCTTTTTTAGTTTATTTTATCAATTTAGTTAAAAACAAGACTATTTTCACAACAAATAATCACTTTTTATATATTTTTTAATTTTTCACTTTTATACAATAAAATTCTCATAATTTTTTATAATTTGCTGTCATTTATTTCATCAAACCAAGATTTAACATCACCTATAATAGACTCAATACAGCCATCATCAAATGGAGAATACAAATTTCCCATACTCACAATATCTAAAAATGATTTTGTTCCTCCAACTTTACAGATATTTATATAATCTTTCCATCCTGCATCTCTATCTTGAATCATTTTTTTCCAAAATTGTAACGCACAAATTTGAGCTAATACATAATCTATATAATAAAACGGATTTTTAAATATATGTCCTTGTTTAAACCACCAACAACCTCTCTCTAAAAAAGAATTATCACCATATTTTCTATGAGGTAAGTATATTTTCTCTAAAAATCTCCAGATTTCTTTTCGTTTTGACTTATCTACATTAGGATTTTTGTAAATATAGTGTTGAAATTCATCAACAATTACTCCATAAGGTATAAATTTAATTGAAGATGATAAGTGAGTGAATTTGTACTTATCTGTATCTTCTTTAAAAAATAAATCCATCCACGGCCATGTTATAAATTCCATACTCATTGAATGGATTTCACAACTATCAAGCGTTGGAAAATTAATTTCTGGCATATCAATCCATCTAGACATATACAACTGAAATGCATGTCCTGCCTCATGTGTTAACACATCTATATCATCAGCAGTTTGATTAAAATTAGAAAAAATGAATGGTGATTTATAATCTGGTATATAAGTACAATACCCTCCAGCTCCTTTTCCTTTCTTCGTTTCTAAATCCATAAGTTCATTTTCTAACATAAAATCAAAAAATTCATTTGTTTCTTTTGACAGTTCAGAATACATCCTTTTACCATTTTGAATTATGTATCTTGAATCTCCCTTTAAACTTGCATTTCCTGTTAAAAATTCCACGCCTTCATCTATGTAACTTAAATATTCTAGACCAATTCTTTTAGCTTGTTTTTCATAAAGCTCATTTGCCATTGGAACAACATATTTTAGTACTTGTTTTCTAACATTTTTTATCATATATTCTCTGTAGTCACTTCTCATCATTCTAACATACCCAAGCTCTACAAAATCTTCAAAACCTAATTTTTTAGACATCTTATCTCTAAGTTTAACCAATTTATCAAATATGTCATCAAATTTAGTTTCATTTTCTTCAAAGAAATTATAATATGCTTTGTTTGCTAATTCTCTTGTTTTTCTATTCTTAGAATACATGAATTTCCCCATACCAGATAAATTTCTTATTTTCCCATCAAACATTATCTCAGCTGAAGCTAAAAGTCTAGTATACTCTGAACACAATTTATTTTCTTCCTGCAATTCACTTATTATTTCTTTGGAAAAACTTTTTAAAGAATACTCTACTATTGTGAAAAATTGCTCTCCAAACTCTTTTATCAAATCATATTTAAATTTTGAATTTACAATGGCATTATAAAAATATGAATTTAATTCTTCATACAAAGGCATATATTCATCCCAATAATTTTTTTCTTCTTTGTAGAATTTATTAAATGTGTCTGTACTATATCTTATCGAAGCTATATTTGACAACGTTTCTATTTTATTTCTTAATAAATTAATCTTATGTATATTTTTTTGTTGCTCTTTATAATTACGAGAATTATTTATATCTTCTACACAACTCAAAAACTCTTTTTTCATACTATTATAATTGGGTCTTTCATACTTAAACTCTGAAAACTTCATTTAAAGCACTCCTTTACAACTTTACTTTATTGTATTTATAAATATAGATTTACATGTACTATGTAATACTCTTTTATAAATTATTATATATATCAAATATTCTTTATATTATAATCATGTTGAATAATAACATATGATTAATGGAATTACAATATTTTATAACACAAAACTAACTAATATAACAAATTACCATCAGTCTATTTATTCAAACTTCTAACTATATAATATACATTTATTTATATTAACAATGCAAACGATACCATTATTTGTAATTAAGAATTTTGGAATTATTGATTACAAAGTTTTTACATTCTCATCTCACATAAGTAATATTTTTATCAAAAAATTAATATTATTAAACTTTATAAATTACTTATCTCTTGATATAATAGTATACAAAACAAACCATATTTCCCACTGAAACTTTGTTCAACACTAGCTGTGTCAACGTTTTCACAGGAAATTTGAGTATATAATTTATTGGAGGTTGATATGTACAAATTAATCGCACTAGACATTGATGGAACAATATTAAATACACAAAAAAGGATTACTCCTGAAGTCTTTGAGTCCATTCAGGAGGCAAAAAGGGCTGGGGCAAAAGTAGTTATAACAACAGGCAGACCTCTTCCTGGTGTAAAAGAACTTCTAAATCAACTAAATTTAACAGATGAAGGTGATTATGTTATATGCTTTAATGGAGCAATTATTCAAGAAGTTAAAAGTGAGAAAATCATACATGATGTAGAAATGAGTTTAGATGATTTTGATTTTATATATAATAACGTTTGTAAAAAATATAAGACTAAAATACACATAAATACAATGACAAATTTAATTACACCAAATGAAACGCCTGGCAAATATACACTTCATGAAGCGAAATTAAATAATATAGAAGTCAAATATATACAAAAAGATAAAATTGATGAATCTATTAAAATCTGTAAAATTATGATAGTTGATGAACCAGAAAGATTGGAAGAAATCATACAGCAACTACCTAAAAATTTATTCAATAAATATACTATAGTAAGGTCTGCTCCTTTTTATCTAGAATTTTTAGGTAAAACTACTAATAAAGGAACTGCTCTTAAAACATTATGTATGAATCTAAATATACCTATAGAAAATGCTATTGCTGTTGGCGATGAAGAAAATGACCAACATATGATAAAGTATGCAGGTCTTGGTGTGGCTATGGGGAATGCACGTAATAGTATAAAGGAAATTGCAGATTATGTTACTGATACTAATAATGAAAATGGAGTTGCAAAGGTTATAAATAAATATATACTTAATAAGGCTATCTAATCATCTAAAAAAAACTAAAAATATACCTTTAGATTTAAATACTTTTCACATCCCTACTCTATACTAATTTATATAGTATGGATATTACCTATCATTTTTATCTAAAGGTCATTTTTAGTTTTTCATATATGTATATCTATGATAGTACCTTTTGTTTGAGTTTAAATATTTTATATGATTCTACTATTGCCTCATTAATATCTAAACAATATATATCTTCATCATCAGATAATCCCGCTTCGTTTGTCCAAGCATCAAAATCACTCTTCGTCCAGAAGAAATTCATTATATTTCAGCAACTAGCAGCCCAATTTAGATGCTTATCAAGATTTATATGAAGCACTCTTAAGTTTGGATTATTCACATACTCAATCTTTTCATTTTTTATAATTACTTCTATTTCCTTACCTGTAGCACTACAAATAGAGTTTATTTTTATATCTTGGTTGAATGTGCAAGAGGTTCCTATAGCATCTATAGCACACATTGCACTGAAACTTCTATTATCTCTCAAAGTTACTTTATGATTTGTTGGCAATGCTGATACAGGATATATAAAATTTATACTATTCCCATCAACAACCATTATATTTTTATAAATAAAATATTGTAGTGTCCTTTCTATATATTCTTTTTCTATATTCAACTTTTTACTTACATATTCAGTCACTTCTTGAAGTGTAACACTAGAACCTTTATCTATTATCATATCCATAATAGAGATTCTTATTTTCTGTTGTGTATTATTCAAACTATTGTATTTTTCTATTTGACTCATGTCTACTCCTCTTTAAACTTCATAACACTTTGATAAAGTATCAGTTAATTTGTTTTTGTACTCTTCATATTTTTGGCTTCCTCTAATTCTAGGTCTTGGAATATCTATATTTATATCATCAATAATTCTTCCTTTATCTCTCGACATTACTATAACTCTATCACTCATATATACAGCTTCATCAACATCATGAGTTACCATTAATGCAGTTATTTTCTTCTTTATCCATATTCGTTCTAGCTCTTCCTGTAAATTTTGTCTCATTTGAAAATCTACAGCTCCTAATGGTTCATCCATTAGTAATACCTCTGGATTACATGCTAAAGCTCTTATCATGGCCACTCTTTGTTTCATTCCTCCAGATAATTGATGCGGAAACAGTTTTTCTTTTCCTTTCAAGTCTGACATAACCAAAAGTTCTTCTAGCATTTCTTCTCTTTTTTCTTTTGGTATTTTCTGCTGTTTCATAGGAAATAGAACATTACCTCTTATAGTTTTCCAAGGAAATAAAGCATAATTTTGAAATATAAAAGCTCTATCTATGCCCGGTTTTTTAACTCTTTTATCATTTATAAAAACATCTCCACGTTCTGATTTTTGAAACCCACCTATTATAGTAAGTAAAGTTGTTTTTCCACAACCTGATGGTCCTAAAAGACAGACAAATTGTCCATCATCTATATCCATACTTATATCTTCTAAAACCTTTGTATGTACTCTATTATTTACAAATGTCTTATTTATATCCCTTACACTTAACTTCATTAATCTGCAAACCTCCATCTACAAAGGATTTTATTTATAAACTTTAATACCCTATCTATTATAAATCCTATTAAAGCTGCAAATATCATAAGCCCAATTAATACATCTGTATGCATTAATGTTTGAGCTTGTACCATTGAGTAACCGAGACCGGCACTCGTAGCTATAAACTCGGCTCAGATAACAGACATCCATCCTGTACTTATAGCAATCCTTGAACCAGTTAGTATATCTGGAAGAGATGCGGGAACAATTACATTTGTAAATATCACAATTGGCGATGCTCCCATACTTCTAGCTGCATTATAATAATCCTTTGATATTGCTCTTACTCCTTGAATAGTATTTAAAATTATAGGGAAAACCCCTGAAAAAGCTATTAAAAATATTGTTGGACCATCTCCTATACCAAACCATACTATAGTAAGAGGAACCCATGCCATTATTGGAACTTGCCTTACAGAATCTACTACTGGAGATAAAACCCTTTCAAAAGTTTTAGAAAATCCCATAATAAATCCTATTGGAAGCCCAAACAATAATGCATACATAAAACCTTTAAGTACTCTCTGCAATGTTATAAAAAGATTAGTGACTGTCTCTGCATCTGTCACACAGAAAAAGAAACCTTTTATTACATCTACTGGCATTGGAAGTAACAAAGAACTCCCTATATCTTTTGCTGCAAAATGCCAGACTAAAAATATAATAACTAATAGTATTATTTTATATAAAATATCCATACTACCATCAGTTTTTTTCTTAGTTAATCTATCGCTTTTATCTTTAGAAATTTTAATTTCCAATTGCTTATTTCCTCCATATCTATATTTCTTATATTCCTGTACTCTTTTAATACTTTCTTAAATGTAGCTTTATTCTTTAAAGCATCAACGCTTTTATTGTAAAGTGTTATAAAATCACTATATGCTTTACTTTTTTTAAACTCTTTATTTACAACTAATACATAGGTATCATAATCTCCTAATTTAGTTGTAGATTTTCTTTTACCCTCTAACCCAATTGACTTTATGCAATCTATTACAACACCATCTACTAAATTACTTTCTAATCCATATGCTAGTGCAGTCCCTAATAAGGGAGCTACTTCCACATTCTTGTAGTATTTTTTAACCAATTCTGACTGGTAATCTCTATTTTGAATGACTCCTATCTTTTCAGGATTATTATCACTTAATAGAAATATATCAGAATTTTGAACTACAGTACCAACAATTTCAAATCCACTATTTACATTTACATATTGTTTTGCAGCATCTTTACATATGATTGCTATATCTATTTCCTCTGAACTCAGAGCCCACTGCATTGTACTTGCTCAGCAATCATTAATTGTAAAAATATCCATTATATCACTTACTTTTATATTTTCAAAGTAGTCTCTATTTACCATATAATTTATTACAAAACCAGAGGTATCATCAGATACCCCTATTCTTAATTTTCCTTTTATTTCTTCTTTATCTTCAAAATTAAAAAATATTATAAATATACTTCCCAAAATAATGATAAAAAGTATTATTATATTTTTCATATTCTCCATTTATTTATAATACCTTTGCTTTCCAGTCTTCATAACTCATACCTTCAGGAAACTCTGGGTTAACTTTTTCTTTTATAAATTTGTCAAAATCATCAGCTCCACAAGAGTCCAATAAGCTTGTATCAATCGTATCTTCATATTTAGGTATATCATCTAAAGCCTTTAAATCTTTATACATTTGTAAATTATTTTTATATTCTTCACCTGTAACTTTCCAAGTAAGAGTTCTACCTTCTCCAACAGTCTTCTTATAGATAGTTCTAAGTGCAACTTCTTCTTCTACATTATAATATTTTGCAAATATTTTAGCTGCTTCAGCTGGATTTGTATATATATATTCTATTGCTTTTGTATGTGCTAGAACCAATTTTTTTGCTAAATCTGGATGTTCTTTTATAAAGTTTTTGTTTAATGAGAATGAACAACAGTTATATTCTTTGCCATTAGCTTTTTCTTTATATTGAGTAGATGCTATTATTTTTCCTGCACCGTCATTTTCAGCTACAGAACCCCAAGGGTCACAAGATGTAAAAGCTTGAATTTTCCCAGTTTTAAGAGCTAAATATTTATCTTTGTCTGAATCCATATTTACAACTTCATATTTTGATGGGTCAGTTGGTAGACCTGTTTCTGGACCATAATCACTTGTCCATAAGAAATCACTCATATCTGTTGCAATTTTTTTACCTATTAAATCTTTAGGTTCTTTTATATCTTTTGAAACTATTAAATATTCAGAACCACCAGTATGGTTGTTAGCTGCTATTGTTATTGGCGAACCCTTAGGTATTGCTCCAACTAACCCCTTAGTTCCTATGTAACCTGCATCCATTTTTCCTGCTGCCATAGCTTCAGGAACTTTACCATTTCCAACAGTTTTTACATTAAGACCTAAATCTTTATATATTCCTGCCGATTCTGCTACTGGTCCCGCAGTCATATGGTCACAATTATAATAACCTACTGTTATTGTATAATCATCTTTTCCAGTTTTTGCTTCTTCTTTTTCTTTTGGTTTACTACTACATCCTGTTAATATAGATGTACCCATTACACCAAATAAGATTAATGCTTGAATCTTCTTAGATAATTTCATATAAATTTCCCACCTTTATGTATTATTTTTAGCAACATTTGTCCATATCTTCGCCAAATAAATCAACAAATTTTTTACCCTCTACTCTGTAAATAGCATATCCTACATTACCATTTTTAGACCCTGATACAATTACTTCTATTGGTGCTTTATCATCAATATTTTTAAAGGTTATCGTTTGATTCTCTATAGGTGCTGGTATTGGCTTTGTTATATAGTGGCTATTTTTATCAGAAACTACGACTACCATTTCATTTGAATTATTGCTTTTTTTATATATAACTACTAAATCTTTTTTTCCATCATTATTTAAGTCTTCTTCAGCACAAGTTATTATGTCTTCTTTATAATTTTTTCTAAAATATTCTAATGTTTCTTTATTCACATTTGGAATAGAAGCATCTTCTTTGATGTTATCATCAACTATTTTTGATAAAATGATTAACACAACTACTATACAGGATATTATAACTATCTTTTTAAGCATGATTTCCTATGACCTCTTTCATCTTTGGTATTATTGATTTAAATGCAAATAAAATAATTAAAATAGTACATACATACTCAAAACTATCAGGTATATTTAACATTAGTTTATTTGCCAACTGTATTGAAGAATTTGTTGCATCTAAATTTACTGAGTTATTATTCACTAAAAGTAAATTTGTTATATATCCAATTATTATTGAAGACAGTGTCAAAGTTACAGAATATATAATAACAGTTCTTTTTCCAATAAGTTTAAACATACTTATAAGTTCTGGTAGATTTGTAGCTGCTCCAGCTATTAGAAATGTTATCGCTATACCAGGAGATGCTCCACTTGCAACAAGGGCTGCTATAAACGGTATATGTCCTACAGCACATACATACATAACACATGCAAGTATTGCTATACTTCCAAGAGATAGCAAACCTGGATTTCCTAAATATTTTTGAATTATACTATTTGGAAAAATAGTTGTTATAAATCCTGCAAAAACCATACCCATTACTACATATTTACTAATAGTAAGGGCTAATTCACCAAAAGACCATTTAAGACCATCAATCATATTTCCCATAAAACTTCTTTTTTCTTCTTCTAATTCTATTACTTCTTCCTCTGAATCATTATGAAGTGATAATTCTTCTTTTCCAAAACAATTTCCTAAAAATCCTACTAAAAATGGTACTAAAAAACCAGCTATTAGATAAATGATTGTAACTTTAGGACCTAAAAGACCTAGACAAAGAACTACAGCTATTGGATTTATTATTGGAGTTGATGTCATAAAAGCAAGTACTGGTCCTAAATATGCTCCTGAATAATACATACTTATTCCAAGTGGTATTACTCCACAACTACATATTGGTAAAAACATTCCTGAGATAGTACTTTTAATTAAAGAAGAAAATTTCTTATTTCCAAGTTGTTTTTGAAACCTTCTTGGAGTTAAAACATTGTGAAGTACACCTGCCAATATAAAACTTATCATAAGCCATCCTGATGCTCCATTCAGTGTAACTATAGAAGCTACTATAGTATCTTTAACTCCATTTAAAACAATTTCTAATATATTCATTTTTGATACTCCTAATTTTTAAACTTTTAATTATTGTTTATAGCTTCTACTATTGCCCTTTCAATTGTATCTTTATTTAATCTATCATATTTCTTTTTCTGATTTATTATTAAAGTTCCTTTTGTTATAATCCCATATTTTTTTATATACGAAAAATCTTTCCCTGCTTGATATAATTTTATTTCCAATTTATCAGCATATTTTTCTGACATTTTTTTTATAAACACTCCATGTTCATCACAAGATGGTCAAGTGTTTATAAATTCAACTAAAATTTTAGACATTTGTTAATCCCCTACTTTAAACAATTTATCTTTTACTTAAAATAATCCACAGAAAATAAATTTTTCTATGGATTGTATCCTATACTAATTTATAACGTTATAACTTGGTCCACACCTGCACTGCCTAAACAAGCATATAGGTTTGGGAAACATCCAATTGTAGCTCCATCAACCAAATTATTCTCTATACCTCTTTCTATAGCACATTGGTCACAAGCCATTATTATCATATCAGTTTTTTCATGTAATTTACTTAGTCTCTCGCCTACAGGATTACCTTTAGATAAAAATAAGGTATTATCCATAAAGAAAAACATCCCTAGAACGTCTACTCCATGAGTTCCTTGTTCAAGTTGTGGTATTATCATTTTGTCTAGAATTTTATGTGTATTAGTACTACTAAAAATATAAGCTACTTTCATTTTTATTCCCCCTATACTTTTTATATTTTACAAAATTTTACAGATACAATTATATTATAAGTTTATTCTTATTTATCTGTAAAATAGATATTAACTATATTATTAAAAGTGTATATAGTATTTATCTATTTTTATTAAATTATTGATTGATTTTTTTCTATTTTTATTAATTTTAATGAATAAAAAATAGACTCCTTAAATTTATAAAACAAATTTAAGGAGTCTATTTTAATTAAGTTTATTTCAATATAAAATTTATATATTTCTCAAATTCTTCATACTTATATCGAGAGCTTTAACAGAATGTGTAAGCGCTCCTACAGAAACAACATCCACACCAATTTTTCCTATATCTTCTATAGTATCTAAATTTACATTTCCGGAAAATTCTACAATGGCTCTTCCATTTATAATATCTACTGCTTGTTTTGCCATTTCCAAACTCATATTATCCAACATTATTATATCTGCATTAGCTTCTATTGCTTCTTTTACCATGTCTAAAGTTTCCACTTCCACTTCTATCTTTCTAACAAAAGAAGTATTTTTTCTAGCTAATTCAACTGCCTTCTTAACACTACCAGCAGCCCCAATATGGTTGTCTTTAAGCAATATTCCATCAGATAAATTAAATCTA
Source organism: Clostridioides difficile ATCC 9689 = DSM 1296 (assembly GCF_001077535.1). Taxonomy (GTDB): domain Bacteria; phylum Bacillota; class Clostridia; order Peptostreptococcales; family Peptostreptococcaceae; genus Clostridioides; species Clostridioides difficile. Next base: position 2,590,829 of record NZ_CP011968.1, read on the forward strand.
TGATTGCATCCTCCACCTACTTTAACAGAATACTTATCTAATATTCTAAGATTAGGTATCGTTTTTCTACTATCTAATAATTTTGTATTTGTACCTTCAAGCTTTTCAACATACCTACTTGTAATAGTAGCTATACCACTCATTCTCTGTAAATAATTCAATGCTACACGCTCTCCTACAAGTAAGTTTCTAGTACTACCTGTTAATACAGCTATCTTTTCACGATTCTTTACTCTATCACCATCATTTTTATATAATTTTACATCTACATCACCAAGTATCTCAAAAACTCTCTTAAATACACCTAAGCCAGCTATTATACCATCTTGTTTACAAATTAAATCTACAGTAGATTTAGAATTTTCATCCACAATAGAATTAGTTGTTATATCTTCACTTGGAACATCTTCTATCAAAGCATCCTGTATCATTCTATCAATAATCAAATAATTCATCGCCAAAATCCTCACTTGTTCTTTCAATTTCTTTTATGACTAATATTTTATTTTCTTTTTTTACCTGTTCTATATCTATATCCATATCTGGTACATCTATAAACTTAACTTTTACATTATCTATAACTGAGTTTATATTTTTAGCTGCTCTTTTTGAAAATACAAGCCCTTCAAGTAATGAATTACTTGCCAATCTATTGGCTCCATGAACACCTGTACAACTAATTTCACCAACTGCATATAAATTTTCCATAGATGTTTTTGAATCCAAATCTACATGTATCCCGCCCATAAAATAATGTTGTGCAGGAGATACCTTTATACATTCTTTCGTTATGTCTGTTCCTCTAGCTAAACATTCATTATAAATAAAAGAAAATCTATTAATTAAATATTCACTATCTAAATGTGTTGCATCTAAATACACATAAGGTAATTTATCTTTTTCCATTTGCTCAAAAATAGCTTTTGAAACTACATCTCTAGGAAGAAGTTCATCCACAAATCTTTCTTTATTTTTATTTAAAAGTTTAGCTCCCTCTCCTCTTAATGATTCAGATATAAGCATTCTCCTACCTTCATTATTTTCTTCATAAAAGGCTGTAGGATGTATTTGAATATATTCTAAATTTTCTATTTTTATATTATTTCTTAAAGCTATTGCAATTCCATCACCTGTAAGATGTCTTTGATTAGTAGAATTTTTAAAAAGCCCACCAATTCCACCTGTAGCTAAAACTACTATTTTTGAAAAAACATGAATCTCTTTTTTAGATTTAAAAATTCTAGCTCCTATACATTTATTGCCATCTTTTAATATATCTAAAAGATAGGCATCTTCTATAAGAGTTATATTTTCTCTAGTTTTAGCTTCTTTTAATAAAGTTTTAAAAACAACTTCTCCAGTATTATCCTTACTATGAACTATTCGATTTACACTATGTGCTCCTTCTCTTGTGTAATCTATCTCTCCATTTTCTTTGTCTAAAGGCATACCATATTCTACTATCTGCCCTACATTTTCTATAGATTCATCTGCAAGTACTTGAACTGCTTCAACTCTATTTTTATACTGCCCAGCCTTCATTGTATCTTCTACAAAGGATTCTATATCATCAATATTTCTAGCAGTTGAAATTCCACCTTGTGCAAGATATGTATTGTTGTTTTCAATTGTTGATTTCGATACTACTAGCACATTTAAACTTTTATCTAAATTTAATGCACAGTATAATCCTGAAACTCCACTTCCAACTATTAAAACATCTTGTTCTAAATTCATAAGTCTATCCCTCTATCCTTCTGCTAATTTGTGCATGTTAAGCAGTGAATTTAAAGCCTTTTCCATGATTTCATCTTCTACAATAACTTCATTTTCCATATTTTTAAGTGTACTATATAAATTTTCTAATGTTGTCTTTTTCATATCTGTACATAGTATTTTTCCACCAGGAATATAAAAGTTTTTATTAGGATTATTTTTCTTTAATTCATGTAATATACCTTCTTCAGTTGCTATTATAAAGTCTTTGTTTTTACTATTAGTAGCATATTTTATTATTCCTGATGTACTACCTACATAATCTCCTAAATCTCTTATTTCTTTTTTACATTCTGGATGTACTAATACTTCTGCATTTTTATACTTATCTTTTAACTCAATTATTTCTTCAGCTCTTATATTGTTATGGTATTTACAATATCCGTCCCAAAATATAAAGTTTTTATCTGGAAATTGTTCTGCAATATATCCTCCTAAATTTTTATCTGGAAGGAATATAATTTCTTTATTATCTATGTTTTCTAGTATTTTAATTGCACTAGAAGATGTAACAGAAACATCACAATGTGCCTTAACTTTAGCTGTAGAGTTTATATAACATACAACCAAAGCATTTGGATACTGTTGTTTTAATTTTATCACGCCTTCTTCATCTACCATATCTGCCATAGCACACCCAGCGTTACTTACTGGCATCAATACAGTTTTTTCAGGTGATAATATCTTAGCACTTTCTCCCATAAACCTTACTCCACAAAATACAACCACTTCTTCTTTACAATCTCTAGCAATCTCACTTAAATAATATGAGTCACCAACTGCATCTGCTAATTCTTGTATTTCTGGTGGTTGATAAAAATGGGCAAGTATTATTGCATTTTTTTCTTTCTTTAGCTCTTTGATTTGATATGTTAAATCTTTATCCATAATTGCACCGCTTTCTATATGTACTAGTGTATATACACCTGTAAACTCATTATATCACTTGACTATTCTTTCTTCAAGAATTTTAAACCTCTTAATATTGTTAAGATATAGACATTTATATTCTCAATTGATTTTCCTTTTTTCTCCATCTATTTAAACTAATTTTTATATTTTTTAATTTTTTTGTAAAATATTATCAGAATTTTGTTTATATTCTTTATTGCTATAACATTGAAAATATTACCAAATACCTGTATACTAAGTACATGGTTATGTATATGTATTTATTTCTGAAATTATATTAGTTGTAATACTTTATAGAATTTGTAGGTTGTCCAGAATTAAATTCAATATAAATCTACACATTTAGATAATATGTATACAAAGACCAAAAAATTTTATAAATGGGGTGATATTATGACAACATTCTTAATCGGCTTGGCTATATTACTAATAGGAGGTGCTTTATACGGTGCTTATTGTGAAAAAGTATTTGGCCCAGATGACAGAAAAACACCTGCACTTGCTCAAAGTGATGGAGTAGACTATGTCCCAATGAAAAAATGGAAAAATAGTCTAATTGAGTTGCTTAATATAGCTGGTACAGGACCAATTCTAGGACCTATCCAAGGTATATTGTTTGGTCCAATAGCATTCATACTAATACCTATTGGCTGTGTATTTGGAGGAGCTTTGCATGACTATATGAGTGGAATGATTAGTATAAGAGAAAAAGGAGCACAAATGCCTTCTCTTATCAGTAGATTTTTAGGTAATAAAGTATTTCAAGTCTATAATATATTCCTTTGTCTTTTAATGCTTTTAGTTGGTGCAGTTTTTATTTATACACCTGGGGATTTAGTTGTTACTCAAATTTTAAATATGAAATCGACTATAAATAATCCAGTTGTCTGGATAGTTTATGGACTTATCTTTCTATATTACTTGTGTGCAACACTATTTCCAATTGATAAAATCATAGGAAAGGTATATCCAATATTTGGAGCTATTCTACTTTTATCTGCTGCTGGTGTTGGAATTGGAATCTTTACACAAGGTTATGATTTAGCTAATTTAAGTCTTGCAAATTGGAAAGGTATTCATCCTGATGGTATTCCTCTTATTCCTACATTCTTTGTTACAGTTGCTTGTGGTATTGTTTCTGGATTCCACTCAACTCAAGCTACTCTTATAGCAAGATCAGTTTCAAATGAAAAAGAAGGAAAAACTACTTTTTATAATATGATGATTTTAGAAGGTTTAATTGCAATGATTTGGGCTGCAGCTGCTATGGGTATTTACAATAAAGGAATACCTAAGGAATTAGTAGGTTCTCCTGATGTAATAGGTTTGGTTGCAAGAGATTTACTTGGTTCTATTGGTGGTATCATAGCTATAATAGGTGTAATTGTTTTACCAATAACTTCTGGAGATACAGCTTTAAGATCTTTAAGATTAATGCTTGCAGATTACTTTCATTATGACCAAAAGGAAAAAAAACATCGTGTTATATTGTCAATCTGTATATTTATTCCTGTCATAGCCATCCTTATATTTGCAAAGCTTAGTGCTTCTGGATTTAATATATTGTGGAGATACTTCTCTTGGAGTAATCAAACTATTGCCATATTTGCATTTGCAATGATTACAGTTTACCTTATAATAAAAGAAAAGAATTATATTATAAGCTTAATTCCTGGTATGTTTTATTCCTTTGTTATATTCAGTTATATATTTAATGCTCAAATTGGATTTAACTTAAACATAAATATATCATATGTTTTAGCTGCCATATTTACTGTATTATATGCTATTTTAACTGTACGCTCTGGTAGAAAGTTAAAAAGCAAAGCAGATACTAAGTTGGCTGACTAAATCTAAATAAAATAATACTTAGAATAAATTTTATTAAAAAATGATAAAAAAGTAGGCAATCTCAAGTTAGATTTGCCTCTTTTTTATTTAATACAGTAATAAATACTTAAGTATTTACTCCTTATTGGAATATTTATCCTAAATCTCTAATATAAATAAATAAAAGTTTTAAAATAATCTATTCGTTTATATACTTAAAATAAATTTTTTGGAGGAATACTTATGAATAATAAATTACATGAACTTGAAAAAAATCTACCAGAAACATCTTGTTCTTTTTGCACACATCTTTCATTTAAGGGGCCTAGCCTAGACTATAGATATGATATTAGATGTGTTATTTCAGATACAAAGCCCGATTTTAGAGGATGTTGTGAATATTTTGAACCAGAATATACAGAATTAAATACAGGAGATTTAGACAATCTATACATAAACTTTCTTGAGACATGCCTCAAGGTAAATTATAATGATTACATCAATTCTATGTATTGGAAGTTATTTAAAGAAAGAACCCTACTAGAAAACAATTTTAAATGTTCTATATGTGGATCAACTGAAAATGTTGATGTGTATCATGTTAATAAAAATTTAGGAAGGGAAACTTCCAAAGATGTAGTTGTTAAATGTGATAAATGTAATTGTAAATAAGTGTATAAAATTTAGATAACTTCACATAATAAGTTTAAATAAAACTTAGGAGGTTATTTATGAAAAATAATAATTTAAATTGTGCTGCTACTAATTGTGCTTATAATACTAGTGGATATTGTTATGCTGGTAGTATAAAAGTAGATGGAATGCAAGCAACTACTACAGAAAATACTTATTGTGCTTCTTTTGAAGACAAATATACATCTGGTATAACTAGTCGTTCTAATGAAACTAACCAAGTTGATACAGATAACATTCATTGTGAAGCTGTAAAATGTAAATACAATAAAAATGAACTTTGCAAAGCTGAAAAAGTTCATATAAATGAAAGAAATGCAAGTTGTGAAACTTTTGAAATGAAATAAATTTCTTTTTATTTAGTTTTATAGTATTTATACAAAGCAAAATTGAACCTATCAAATAGATGTCTTTATTAATGATGTCTATTTATAGGTTCTTTTTTAAAACAATTCATAATTTATATATAAAAATAAATTATTATTTTAATATATTACCTAGAAGTAAATTTAACACCCAGAATATCCATAAGGAACATAAATATTGGAACTCCAATTAGTAATCCCCATACACCTAAATAATGCTCTCCTACAAGTAAAATAATAAAAACAAAACAAACTGGAAGTTTAGTTCTATTCGACATCAACTTAGGGTTTAATATGTATGTTTCTACTGCATGCACTATACAAATCATAAGTAAAACTCCAAAAACCTTTGTTATTCCTCCTGTATTAAATGCTATTACAGTTAATGGAATCAAAGACACTATAACTCCTGCTACTGGAATAAGACCCAACACAAAAATCATAAATCCTAAAGCCCATATTTGAGGGAATCCCATGAAACCTAAGAAAATCATAGAAACAACAGAATTTATAAAGGCAATCATAACTTGTACTTTCATTACTTCACCAAAATTTTTAACAAAGCTCTTTCCAAAAAATACAAGCGAATTATAAATAAAAGAAATCTTACTATCAGAAAGTTTATCTCCAAAATTTTTAATTTCATTTTTTTCAAGTAAAAGGAGTAAACTCAGTAAAAATGCCAATAATATATTTACTCCAAAACTTCCAACTTTTGTTGCTGTTGATGCTATAAGTAGCCCTGCTTGTGAAATATATTTATTAAAATCCAGCTTTGAGACAATAGGATACAATTTTGGTCCTAAAGATTGAGCAAATTGATTTACATCAAAATCACTAAAAACCCTACTCAACTCTGTAAGTTGAACTATAATTATTGGTACAACTGCATAGCTAATCAATACTAACAATATAGCAAATAGTGCATATAACACTATAATTATCAATGAATCTGGAATATTTAAAGAAGAAAACTTCTTAATTCGTTTTCTTGTGGCTACAAGCAAGTTATAGAAAATAAAAGTCATAATAAATGTTAAAAGCACCATATTTAACATATACCAAAATGTAATTAGAATAATTACTACGACAGATATAGAAACAATTTTATATTTTGAACTGTCACGTGCCAATCCTTTGTTATCTTCCATAGTTTAAATCCTCCCCAAATTTTTATGACTTTATAATGACTGCCCTTTTTATTTTAATCTCAAAAAACAAGTAGAAAAATACTAAAAATAACTTATTAATTTTCATAAAACAATATTAAAATTTAGAGAAGATACATTTTAAATAATCTTACTTATACTGAAATCTGCTCTACATCATATATTTAATTTATTATTATCTATCTCATATAGCAATTCGTATATCTCTGGATATTCAAAAAACAAACCCTCTTTTAGTAATTGTCTTATTTCATCTGTGCTTACCCACTTTATATCACTTACTTCTTCCTCCTGTAAAATAGCTTTGGATATATCATATTCTTTTTTAACTAAGTATACATCCCAAAGAGTATCTTCATGAATCATACTTCTAAAAACTTTCATCTCATCTTTAGTTATATCTATCCCTATTTCTTCCTTTGCTTCGCGAATTGCTCCTTCTAAACTGTCTTCCCCAGAAACAATACATCCAGTTGTCATTCCCCACATATTTGGCAATGTCTTTTTACTTTTAGACCTTTTCTGAATTAAAATTTGAGAGTTACTATTTAAAATCCACACTTCAACTGCCAAATGGTAATAACCTTCTTCAATAGAATTACCTCTTTTTATAACATTTCCTGTTTTAATTCCATCAGCATTATATAAATCCCATAATTCCATTTCAAAATCTCCTTGACTTTACTATAAATTAGATAAACTACAAATATATTTTAGCATAATTAATTCTGCTCATTTTTTATTACAATACTTGATTTACATTTATGTTCATTGCTTTTCTTTTCCTTCCATTCTCTTATATCATCTATAATAAATCTATGTTTCAACAATTTTGTGTCAAATTTAAATATTCTAAACACTATTTGTAATACATATCCTAAACCTAAAGCACTTACAAGCGTACCAATACCTACAGAACCTCCTAATAACCACCCAACAACTAATGCTAGTATTTCAAGAATTGTTCTAACAAGACGTACAGATTTATTAGTTTTTTTCTGAAGAGCAATCATAAGCCCATCTCTCGGTCCACTTCCTAAACAAACACCTAAGTATAGAAAACTTGCTATAGCTGCCAAAATAATTCCTATAACAACCATAAACACACCTATATAAGTGTTGCTTGCATGAGGTATCACTCCAGAAAATATTACTAAATCAATAAAAATTCCTATAAATGTCATGTTGAGTAAAGTACCCCATCCTATATTTTCACCAAAAACTGCATCCAATATAACAATTACAACTCCTACCATTATAGAAGCCTGACCTATAGTTATGCCTAGCTTTATAGATAAACCTTGGTGAAGTACATCCCAAGGCATAAGACCTACATGTGCATTAATCATAAGCACAGAAGAAATTGCAAATATAAAAAAACCTGAAAATAATCTTATCATACTTTTTAAACTTATTTTTCCCATCAAAAATCACTCCTCATAATAATAATAACAATAAATACCAATAAAATATATATATAAATACGAAATTTTACAGAATTATTTATTAGGTTAAGATAAAATTTTAATTATAAAAAGTGGCAATCCAAATTTTATACATTTTCACCTATACTCTAAGCTTTCGTGTATAAAAAACGGATATACCACTTTTTTAGTATATAAACATTTTTAGTTTTTCTTATTAATTTTCACTATAAATTCTAGCTTCTTCTTCTCCATTTAGTACTCTTAAAGTTCCAAAAGCAAGTGATTCCAACTCATTTTCTCCTGCCATAATTTCTACTGGTGCTATAAACTCAACTTTCTTTTTAACCATTGAAGTAAACATTTCAGAATATGCAATTCCACCTGTTATAATTATAGCATCTACCTTTCCATCTACTACAGTTGCTAACTCTCCAATACCTTTTGCTAACTGATAAGCCATTGCTTCATAAATAATTTTTGCTTCTTCATTTCCTTCTGCTATCATTTTTTCAACTTCTCTAGCATCTACAGTATTTAGGTATGAAACTATACCACCTTTACCTCTTATCTTTTTAGTCATTTCTCTTTCTGAATATTGACCTGAATAACAGGCAGCCACTAATTTTGTAGCAGGTACTCTTCCTGACCTTTCTGGAGAAAATGGTCCTTCATCATCAGATAGCATATCAACCATTCTTCCTTTTTCATGAAGATAAATACTTACTCCTCCACCAATGTGAGCTACTATTAAGTTTAAGCTCTTATAATCTTTTCCTTTATCCTTAGCATATTTTAAAGCCATTGCTCTAGTATTTAATGCATGCCCTGCACTTGATCTATCCATTCCACAAAGTCCAGATATTCTCGCTACATCTATAAGCTCATCTACTGCAACAGAATCATAAATATATGAGTTGATTCCAAGAGGTTCTGATATTGCATGTGCCACAACAGCACCTAAATTGGAAGCGTGTTCAAGTACTGGTCTATGTCTTAGTACATCAATCATTTCTTCATTTACTAAATATGCTCCTGATTTTACTGGTGGTAAAACTCCACCTCTTCCTACTATTGCACTAAGAGATTTTAAGTCTATACTATTTTCTTTAAGAATATTCAAAACTGCTTCCTTACGCATTTCAAACTGGTCTTGTATAGTATTATATTTTGCAATCTCTTCAGCTGGATGGTCTATCGTCTTCACAAGAATTTGTTCTTCTCCATCATATACTGCTATTTTTGTAGAAGTAGAACCTGGATTTATGGCTAATATTCTGTAAGTCATAATTTTCTTCCTTTCACCTTAATTTCTATAGTCTATTTATATCTATTATAAACTATTTGCTAACCATTTCCATACCTTCATGGAAAGCTTTTATGTTTAATTCAACAAATTTTGGTTTAACATTTTCACTTATAATTTTTTCCCAATCAATAGACTCTAATTGCATAGATTTAACTAGACATCCTAATAAAATAACATTCATTATTTTTGAATTTCCTAGTTCTTCAGCTTTATCAGCTGCATTTATAACTTTTGCATTTAATCTACTTAACTCTGCATCTATATCACTTTCTTGATATTCAGCTCCTCCGATTAAAACAGTCATAGAATCTATCCTATGATTATTTACTAAAGCTTTTCCTTCTGGTTTTAAATAATTGAACCATCTTAAAGCTTCCATTTTTTCAAAAGATACTAATATATCTGCTCCACCAATTTCTATAACTGGAGAATGAACACAATCTCCATATCTAACTTGTGAGGAAACTGAACCTCCTCTTTGACTCATTCCATGTATTTCACTCATCTTTACATCATATCCAGCTTCCATCAATCCCATAGTTAATAATTTACTAGCAAGTATAGTTCCTTGACCTCCTACACCTACCAAAAGTATACTCTTAGTCATATTATTTTTCCTCCTTAACTATTGCTTGTTTTGGACAAACTTGTGCACATACTCCACATCCTACACACTGATTTCTATCTATATTTGATAACTTATTCTCTTTATCAAATGATAGAGCTGGACATCCAGTTTTCAAACATAATTTACATCCTATACATTTATCATGGTCAACTTTACACTTAGTCTTAAATGGATTATTAAATTCTTCTATATCTTCTTTAGAGAATTTTTTAAGTACACATGGCCATCTTGTTATTATTACTGATGGTTCATCTTCTATAGCTAAAGCCCAATCTAGTGCTTCATTTACTTCTTTTAAATTATTAGGGTTTATAACTCTTACATGTTCTATTCCACAAGCTTTAACTAATCCTTCTATATCAACTTCTTTAGTTTTAGCACCTTGTAAAGTATATCCTGAACCTGGGTTTTCTTGGTGACCTGTCATTCCAGTTATTCTATTATCTAATATAACCGAAATAGAATTACCTCTATTGTAAACAACATCTAAAAGTCCATTTATTCCTGTATGGAAGAATGTTGAGTCTCCAAGTACACCTACCAATCTTTTTTCATTATCATCCTTCATATTAAGAACTTTTTGAGCTCCATGTGCAGTTCCAAAAGCAGAACCCATACAAACAACATAGTCTATTCCATTATATGGAGGAGCAAATCCAAGAGTATAACAACCTATATCTCCACCAACTATTAAATTTTTTCTCTTTCCAAGTTCATAGAAGAATCCTCTATGTGGACATCCTGCACAGAAACTTGGTGGTCTTGGTGTTACTAATTCAGATTTGTATTCTATAGTATCATTTGTTTTTCCAAATATAGCTTTTCTTAAAACATCTGGTGTCATTTCTCCATATGGTGGTATTACATCTTTTCCAATACAATCTATTCCATATGCTTTTATTTGTTCTTCTATAAATGGGTCATTTTCTTCTATAACATATATTTTATCAACTTTTTCTGCAAATTCTTTTATTTTTTCATAAGGTAATGGATTTGTAAATCCTAGTTTCATATATGATGCATTTTTTCCAAAAACTTCTTTGGCAAAATTACAACACATACCAGATGCTATAACACCTATTTTTGTATCATTTATTTCATAGTAGTTTAAATCAGTTTCATTTGAGAATTTTTTAAGAATTTCCATTCTTTCTTCAACAACGCCCCTTCTTATTTGAGCATTTGCTGGAACAGTTACCATTTTCTTAGCATTTTTAACATACTCTTTAATTTCAACTTCTTCTCTATCATAGCACTCCACTAATCCTTTTGAATGACAAAGTCTTGTTGTAACTCTATATAAAACTGGTGTATCGTATTTTTCACTAACTTCAAAAGCTTCTTTTATCATATCTTTAGCTTCTTGACTAGTTGATGGTTCAAATAAAGGTATCTTTGCAAATTTTGCATACATCCTATTGTCTTGCTCATTTTGAGATGAATGCATTCCCGGCTCATCTGCTGTAATAAGTACCATACCACCATTTACCCCTGTATATGCATAAGTAAATATTGGATCAGCTGCAACATTCAAACCAACATGTTTCATAGAAGCCATTGTTCTTGCTCCTGCAATTGAACCCCCTATAGCAGCCTCAAGTGCTACCTTTTCGTTTGGAGCCCACTCTGCAACTATTGCATCTTTATATGTTGCTATATTTTCTAATATTTCTGTACTTGGAGTCCCTGGATATGCAGATGCATATTTAACACCAGCCTCATAGGCTCCACGTGCAATTGCTTCATTACCTGTCATCAATTGTTTCATATAAAATTCCCTCCATCTACAATTATTAAATTCATAGTCCACCCAATTTGTTCAATGAAATTAATTATTTATTTTTACTTCTAAACTTTCAAGTGCTTCTTTTATAATACTTGGTGCTTTCTTACATTTATCTTCAGAAACTGCACAAACTGCAAATCTTAAGCCCATTTTTAATGGAACTGCAAATAAATTATGTTTAGTCAATTCTTCACATACTTCTTTTGGATTATCACATGGTATACTTACAAAGAAACCTGCTATATATGGAAGAATTTCTAATCCTACTCTTTCAGCTTCTTTTACAAATACATCTGCTCTTCTAGTAAGCATGTTTTTGTATATTTCTTTTTCATCCTCATATTCTTTGAATTTTTTAGGGTCATTTACAATGTTAGATAATACTGCCATAGCACTTCTATTACAATTTGACCAATTTGCTCTACATGAATGAACACATGAGTAATGGAACTCTTCAGCTACATCTTCACTTGAAGATATACAAATTATAGCTCCCATTCTCATACCATAAGCTGTAAATCCTTTTGACATACTGAATCCAACCAATACGAGAACGTTTTCAGGCAAATTAGAAAATTTCTTAAAAAACTTTCTACATACATCATCATCACCTGCAAAGTCAATATATGCTGAATCTACGAAAAATATTATCTTTTTGTCTTTATCTTTTGCGACTTCTTTTGATAAGTCTAATATTTTATCCCACTCATCATCTGCAACACTATATCCAGTTGGATTATGCGCTGGTGTGTTTATAATTGTAAAGACTCTACCTTGTTTTTCTGCTATATTTACAAATTTTTCTTTAAACGACTCAAAATTAAACCTTCTATTTTCATCAAAAAGTTGGTAATTAACTACTTTTCTATTAGCCTCTTCAGCTATACTTACATATGGACTCCAGAACCAATCAGATGTTAATACCTCATCTCCTTCATTAGTATAGTTCCATACAGCTAATTTTATTGCACCACTTCCTCCTGGTGAAGCTAATACTCTTATATGTCCTTCTGGTAAGTAATCTCTGAAAAATACTTTTTTAACTGCTTCTAAGTAATCTGGTTGACCTTCAAGAGCTGCATATGCACCTATCTCACAGTTATCTAATACTTTATATTCTTCATATACAGTTTTCATTGTTATCAATTTTCCTGAATCATCCATTAGAGCGCCTATTGTTGCATTTATTACATTATCCATACCAAAAGCCTTCTCTGCTGCTTGAGCTCTGCCAGATATGCTAAATATAACATCATTTTCTTTTGGCCACATTGCATGCTTACCAACCATACTTTGACTCATACCATCACCCCTAAAATTGTATTTACTCTTACATTATATATTAAGCAATTACTATGCCAATAAATCCCACTTTATGTAAAATTGATTTTGTTTAGAATTATTATTTTTTTCATTATTAAATTAAGTGTTTTAACTATTTTTCTTATAAATATATATGCCTGTCTAAAAAAATAAAAATTTGCAAAAAAGTAATGTTAATTTTTCTTAACACTTGTTTTAAAAAATTAACATTACTTCAAAATAATTTATATGTAATTATATTTAAATATTTTTATTGTATTTCTTCCATAAAGATGTCCTGCTTATTCCAAGAACTTGTGCAACTTCATTTTTAGAAAGTCCCTGAGCAAAAAGCATACTTATTATTTTTTCTTCAACATACTTATTTACTTCTTTTATATCTATACTTATCTTACCATCATTTATCTTACTTATATTTATAGATTCATCTTGGACTTCTACACTTGCTGTCGTTTCAGAATTAAATTTGTCTACTTCAGAGTTAGGAAGTAATTTTTTAGTTTTAAAATCTCTATCTTGTCTCAATTTAATTTTACCTGTCACAACATATTTTTGAGCTATTGTCTTTAACTCTCTTACATTTCCAGGCCAGCTATAATTATATAGCTTATCCATTTCATCTTTAGTCAAAACAAAATTTTCATCTATACTGTTTATTCCATTGAGACCATCATCCTTTAATACTTCATTTACAAAATTGTTAAACAAAGGTATTATATCTTCTCTTCTGTCTCTTAAAGGAGGTATATTTATCTCTAAACTACTCAATCTATAAAATAAGTCTGCTCTAAATGTACCCATAACTATTTTTTCGGTTAAAGATTCATTCGTTGCTGCTATAATCCTTATATCCAGAGGTATTATATAATCAGAACCAATTCTCATTATTTGACGTTCCTCTATTACTCTTAATAGTTTTGTCTGAATATTAAAGGATAGACTATTTATTTCATCTAAAAAAAGAGTCCCTCCATGAGCAAGTTCAAATAGCCCTCTTTTTCCACCCTTTCTAGCACCAGTAAATGCACCTTCTTCATAGCCAAAAAGTTCACTTTCAAGTAAATTTTCTGCTATAGTAGCACAATTTATGGCAACAAAAGGCCTATCTTTTCTTTTACTTATATTGTGTATACTATGAGCTATAATTTCTTTACCAGACCCACTTTCTCCATAAAGTAAAGTTGTATAATCACTTTTTCCAATTTTTTTAGCTTCTTCAATAAATTCTTTAGTTAATTTATCTTTAAATAAAAAATCATCAAAAGTATATCTAGCATAGAGACCTTTTTGATTCAAGTCAAATCTTATTTTTCTTTCTAAGTTTTGTAACTTGGTTATATCTTGTATTATTCCTAAAACTCCATAAGTACTATTATCAACTTTTATCAATGTTGTCCTAGTATTAACAATTAGATTATTTATATTTCTTATCTTTCTATCTTCTACGTCCTCTTTTTCATGTAAACAATCTAACATCCACTCCATTTTAGGAAATACATCTAAGATGTATTTATTAAGTGCACATTTTCTCTCTACTTTAAGCATGTTTTTTGCACTTTCATTGTACAAAATTATACTGCCATTACTATCTATAGCAATTACTCCATCTTTTATACCATCAAGTATATTTCGTAACACTTCATTATTAAACTTTTCTTCACCTAATGTATCTAATAATTTTTTACAATATTCTACAGCTTCTCTTATAGATTCATCACTAGCAGTTGCAAATACACTATCAATTCCATATTGCCTTGCAAAAGAACATGCCAAACCTCCTCCTACGATTACAACTTCATCTTTTTGGTCTATATATTTTACAACTTTACTTCTTATCTCATACTTAGATTCAAACCATTCTTCAGTTATTTCAGTACTTATGACATTTCTCCAGCCAACATAGTCAAAAGAAACTTCATTGTCTCCAAGAATCAATACTACTTTTTTAGAATATTTCTTTGCTATTTCTATTGCTCTTAAAAGGTCAGTTGACTTCATATTCATTGGTATAACAGGTACATTTACTGTATCTATTACTAAACTATAACCTCCACCTCTACCAATTATAGCTTGGGCACCTTTTTCAACAAGTATACGACCTTGATTTTCCATTAAGTCTAGGTTAAGTATGTCGATTATTATAGTTCCATTTTCTACATCTTCTCTATATAATTCTTCTATTCTTTCTTTTAATTCAATATCAGAGGCTATAATTCCTATTTTTTTTCGCAACAAAATCACCTCAATTTTAAATTATAATGTATTGATTTCTACCTGCTTTTTTTGATTTATATAGGTTCTTATCTGCATCTTCAATTAATATTTCAACATCTTTTCTACTATGACACCTTTTTATACTTACTCCAGCACTTATAGTTATATAGTTTTTTATTTTAGAATATATATGTTCAATACCCTCAAATTCAAGAAGTTTGAAAACTCTTTTAATATATAATTCTATATTATCAATCTCTTCAACACCGATTGATTCTATAGAATCTACTAATATTAAAATTTCTTCTCCCCCATATCTGATTATGTGTTCGGTAATATCTATAAATACACTTCTTATAATATCAGTTACCTTAACTATAACTTTATCCCCTGCTAGATGACCATAATTATCATTATAACTTTTAAAACAATCTATATCGACCAGTATTGCAACCATATTTTTGTCTCTGGTTCCATTAAATAAATCCAACTGCTGTTCCAAATATCTTCTATTATATAGTTTAGTAAGTCCATCTTTTAAAATATCATTTTCTAATTTCTTATTATCATCCACTAGTAATCTTAAACTCTCTTGTTTTTGTCTGAGTTCATATTGTTTGTGAATTGCTTGAGATGTTTTATAGGAATTATTTTTTTCCCACCTATCAGAATACCAATCCATACTTTTATAATATTCTATTGCCAGTTTAAAATCTTTTTTTAGCTCATATCCATTTGCTATTAGCCCATAAAATATAGATATTTTTCTAAGATTCAATGAACTCTTTTTAACTAAATTTAAACCTTTTATATAACAACTTATACCTTCATCTATATTACCAAATTTTATATATAAATCTCCATACAACTTATATATGTAATCTAGTTTAGAATTATATATAAAAACATCTCCAAAACTTTTATATATATTTTTTGATAAAATTAAATAGGTGTTTACCTTTTCAAAACTACAATTATCTTTCTTTAACTCAATTTCAGCTGAATATAAAAATATAAATGAATATAAATAATCCTTATATACACCTTCAACAACTTTCATTAATTTTATAGTCTTTAATAAAATAACTTCTGCTTCTTTATTCATATCTTCTTTTAAATATGCCCATATAAGGTCTATTTTTATAGACACTCTTTCAGTTACTGATATTGAGTTATTACTGTGTGCAACATCTAATACATTATTTATGTATTTTATAGCTTCTACATTATTTCCACTCTCTAAATAACACAAACTTATTATACATTTACAAAAAGCCTCTATAGAGTATAAATTATTTTCTTGAGCCAATTTTAGACATTCAATTAAGTATTCCATACTTTTTATAAAGTTATTAAATAAATATAGATAAACTCTCCCAAATATATAATTTGCCCTACTTACAAGAGCTTTATTTTTTAAAGTTTTAAAAAAAGACACTTCTTCTACTAAAGCTATTACATCCGTTTTGGTCTGATATAAAGCACTTATTTCTACACATAAACTCATATTTAACAATACCAACAACTCATTTAAATGATTTTGTCTTATAATTTTTTTTGCTGAGAAATAAAAATTATTTACCTTATCATATTTTCTTATAGAAATAGCTGATAAAGTAAGATAAATATAAATTTTAGATATTATATCTGAATCATCTTTTAATGACAATTTTTTAATATACTTTAATGACTCTATCAAATAGTTGTATGATGCTTCTCTATCTTTTTTTATATAGTTTATAAGACTAATTAAATATAAAGTATAGACTCTACTATTATCTTCTAATTTTGTATTTAAAAGGTCTTTGTGATAATCCAAGATGTAGTTTAAATCTGTCAAATTTAGATAGAATTTAGTCAACATATCGTATTCTATCTTGTTTATATTTCTCTTTAAATCTTCTATTAAACTCCTTTTCAAGTAAATCACCAATCCTATTTCAACAGTTAAAAATTCTTAAAATCATGATAATGCAAACATCTATTTCTACCACTTTCCTTTGCTTTATATAAAGCTTTATCAGCATTTTCAATTATTTCTTTTATATCTATACTACTATTTTTACATGTATCAATGCCAATACTAACTGTCAAATTATTGTTTAAAAATTTCTTTACAATCCTACATAATTTTCTTCCAAATATTTTACTTTTTTTATAATCTTTACATACAGATAATATCAGAAATTCTTCTCCACCATACCTTATCATAAGCATGTCTTTTTTTAGATATTTTTTTATTATTATAGTTATATTTTTAAGAGCAATATCTCCATTGTAGTGTCCATAAGTATCATTGTATTCTTTAAAGTAATCTACATCTATCATAAATGCTGTGCAATATTCACTAACTTCTTGTTTTTCTAAAAAATCGTTCAAAAAAGTTCTATTATATGCACTTGTCAAATGGTCAACATACTTTTTTTTATCTAAATCAAGTTTTACTTTTCTCATGTTATTTATTTCTTTTTCTATATACTCATGTCTATAATTTAAGGAATCTATATAATTTCTATTTCGAGCTTTTATATACATCATTTTTAACTCATAATACATTTTAAAGTATTTCATACTCATTTCATAATTTTGAATCTTTTCAAAACACAAATATATACTCTTATATGCTAACTTCACATAATTATAATTTTTAGCATTTTTAGATTTTTCAAGGAGTTTTTTATTTGTGTTTAAGGCATTGTCATAATATCCAAAGATATAATATATCTTTGCCTGGTGATAAATTATTTCTAAATCATATATTATATATTCTTCTATATTTTTTATCATATTTAATATGTTTTTAGCTCTATCTAAATAGCATATTGATTGTTCAAAAGATTTTTCATTACTTTTTGCATAATACATGGCTAAACTTATAAATAAATCAAACTTCTCTACTTCTTTTAAGCTATGATTTTTAATTTTTTCTAGATATACTTCAGATTTTGCTAAATTATTTATTGCGACAGGATAATTTCTAGTCTTTATTAATATTTTAGTTATGTTGTTTGATGCTCTATATTTTTGAATTATATTTACATTTCTATACTTTTTATTGCTTATTACTTCATTGAAATATTCCATGGAACATTCATAATTTTCAAACGAACATTCACACTCACCTATCTTTATATTACATAGTGAAGATACTTGCATATCCTTTAGTAAATCTGCATATTTTCTTGCTTTTAAAAAATTTACCTTAGCAATTAGAGCATCATCCAAAAACAAAAAATATATTTTACCAATAATAAAAAAATATATTTTTTTACAATTAAAATCGTTAATTTCTTTTATCTTTATATACAACGTTTCTATCTCTTTAATTATTACAGAAGATTCTATACACTTACTTGCCTTAATGTAAATAAGTTGTGATTTAAAAATAATTTCTTCAATTAGAAAATTATTTTCATCACAAATAAGATTAAATTTATCCATATATAAATTTGCCTTATTTACATCTTCATTTTTTAAACTTAAAATAGCTATTTGTGAATAAAATCGTGCTAAAAATTTATAATCTTTGGGTAAGCATTTATCAATATATTTACAGGAAATCAAAATATACTCTTTCATTTTTTCACTAAACCCTTGAATACCATATAATAAAGCTAGCAAAAAATTTGATTTTAATAACATTAAACTATTTTGTTCAGTTTTATAGCAATCAATTAAATTCTTTACTACATCAATTTTATTTTCAATAAAATCGTTATTAGTCAATAATCTTTCATTCAAGGTTAGTTTAAACATTGAATCTAAAATTGTATCATCTATCTCTTCCAAATATTTACTATATATTGTAACTCACCTCCGACTTACATTATCTCATAAATTTAGTAATTTTCCATACTATTTTTGAAAAAAGTTGATGTCTCAATTTAGAAATTTCTCTTAAATTAAGACATACTTTACACTAAACTATACAATTTTCTATCTGAACTATATAATCCTGACAATTTTCGCAAATTATCACACTTACAATATAACTATTATCAACTTTATTTGCCCTTGATAGTTTATTAAAAGATAGTCCTTTATAATCAACAGATATATTGCTTATTACATATTCTCCATCTTTACTGAAAATATAAAAGTGATATTCTAAAAAAGGAAAGAATTTTTTCTTTTCTTTTACTCCTTCTAAACATAATGGACATGCTTCTTGATAATATTCTACATCAAAATCAACTTCTTCTGCTTCATTAAGTATATCAATTATTTTTGAAATACTTACTCCTTGAACTGGATTTTCTTCATCATTTATTAAAGCACTACAGTTCTCCTCTTTTAATAAATATTCCTTATCATCATATATAAACTTATATAAACTCATATTATATCCTCCTTATAATTATTAATCTCCAAGTTATTCTACCATTTAAATAAAGTTAATAAAAGTAATTGTTTATAATCTTTATAATTAAGTTATGTATACATATATTCCTATGCGCTATCTTAATTAATGATTTTAAAATCCAAGTTTGCAATTTGAACATCCAGTTTCCCAAAATCTATTGTCAAAACTCACTTTAGTTATTAATATAATGATATAAATATATAACTGCATAGATGTTACACACTTAACTATTTAATATGATACGATTTGGTATCTAAATTTATATATTGTATATAGGGGGAGATATATATGTATAAAGATAAAAGTGATGAATGTATACACTTAATGACTGCATACATCGATAGTATAAGTGGATATTATTCATTTATTGACACACAATTAGAGGATTTTATGATGAAATATGGTGAAAACATTGTTGATTCAAATTTACACAGTATAATGATGTTGCTTTGTAAATGGGGATTATCTTAGCATTTCAAGAAACTTTTTTGTATATTGTATCCTATATTATTTATTCATTAACAAAAAAGATTGACATAAACTTAAAAGCTATATATAGATTTCTTTAAAAATCTATATATAGCTTTTTTAATTTTTTCAAAATGTATACTTAAATAAGTTAGTTTTTTTCAAAATTTGACTGTCTAATATGATATAATTTAACTATCTACAACAATAAAAAATATCTAATATGTATTATCTAGTTTAGCTCATCATAATAACATCCATATATTTACAATTAAGATATTTTCAATATAGTAATACTCAATTTTAATATTATAAAAAGGAGAGATTTTGTATGAATTACAATGACTTACTAAAATCAGCTAGAGAGAACTTTAATGGAACATGTAAGGTATGTAAAATTTGTAATGGATTAGCTTGTGCTGGAGATGTTCCTGGTATGGGTGGTAAAGGAAGTGGTTCGTCTTTCATTGAAAATAGAAAAAGTCTAGAAAAAATAAAGATAAATATGAGAGTCATACATAATGTTTCAAAGCCAGATACATCCATAGAATTATTTGGTAGAAAAATGAGTTCTCCTATATTCGCTGCACCTGTATCAGGTACTATATTGAACATGGGTGGTAAAGTTTCCGAAAAAGAATACATAGAGCCTGTTGTTAGAGGTTGTTCTAATTCTGGAATTTATGCTATGGTTGGCGATACTAATGTAGATACTTTTTTACTGGATAATTTAGATGTATTGAAGGATAATAGGGGAAATGGAATTGTATTTATAAAGCCTTGGAATAATTCAAAGATAATAGAAAAAATTAGATTGTCTGAAGAAGCAGGTGCTTTTGCAGTTGGTGTAGACCTTGATGCTTGTGGACTTATTAATAATCAATTTCAAGAAAATCCTTTTTCTCCTAAAACAATTGATGAGATTAGAGAATTGGTTGAATCCACTAGATTACCTTTTATTATAAAAGGAATTATGACTGTAGATGATGCTTTGATGGCTGTAGAGTCTGGTGCTAGTGCCATTATTGTTTCAAATCATGGTGGAAGAGTACTTGATTATACTCCTGGTACTTGTGAGGTACTTCCAGATATAGCTAAGTCTGTAAAGGGAAAGATAACAATACTTGTTGATGGTGGAGTTAGGACTGGTGTTGATGTAGTTAAGATGCTTGGATTGGGTGCTGATGCTGTTTTGATGGGAAGACCTTTTGTTACTGCTTCTTTTGGCGGTGGTCTTGATGGTGTGGAGTTTTTTATAGAGAAGATTAGGAATGAGTTATGTGAGACTATGATTTTGACTGGTTGTCAAAATGTTAAGGATATAGATGGTAGAGTTATATGGAATTTATTGTAAAATATTTCTAGACTCTAAGATACTGATTAATATATTCTATATAAAAAGGTTGTCGCCCTATTTCTTAGTGCGACAACCTCTTTTCTAATAACGCTCTCCGGCAGCTTGCCAAGTGGCTTTTCCAACAACACCATCTTTTGTTACACCAAGTCTTCCTTGAAGTATTTTTACTTGATTATATGTAGCAGGTCCAAATTTACTATCTGGATCAATATCAGAACCATTTATTTGTTGACATAAAAGTTGTACTAAATGCACAGGATTCCCTTTTTCTACATGTCCATATCCTACTACAGTGGTATTTATATTTACGCTATAACTTATAGGACCAGTAACATCAAAACGATTTAAATCTTTTTTATATCTAATAATAAATGCTTTTGGTTCAATATTATAATCATCTATATTAATATTATATGAATCTATAAATTTTTCATTAATAAAGATTGTATCATCTTTAGATGGATTTATATTTAATTCTTTACATTTTTTTTCATAATCAGATTTTATAGGTTGTGGTGCATTCTCATAAATAAATTCATAACCAGTTATTGTAAATGAATTTGTTGTTTGCTCTTCATTACTTTTTGATACATTTACATCATTATTAGTACTTGCAAATACTAAACTAGTAGATATTAGAGTCAAACACCCTGTGACTATTAAAATTTTCTTTAGACTTTTCATTTCAAAATTCCTCCTAATTTGTTAATAAATTATAATACTATAAAAATCTATTAATTTACAACTCTCATGCTAATATCATCTTCTTCCTTAAGATCTGCGCCTGTTTTTTCTAAAATCCCTATATTTCTTAAATAATTTGAATTATCAAAACTAATACTTTCAAAATTAAAATATGTAACTGAAAATAATGTAAACAAAATCAATAACATCAATATTCCACTTTTCCCTTTTTTCTTAATAATACTATCAAGTCTCTTTTCCAAATTTGTCTTATTAAATTCAGTTGTTAAAATACCACTATTATAATTCTTACTAAGTTTAATTGACTTTATAAGTGCTAACGCATATGCTTTCTTATCTTTTAAAGAGCAATCAGTCAAAACACTTTCATCACAACATAATTCACAATCTAGATTTACTTTATTGCTCATTATATAAACAAGTGGATTAAACCAATACATTATTTTAACAGACAAAACTAAAAACTTTATCAAAATATCTTTGTTTTTAAAATGCATTAATTCATGTTTCAAAATCCAAGTTAACTCATCTTTACTATAAGTATAGTCTGGTAAGAATATGTACGATTTAAATAATCCCATACCTGCTGGACTTATCAATTCATCAGAACCCCTTAACTCAATTTTCTTTTTTATGTCTAATTCTTTTAACAAATTTTTATAGATACAATTTACATCATTATCTTCAATATCATAAGATACATCAACAACGAGATTTTTAAATTTTGTGTATTCTATAAATGTATAAACTGCAATGGCTATAGTTACAAATAACCATAAATAAACTAAATACAGCATAAAATCATTATCTATAGAAATATCAATTTGTGTAATATTATTTCCTACTGTATTTTCTTTGGGATCTTTTACTTCATACATTACTGTATAATTAAATAGAAAAAGTAACATTCTAAAGACTATTACCAACCAAATATAATAATTAAATCTCTTACTAAACCTCTTAAAAAAATATATTTTCAAAAATAATAATAGACAAATACCAAAACTACATACAATAGTTGTCTTTATAAGATTGTCAAAAACATATAGCATATAATTATTCATTCTTTAAATTATCAAAATAACTTTCTAAAAAATCTAGCGTGTCTTTACCTATATTTTCATCATCATGCAATGCTGAAATTAAGCTTTTCAAAGAATCATCATGTATATTACTTAGGAAATCCTTTGTCTCAAAACTTAAATAATCTTTGTGTTTTACTATTACTGTGTAATGTGTATATCTGTCTATTTTTTGAGCATCTAAGAATCCTCTTTTTACTAACCTAGATAAAAGTGTTAGTGTAGTGGTTTGTTTCCAACCATATTTTTGTTCCATAACTTCAATAACATCTTTTGATGTCACTGTAGCATCTACTTTCCAAATAAATTTCATTACTTTTAGTTCTGCTTGTGGTATTTTTCTTATCATCATTTACACCTCCCTCAAAACTCTTGCTACTTTAAGTCTACAATATGTAAATTTTTTAGTCAAACGCTTTATGAAAAAATGTGAATTTTTGTACTTTTTATTAATTTTCTAATTTTTTTAAATATTAAAAGTTAGATTTTAAAATATAGTTATTCAAGTATTTTGCTTTTTACGTATTTAATTATAATAGTGTAGAATGTTATTTCCACATTAAAATTATTTAACAAAACTACCTATATTTTTACACAAGGAATATTATAATACTTTTATTTAAATAAACTAGAGTAATATCTAATAAATTTTAACAATCTCCTAATTGTACCTTTGTGTTATTAAAATATCTGTTTTATATAAGTTTATGTTATAAGTAAAATTATACATATCAAATAAAGGTATAAAAACACCATTTTGAGTGTCTTTAAAATAAAGTTTGTATTCTTCTAAAAAGTTATAATAATTAAAACATCACTACTATACAAAGGAAGATGTACACTTTTTATGTTTAATAAAAACTAAAATATTAAAAAAATTTATTGAAGAATATGATGTCAAAACAATTACAGATATTCAAGATATACTAAAAGATTTATTTTAAAGTACAATCCATTAAATGTTAGAAGCGGAGCTTGATGAACTTTTAGGTTATGATAGAACGATAATAAGAACAAAAATACTAAAAACTCTAGAAATGGATATAGAAATAAAAATATTAAATCAGATTTTGGAGAAATAACTTTAAATATTTCAAGAAAGCGAAATGAAGATTTTGAACTAAAGGTAATTAGAAACTATGAAAATGATATATTAGGAATAAAAAATCAAGTGATTGGAATATACTTAAAAGGCATGTCTACTCAAAATATATTAAGTCATCTTAAAAGTACTTATGGAATTGATATTATCTCATTCACTAATAACTAAAACTACTGATAAAGTTATTCCTTTAGCTCATAAATGGTAACTTAGACCTCTTAATATAATTTATTCAATTGTATTTATAGATGCTATACATTATAAAGTTAGAAGTGAGGTGGAATAATAAACAAAACAGTATATATAGCTATATGTATTAACTTAGAAGGCATAAAAGGGGTTTTAATAATATGAAATAGTACAATCAATATACAATAGTATTAAGAGGTTGGTGAAACAATTGGAATGAATTAGTAACATATTTTAAGTATCCTCAAGAAATAAATACATCGATATATACTACAAATTCAATGTAAAGTTAGAATAGATTATTAAGAAAAGTTACTAAATTGAAATCTATTTTTACTTTGGATAATTATTTGCACACATCACTATACTTAACAACCATGTATATTTCTTAAAAATGGACTCAGAAAATTAGAAATTGTGCTCAAATTTTAGCTCATTTAAGTATTTATTTTGAAGAAAGAAATTTTTCAAAATAAACAAGAATTTTTCTTAAAGGGTTAATAGTTTTTGCAAAAATGAAAAATATATCAAAATAAGGCTATGATTTTTAAAGCCATAGCCCTATTAGTAAAAATTTAATTATCACTTAAAAAATAAATTTTTGTTTAAAGAATACATGTAAATGTTTACAGATTCAGCAATTTAAAATTATCTGTGCAATAGCTTTCTTTTTAAAGACGTCTTCCAGCTGCATCCCAAGTACTTCTTCCAACAATTCCATCTCTTGTTAATCCAAGTCTTCCTTGAAGTGACTTAACTGCATTATATGTAGCAGGTCCAAATTCACTATCATCATCAATACTTGAACCATCTAAGGTTCTACATAAAAGTTGAACTAAATGCACAGGATTACCTGATTCAACACGATTATATCCGACTACAGTATTACTTACATTTAATGTATAACTCTTAGGTCCAGTAACTTCAAAAACATAACCTTTTTTATATCTAATAATATATGCTTTTGGCTCAACATAGTTTTCTACATCATTTGCATCTATAGAATCTTTGTTAACAAAAATTATATCATTTTTAGATGGTTTTATATTTAGCGCTTCACATTTTTTTTCATAATCAAATTTTACAGATTGTGGTGCGTTTTCATATGTAAATTCATAACCAGTTATAGTACATGAACTTATTATTGAATCATCATCCTTTGATGTATCTACATCAGTAGTAGTATTTGCAAATACCAAACTAGTAGATATTAGAGTTAGACAACCTGTAATTATTAAAATTTTTTTTAAATTTTTCATTTCATAATTCCTCCTAATTTATTAATAATATGACAATATACCTTTTCATTACATATATTAATCTATTAATTTATAACTCTCATGCTAATATCATCTTCTTCCTTAAGATCTACTCCTGATTTTTGTAAAATCCCCATATTCCTTAAAGAATTTGAATTATCAAAACTAATACTTTCAAAATTAAAATATGTAACTGAAAATAATGTAATCAAAATCAATAACACCAATATTCCACTTTTACCTTTTTTCTTAACAATACTGTCAAGTCTCTTTTCCAAACTTGTCTTATTAAACTCTGTTGTTAAAATACCACTATTATAATTCTTACTAAGTTTAATTGACTTTATAAGTGCTAATGCATACTCCTTCTTATTCTTTAAAGAACAATCAATCAAAACACTTTCATCACAGCATAATTCACAATCTAGATTTACTTTATTGCTCATTACATATACAAGTGGATTAAACCAATATATTATTCTAACAGACAAAACTAAAAACTTTATTAAAATATCTTTATTTTTAAAATGCATTAATTCATGTTTCAAAATCCAAGTTAGTTCATCTTTACTATAAGGATAGTCTGGTAAGAATATGTAAGATTTAAATAATCCCATGCCTGCTGGACTTACCAATTCATCAGAACCTCTTAATTCAATTTTCTTTTTTATATTTAATTCTTTTAACAAGTTTTTGTAGATACAGTTTATATCATTATCTTCAATATCATAAGATACATCAACAACTAGATTTTTAAATCTTGTATACTTTATAAATGTATAAACTGCAATGACTATAGTTACAAATAACCATAAATAAGCTACATACAGCATAAGATTATTATCTGTAGAAATATCAATTTGTGTAATATTATTTCTTACTGCATTTTCTTTGGGTTCTTTTACTTCATATACTATTGTATAATTAAATAGAAAAAGTAACATTCTAAAGACTATTATCAACCAAATATAATAATTGAATCTCTTACTAAACTTCTTAAATAAATATCTTTTCAAAAATAATAATAGACAAATACCAAGACTACATACAATAGTTGTCTTTATAAGATTTTCAAAAACATATAGCATATAATTATTCATCCTTTAAATTATCAAAATAACTTTCTAGAAAATCTAGCTTATCTTTACCTATATTTTCATCATCATGTAATGCTGAAATTAAGCTTCTTAAAGAGTCATCATGTATATTACTTAGGAAATCCTTTGTCTCAAAACTTAAATAATCTTTGTGTTTTACTCTTATTGTGTAATGTGTATATCTGTCTATTTTTTGAGCATCTAAGAATCCTCTTTTTACCAGCCTAGATAAAAGTGTCAGTGTGGTGGTTTGTTTCCAGCCATATTTTTGTTCCATAGCTTCAATAACATCTTTTGATGTCACTGTAACATCTACTTTCCAAATGAATTTCATTACTTTTAGTTCTGCTTGTGGTATTTTTCTTATCATTATTTACACCTCCCTCAAAACTCCTGCTACCTTAATTCTACAACATGTGAATTTTTTAGTCAAACACTTTATGAAAAAAATGTGAATTTTTGTACTTTTTGTTAAATTTCTAATTTTTTTACAATATTAAAAGTTAGATTTTAAAATATATCTATTTAAATATTTTACTTTTTACATATTTAATTACAATAGTGTAGAATGTTATTTACACATTAAAACTGTTTAATAAAAATTCCTATATTTTCACACAAGGAATATTATAATACTTTTTTTTAAAATAAACTAGAGTAATATCTAATAAATTTTAATAACCTTCTAATTATGCCTTTATGCTATTAAAACATCTATTTTATACTGATTATTTACAAATATATCTAAATTAATTATAAATTTTATTGAATAAGACTTTTATAATTATACCTTTCATAAATTATAAAAAAGCACTTTTATAAAAAATGTGCTTTTAATATCTACTAATAAAGTTCTTTATTTTAATTAAAACATAATTATATTTTAGTATTATAATCTTTTAATTTTAGCATTATAGTTTATGTATTATACCCTAATATATTTTAAATTACTAGTTAATCACTCTTTTCGGGTTATTTATCTCCTATATATTAAAGTGTCACACCTAAATAGTTAAATCATTATCCTCTTTTATCTTTATTGCCTTTACAAATCCATCTGCAATTACAAAACTCATCAGAGAAGTTATAAAATATACAAATACTGGAACAGTAAAATAAAATCCAAATCCTAAATCTAGAAATCTCATTCCTTTTCCAGTAGTACCAAAAGTTGAAATAAACTCAATTAGAGAGTTTAAAAGCAAAAGATATCCAATAATCCTAAATCTTTTTACATTCTCTTTTACAAATAGGCTATATTCAGAACTACCTAATACTTCTATCAATGATTTTATAATGATAAAATATGATACACCTAAAATAAACATTAATATTCCATAAATAGTACCTTGTAGAGTTGCTTCTCCACTAAAACAGAGGTACATAAAACTTTTAAATCCTCCTGCAACAATTACTAATCCTAAAAGAAAAAATAAAATTTGTAATATACCACTTAGTAAATTTTTTATAAGTTTATTAGACATCATGCCAACTCCTTTAAAATATTTTATATATAGTATAATACATTATATTATATCGTTTTTCAATAAAAATATTATAATTAACAATATATTTTTATTGTTAATTATGCAAATAAAAAAGAGTATAATAAAAGCCTTTAAAATACATTTTTTTCTTATTTTAAAGGCTTTTTATATTCTACATTTTTATTTTCTATATTATATCCTTTGATAATCGTTATATCTAAAATAGACCTTCTTACCCTAAATATAAGTATCTTTATAACTAGAATAGTCCATTACAACAGCACCTCCATATTAATCCACTGATACCTCTTTATTATCAATATCTAAAATTGAAATTTTACAATTCCCACCCAATTTTTCTTGAACTATTTTAGCTAATTCATTTAAAGCATTTTCAAATTCTTTAAATCTACTTTCATCTACTAATTCAATGCATAAAAAGGCATTGTTAGTATCTTCAGTAAGCATTGTTCTCACTGCTTCACGCCAATTCCAACATCTACAAATTGCTCCACCATCATCTTTATAAATTATTTCTCCTTCATATGGAAATGAATTTTCATCTGTCCCTAGTGGGATAAACTCCTCATTACCAATTGCTCTAGTTAGCCTAATATCTCCTATAAATTTATCTATATCCTCCCCTCCACAAGGTAATGCATATTTTAATGAGATAAAATTGTAGATATCCACTAAAGGGTTAATAGTTCCTATATTATTTCCATTATGAACTCTTTTTAATAATGCTTCAATAGAAGACCTTGCTCCTTTTTTCGTTTTAAATTTTTTAAATGCTTCTCTCCATACTTTAATCACTTGGTTGTTGCTAAATTCTGAGTCCCCCAAGTATTTTAATGCTTCTTCTTCTCCCTTCAAAATTATTTTCTTATAGTCTTCATCTTTTATAGAGTTATCTATATCATTACAAATAACAACTCCAATTTTTGCACTAGGAAATAGATTCCAAAATGCATCCTCAATAACAAATTTTTTCATTAGAAAACCTCCTCAAATTTAAAATATGTAAAAATAAAAAAGCCTATAGAAATATTATTAAATATCTCCCAGGCTTTTATCCTTCCGTGTACACAACAATTGTGCGTTTTCTCTTGGACCTGACCATTATAAAATGCGGAACCCTAGAAAACTAAATTATAAGTTTTTTAATTTACAAAATACAATTAAATTTTAGCATAATGTAGTATTTAAAACAATATTATATTATCGGATTTGTACATTAAAACAATTTGCTATTAAATTATAATTATGGTGGCAAATGGGTGGCAAATCACCTTTTTTATTACATTTTCGTTTGTTTAAACTATTGAAATACTATATTCTTACAATTTTAATCAATTTCTGATTTAAATGGAGTGTCATCAGCTTTTGCTATTCTATACTCCTTATCAGTTATATAACCAAGCTGATGCATCTTATACAACACAATCACTTGTCTCTTCTTAGCCTCTCCATGGTCAATATACCTTGCAGGATTATTTGTCATACCAGCTAACATAGCACACTCAGCTAAATTTAATTCACTAACCTTTTTACCAAAGTAGACTTCAGCTCCCTTTGCAGCTCCATATGCATTTTTACCTAGATACATATTATTTAAATATGCTTCAAGAATTTCATCCTTAGTCATAATCTTATTCATCTGCTTAGCATTATACATATCCCTTATTTTCCGCTTCATAGTTTTATCATTACTAGTAAGCAGGTTTTTTGAAACTTGCATATCTATAGTACTTGCACCTTGTGTTGTATCTGTAAACACATTGTTTAATACTGACCTAACTAGAGAAATAACATCTACTCCTTTATGCTTATAAAATCTCTCATCTTCTATGGAAACTATTGCATGTTTTAAATCATTTGGCATTTGTTTTATACTTACAACCTCACTACTTATATATTTAGACCTAATTAACTTTTTAGTAACTTCTGGTGACCCTTTTATAGCTGAAACTGTAAATATTGCACCTGCCACTGAAAATATAATTAGTGCAACTAACATAATAGATAATAATGCCCTAACTATTCTAATCCTTTTTTGTTTTTTTCTTTTTTTACTTTTTAATTTTTTCTCTCTTTGTTTATACTCGACTCTTCTTCTTTCTCTTTGATTGTAATCTGTATTTAAAGGTCTTACATTATCTCTTGTAAAACTATCTCTATCTCTTTTTATAAGATTCTGTGAATCTACTTTTTCACTCATTCTTTTACTGGAACTTGTATTAGGACTTTTATTTTTTTTATTTGCCGAAGTATAAGAATGTTTAGATTTTTTATTACTATCTTTGTTGTTACTAATTTTTTTACGTCTTATTTTATTATTATCATTATCATTGTAATAACCCATTTTAGTCTCCCTTCTTCATATAAGGTACATTATACATTGTTCTACAAAATAAATCAAAGAACAAAATTGTAAGCTTAAGGGTCAATTTTATAAAGGATATTTTCACTAATTTTCTCTATATTTATAATTAATATTCATCTTTTATTTTCAAAAATAGTTTTGCAGTTGCTAATGTATCACTGTCAGCTCTATGAGCATTTATATTCTCTATGTTGTAATAAGCACAAGCTGTTTCAAGTTTCTTGTTTTTTCCTTTATAACTTTTACATTTTTTTAATAACTCTACTGTACATATATAATTGTTTATTGGTTCTAAATCTAACATTCTAAGATAGTAATTTAAAAATTTTAAATCAAATTTCGCATTGTGTGCAATTATAGTTCTATCACCTATGTATTTTCTAAATCTAGGTAAAACTAATTCTAGTGGTTCTTCATTTTCTACCATTTCATTACTTATATGTGTCAATTCTGTTATAAATGAAGAAATTATCCCCTTAGGTTTTATCAACCTTGAATAGTTTTTTACAATTTGTTCATTTTTTATTTCTGTTATTCCTATTTCTATTATTTCACAACCTTTATATGGATCTAATCCTGTAGTTTCTAAATCCACAACTACATACTCTTTCATATCTCTTCTCCTTATTATTAAATGGATATATTTATATTCTATATTTATGTAATAGACTAATCAATACTTAATTTTATATGATATAGGAAGATTTTACAAATTACAACATAGATATATCCTATATTCCATCATAAATAAAGATTTTTTTATTAGAATAATTAAACTTTTAATTTATTGTTATTTAATCTATTTTGATAAACATTATTTATTTTATTATTATTTAAATCTTTAAAATCTAAACTTTTACATTGTTCATCATCTTCCCATATTCCTGCTTGTTTATTTCCATCATTTTTATATAATACACCCTTACCATTTTTCTTATTATCTAAAAAATATCCCTTATAAATGTCATTATTGGGATATGTTAATTTTCCCAAACCATTTTTTAATCCGTATTTAAATTCACCTGTATATATTGAACCATCTCTATAAGTATATTTTCCTATTCCATGCATCTTGTCATCTTTCCATAATCCTTCATACTTTTCCTTACTTGAAAAAATATATATTCCAAATCCATTTTTCTTTCCATCAACAAACTCACCTTTATATAAATCACCATTATCGTATTTAAATACTTTTTCTCCCTTTAATTTCTTATTGTTACTCTTATTTTTATTATTATTGTTATCCTTTATATGTATTTCTTCTCTTCTGGCTTCAATAAAATCTCTATCATACCTAAATCCGTTTCTTGATTTAATTTTTTGATTAATCTTCTTCTTATTAATAAATACTCTAGCTAGTTGAGTAAATATAAATACAGATGATAAGCATATAAATACACATAGTATTGTTGTAAAATAACTAGTTATATTTTCCATAAAAAATCACCCTTTAAAAAATTTATTTAAAATACCTAATATAATATATATTTTTATTAAATGTTATTTATACTTTTATAGTACTATATTGAATAAAATTAACTTTGAAATTATTTACATTAAAATAAATCAAATACAAATGCCATAAATTAAGTGTTTCTAGTTAGCATAAAAATACTTATAAAGTATACTCAAGTATTTCAAATAAATACTTTTATTCAAATAAATCTCTACTTATATAAGTGCTTATATAAATAAAAAGATGAACTATAGTAAATATAGTTCATCTTTTTTATAATAGTATTTATTTAAAATTAATATTTATTTAGTTACTAGCATCTACTTAGATATCAGATAAGAAAGCACAGTCATTTACTTATAATAAGTTCTTTTCATATATTTTTTATTATAATTATTCTTTTACAAGAACTTTTATAATTTCTGAAATGTACATAGTATGGTAATCTTTCTCTGGATACCATTTTTTATCATTTTCTTTAGCATCAAAGTTTTCTGGTGGCATATTACCATGATATAGCTTTTTACATACTATAATCATATTAGCTTCTTCAAAAGCTACCGTATCATCCACAAAATATGGTGTAAGTCCTGCTTTTTCTATTTTATTTATATCTCTACCAGAAATAGTGCCACAAATATTTAAAGCTTCTCTATACGTTTCATCAAAGAAGGCAACTGTAAATGTATCATTACTATCTACAAATTCTTTTGTATATCTCTGTGGTCTTATGTAAGTTGTAACAACATTTTTACCCCAATAGACTCCAACACCACCCCAGCTAGCAGTCATTGTGTTAAACTTTTCTGAATCACCAGCTGTTATAAGTAACCATTCTTTGCCAATCTTAGTAAATGGATTAAACTGTAATTCCTCAATTTTTACTTCTCTAAAACCCATGACTTCATCCTACCCTTCATTTTTTAATTATATAAATTAATTGTTAAAAATTTGAATATATGTACTCTTATAATACTGACTTTTGATTGTCCTACATAATTCATGTAAATTATAATACAACAAATCAATTACTTTCGCAATAAGTAGTTTTCATATTTTATAAGTGTAAAATATAGATAAAATATATTGATTATAAAGTATATAATATATTTTTAAACCTAAAGCAATATACAATAAAAAAATGTAGAAAGTAAGTATCTCTCTACATTTTTTATTGTATATTATTTTTATATTAATTTAATTTTATCTTGATTCAGTTTTATAAAAAATTGTTATAATTGTCAAGTTCTACTCTATTATTTATAATTTCTTATATCTTATTAACAACATTTAAGTTATTACATTTATTTATATATATTTTTTCATTATCTAAGTCTTCATCAAACATTTTTATTATATTTTTTATCTCATACTTGTACTCATCTTCATTCATTCTATAAAGCATTAAATCTTCTAGTACATCTTTCATATCGAAGTACACATCTTCTAATAAATAAAAATAGCCTTCCTCTATATCTTTCAATTTATCTATAGTATCCATTTTTTTACTTATATCTTTCATAATTTCTAAATTTTGTATATTTACATCTATGATTGTTAATAAGTACATTCTCACAGTTTTTATTATTTCAACAGAAAAATCTACAATATTATAATTTCCTTCTTTTTTATATAATGACTCCTTAAATTTGTTAAAACAATTATCTAAATTAGAATTTATATCGTTAAATGGTGGTCTTATTATGTCACGTATTATTAAAAGATTTTGTATATCTACATTATTTGTGATTGCCTCATCCAAAATAAATAAATTATATGCATCATTTAATGGGTCATGGGCATCTCCACTAAACTCTAAGTTAACAAATTCAAGTAAATTTTTCAATGATATATAGTTCATACATCTCATACCACAATTTATATATTTTTCTTTTATATCTACAAATAAATCTCTAATGTTATTTACAAACCTTGGATGGTTATTTTTTTTAGCACTTCTCATATCTGTGTTATTGAAACATGTCAAATCCAAATTACCAAAAGTATATATTCCTTTAATATCAGAAAATATGCCAAGCCATTTTTTAAACTTTCTCATGACCTCTTCATAACTTGGTGCACTCTTCAATTCTTCAGAAGATATATGTGTTAATTCTTGTATATGAGGATACAACTCCTCATTACTTACTGGTCTTATTAAAGATTTAAATTTATCAATATTTTTTGTTTTTTCATCATACATAACTGCTCCGATTGCAATTATATCAGAATTAAATACTGCTCTTTTTGATTTAGAATTTGGCATATTCATTTCAAAATCTATATATACTCTTTTCAATATAAACACCCTTTCCAATTGTTTATAGTGATTCTTTTTAACTATTTTTATTCAAAATTTTCTAAGAAAGAATGTTTCTCTCCATCTTTTTGCCAACCAAGTACTGAATCAAGATTTACATTTTCTGCCGCCTTAAATATAGATTTTTCTACATTTTTAAAATTTGATTCTAAACTCTTTATTAAGTCTTTTATCTCATATCTTTTATTACCTGTTTTTTTAGCAGCAACCATACATGCACAATTTAATGGCCATATACCACTATTTTGAATAAATCTTATAATATGTTCTTCTCTTATATAATAAAGTGGTCTTATAATTTTTATACCTTCAAAATTAGTAGAATTAAGTTTAGGAAGCATTGTTTTAAAATTTCCAGCACATAATAAGTTAAGCATTGTTGTCTCTATTACATCGTCATAATGATGACCTAATGCAAGTTTGTTACACCCTAATTCTTCTGCCTTTGAATATAATGCTCCTCTCCTCATTCTTGCACACATATAGCATGGATAATCTTTTGCTATTTCATCTGCTATCTCAAATATCCTTGAATCAAATAAATGTATTGGTATATTTAGATACTCACAATTATCTATAAGTAATTGTCTTATATTTGCATGATATCCAGGGTCCATAGCAATAAATTCAACATCAAAATTAACTTGTCCATGTTTTTTTAACTCTTGAAACATTTTAGCCATAAGAATACTGTCTTTTCCACCAGAAATCGCTACAGCTATCTTATCACCTTCTTCAACCAATTTATAATCTCTTATTGCCTTCATAAACTTAGACCATAAATTTTTCCTATATTTTTTTATTATACTTTTTTCTATATCTCTTACTGGAAGTCTTTCCTCAAAAGGAACTATAATTTCACAGCCTTTTCCTGATAGTTCACTCATCTAATCACCTCGTATATTTATGTTAATAATATTTTACAAAAAAGTCTACCTTCATCCACAAAATACTATAATTTTTACTTTAATTTTACTAAATAATTTATAGTTTACAATAACACATAAACTTATAATAACATAAATAACCTCTTTCTTTTATTATCTTTTTTATTTTTCTCATTTAATATTTTATTATTAGTAACGATTTTTAAATGATTGAATATTATACACTAGATAGAGTTACCTATCTATTTACAACAAGGAGGTTTTCATCTTGGAAAATAAGACTAGAGATATCAAAAAAAATTGTGGTCCATCTTTGGCTAGACCATACATTAATAATCAAATTTTCACAGAAATGTACTGCCTTTCTGATGCATTAAAATTTGGAACTATATTTCCAGAACTAAACTTACTAGAGTCTGAAATGTACAACAAAGAATTATATGCTAAGCCAAAAAAATATAGAGGAGGTAGAAGATAATGAAAGACTCATCTAGAGCTGAACTTATGAGAAAAGTTCAGGAAACATCTTTTGCATGTGTTGATATGAACTTATATTTAGACAATCACCCTGATGATAAAAATGCTATCAACACTTATAATTCATTATGTAATCAATTTGCGCAAGCTAGATATGCTTACGAAAATAAATACGGTCCTTTAACTAACTTTGGGTATGCTCCAAGTAGATGCCCTTGGCAATGGGCTGACCAACCTTGGCCTTGGGACAGAGAATTTAATTATTAGACATCAAGTATTGGAGGATTGAAAATTCATGTGGATATATCAGAAAACTATACAACACCCAGTTAATATAAAAACTTGTGACCCTAGAATGGCTAAATTTCTTATAACTCAATTTGGTGGGCCAAATGGAGAACTTGCTGCATCTTTAAGATATTTAAGCCAAAGATATACAATGCCTACTGGTAATATGCGTGCACTTTTAACAGATATTGGTACAGAAGAACTAGCTCACGTTGAGCTTATATGTACTATGGTTTATCAGTTAACTTCTGATGCAAGCCCAGAAGAGTTAAAAGCTGCAGGTCTTGGTTCAAACTATGCTCAAAATGGATATGGAATTTATCCAACAGATTCAAATGGTGTTCCATTTGATGTAAGACCTATAGCAGTTATGTCAAATCCCGTAACCGATTTACATGAGGATATGGCAGCTGAACAAAAAGCACTTGCAACTTATTATCAACTTATAAACCTAACAGATGACGTTGATGTTATAGATGTATTAAAATTCTTAGGTCAAAGAGAAATAATTCACTATCAAAGATTTGGTGAAGCTTTAATGGATGCTTACGAGTTAGAAGAATCTCAAAAAATGTTCTAAAATTTTTATTTGTATAACTATTATTATTTGATAATTTATAATTTACTGTTGTGTTAAAATTTATAAAAAATATAAATATAATTTATTTTCTATAAACAGAGAAAATAAATAAAAAGCAGGTATCAATAAAATAGTAACATGTATTATACTATACATTACTATCAATATTGTACCTGCTTTCATATTATAAGCAATAAAGAAAAATCTATTTATTAGGTTTTATAATAAAACAATTATAAAACTCTTCTTGCATTTACATATCTACTTGAATAGTAGCTACTATTTATATTAGATATTGTTACTTTTTTTGATGAACCTGAAGATGCATGTATCATATCTCCATTTCCTATGTATATTCCAACATGACTTACAGAACCATTATTTGAACCTTGTGTATCAAAGAATACTAAATCTCCACTTCTAAGGTCTCCTCTATTTACATATGTTCCATACTTACTTTGGTCTCTAGATACTCTTGGTATACTAACCCCTGCAGATTTTTTCATAACGTACTGTGTGAATCCAGAACAGTCAAAACTATTTGGACCTTCTGCTCCCCATACATATGGTTTTCCAAGTAGTGTCTTTGCAAAACTTATTACACTATCAGCTCCTTGACTTGGAGAATTAGTCGAATAAGATGGAATTGAAGTATCAACAGAACCTTTTTCAGCAAGGTATTGACTTGACACATATCCAGTTTGATTGCCATAACTTACTTTTGTCCATCCTCCACTTTCAGAAATACTTCCAACCTCAGTACCATAACTTAATGTAGCTATTTTAGAATGACTTGTACCTGGTCCTGTTCTAACGTTCAATGACTTTGCTGTTACAACCTTTGTACCCTTTACAAGGTCATTTGAACTGTTTTCAGCATTTTCATTTGTAGAGTCATTTACACTAGTTCCTAAATATTTACTTGAAACATAACCTACTCTACCATTAGAACTTATTTTTGACCATCCATTTGACTCAGATATGTATCCGACTTCAGTCCCATATCCTAGTGTTGATATTTTAGAACTACTTGTACTTGGTCCTGTTCTAAAATTTAATCCTTTTGCTGTTACAACTTTTGTCGACTTAACTGAAGTATCACTACTTTCATTGCTACTTCCAAGGCTATTTATTGCTACATAATTTCCATGCACATAACCTGTGTTTCCATTATATTTAACTTTTACCCAAGAACCTTCTTTTCCTACGTACTCAACTTTATCACCTTTGTAAAGTTTCCCCATTGATTCATGGTTTGTACCTGGTCCTTTTCTAAAATTTACCGCATTCCCTGTTATTGTTCTGCTTTCTATACTCACACTCTCTACTTCAGACTCATTAGCATATGCTAAATTCCCCATAGTAGGCATTATTATCGCAGTCGCCATTATACTGGCTGCTATTCTCTTTTGATTAAAATTCATAACTTTCCACTCATCTCCTCTTTTCTACTATCTTTATTTCACTTCAAAATATAAAAGAAATAATTGACACTATTAAAATATCAATTATTTCTTTTATATTAATATTATTACAAATTTGTAACTATTTGTCTATAGTAACATTTGCTTACCATAAATTACCATGTATAAATTTTAATCTTTAATAGCCTGTAATTTAGTAATATAGCCATCTTTTACCTTTTTTAAAAATGGCTATATTTTTTAACTTTTTTGTAACTTTTTAAAATCCAGTTGAGCCAAACCCACCTTTTCCTCTTTCGGAGTCACTTAATTCTTTTACTTCTTCTATGTTAATATCATAGATAGGTTTTACTATCATTTGAGCAATTTTCATATGCTTTTCAACCTTAAAATCATTTTTACCATGATTTATTAATATAATTTTAAGCTCTCCTCTGTATCCTTCGTCAATAGTTCCTGGTGTATTTAATACAGTAACAGAATGCTTTAAGGCAAGCCCACTTCTAGGTCTTACCTGCGCTTCTGTCATAGTAGGAAGCTCTATACATATCCCAGTTTTGATAAGTTTAGTCTCTCCAGGAGGTATTACAACCTCTTCTATAGAATACAAATCCATACCAGCATCACCTTTGTGAGCAAAATTAGGTATTATAGCATCATCATTTAATTTTTTTACTTTTAAATTGTACATCTTATATCTCCTTTCAACTTTCTATAAATATTATAACTTAAATTTCGACCTCTTGAAGTTTTTTATTTTTTTGTGGTAATATAATTATTAGTGTTTTAAAGGAGGATTTTTTATGAAACTTGTACTTGCCGAGAAACCATCTGTGGCAAAAACTATAGCATCATTTTTAGGTGCAAAGACCAGACAAGATGGTTACTTTGAAGGAAATGATTATATAATTACTTATGCAGTTGGACACTTAGTATCATTATATGATATGAAGGATTATGATAAAGATAAATACTCTGGCTCTTGGAAAATGAACAATTTCCCATTTGTTCCTGAGGATAAGTTTAAATTTAAGATTGATAGTTCTAAAACTAAACAATTCAACACTGTAAAAAAGCTTTTGAATAGAAAAGATGTAGAATATGTAATAAATGCCACTGACAATGACCGAGAAGGAGAACTTATAGCATTTTTAATATTTTTACTGGCAAAAAATAAAAAACCAGTAAAAAGAATCTTGGTAAATGAATGGACACCAGAAGATATTACAAGAGGTATAAAAAACCTAAAAGATGAAGATGAAATGAGAAATCTTCAAGCTGCTGGATATACTAGGCTTATTACTGACTGGTTGATTGGAATAAATTTCACTTCTGTTGCTACATTGAAATATGGAAATGGGAAACTATTAAACATAGGTAGGGTAATTCTTCCAACAGTTAAATTAGTCTATGATAGAGATATGGAAATACTAAACTTTGTTCCTAAAACTTATTATGAAATAGAAGGGCATTTTAAAGCTGAAGCTGGTGAATATAAAGGTAAATATGTTAAGGGTAAAGAAAGTAAATTTGATACACTTGAAGATGCAAATAAAATTATAGCTTCAATTACATCTGAAACTGGTAAAATACTAGATAAAAAAGTTACTATGTCAAAGGAATATGCACCAAAACTTTTTAGTTTGACATCACTTCAAGGATATATAACTTCTAAGTATTCCAATTTTACATCTGATAAGGTTTTAAATGTCTGTCAATCTCTCTATGAGGGTAATGGTAAGGGTGGATACATAACTTACCCTAGAACTGATTCCATTTTCTTAGAAGAAAGTTTGGCTTCAAAAGCTTCTCAAACTTTAGATAAATTAAAGGTTGGTCTTGAATATGAAAATAAAATTAAATTTTCTAAAACTAAAAGAGTTTTTGATTCTTCTAAAGTAGACTCCCATAGTGCTATAATTCCAACTTATATAATTCCAAAAAGTTTATCTAAGGATGAACAATTAGTTTATGATGCCATAAAAGATAGATTTGTAGCAAATTTTATGCCTCCTGCTGAATATGAGAATACAGAAATTAAGACTGAAGTAGATAATTGTACTTTCTTAACAAAAGGTAAGGTGCTTAAATCAAAAGGATACCTTGAGGTATATAATAAGGAAGAAAAAAACGATTTACTTCCACTTGTAAATAAAGATGATGTTGTAGATGTGTTAGAAATAAAACCATTAACTAAGCAAACTACTCCACCTAAACCATATACTGAGGACACCCTTTTAAAGGCTATGAAAAATTGTGGTAAAAATGTGCCTGAAGAAGATACAACAGTGCTATCTGGATATTCGATTGGAACATCAGCCACACGTGCTGATGTGTTAAAGAAGATAAGTCAAGTAGGCTATGTAAAGAAAAAAGGGAAATCTTATTCTATAACAGACCTTGGGAAAAATTTAGTTGAAATTTTTCCTGTTAAAGACTTATTTGATGTAGATTATACTGGAAAACTTGAAAAAAGTTTAAGCGATATTCAAAAAGGAAAGTATACAAGAAAAGAATATCTTACTAATATCATTAGTTTTATATATCAAAATGTCAATATTATAAAACAAGATGCTTCAAAAAATATAAACACAGAAGCATATACTTTCGATTCAAAAACTAAAAAATTTACTAAAACAAAAGAAAAAAAACAGAAAAAAGATGTAACTAATACTGAAAAAGAAGTTGCTATATCAAAGGATTCTAATAACAAAAAAGAAGTTAAAAATGGTGATGAAAATCAATCTCTTGGCAAATGCCCCATTTGTCAAGGTGATGTACTAGAATTTGATAAAGGCTTTGCTTGTAAAAATCATAAAGAATGTAAATTTGTTATTTGGAAAAATGATAAGTATTTAAGTCTTTATAAAAAGAAAGTTAACAAAACAATGGTCAAAAATATTTTAAAAAAAGGTGAAACTAAAGTAAAATCTTTAACTGCTAAAAACGGTAATAAATTTGATGCTACATTAAAATATGATAAAAATCCAGATACTGGCTATTTCAATTGGAAAATAGAGTTTGACAACTAAATATTCATAAGAAAAGAAATAGCAGTAGTATAATAATCTATATTATATTACTGCTATTTCTTTTCTTATGAAGTTTTAACTTTTTTAATAGTGACTTTTACAATCACACTCTAACCTAATTTCTTTACTATTTCTGATAACTTTAATGTATGTTCATCTAATAAAGTTAGTTCCTCTTCAGAAAGATTAGATAATTTTTTTACTAGAGATTCTTTGAGAATAGCTTTTACTGCATCAAATAATTTAAATGCTTTATCTGTTAATTCAACCCTAAGAATCCTTCTATCTTTTGGGTCAGGAAATTTATTGACTAAACCATGTTCCACTAATCTGTCAATAATCGGAGTCATATTTGATTTTAAAATTCCTAAATTAGAAGCTATTTGAGAAATTGATGATGAATTTGATGTCATAAGATAAAGAATTACCTTAGCATGTGATGGAGCCATTGGACATTCTTCAAAATAAGCTTTCATTATATCAGAGTTATTTTGAAACTTTTTTAACAAATCGCTTTCTTTAAATATATTATTTTCAAGCACAAATAAAAAATCTAAAAAAGAGTCCGCTATTTTAAGTATATTGTTGTTATCCATATTTGTAACATCCCTTCAATAGATAATATAATAAAACATTGTTGTTTAATATAGTATAAATTATAAACTATTAATAAATTTAAAACAAGAAAAAGTTATTGACTCATAATAATTATAAATTTATAATCAAATTAGAGAATTATAAATTGCCAATAAAGGGAAGTTTTTTAATTAGTCTAAAACTAAACTTAAATTATAAGACACTTTAAATTCTACAACAAGCTAGTGTGCAATATATAATAGGAGGAGATATGAAAAGATATTTAATAGTTTTCTTAATGTGTAGTTCACTGTTTTTAGTTGGATGTGGAAAAACAGAAGAATCTGAACCTGAGAAACCAATAGCAGTTTCTGTTCAAAAAGCAATAGGTGGAGAAATTGAAAACACAAATTCTTTCTCAGGAACTACAAAGGTTAAAGATGAAACAGCTGTTACTGCACAGACTGTTGGCACAGTTCAAGAAGTGTATGTAAAACTTGGGCAAAATGTAAGAAAAGGAGATGAATTATTGAGTATAAGCAGTCCAGAGCTAGAAAATAGTGTAAAGCAAAGTAAAGCCTCACTAGATTTAGCAAAAGCAAGTTATTCAAGTGCCACTGGTGGTTCATTAGAGGCACAAGTAAATCAGGCAAAAACAGCTCTTGACAATGCAAAGATTCAATATGAGGAGTCTCAAAGAAATTATGACAATAATAAGATTCTTTATGAACAGGAAGTCATTAGTTTAGACCAATTTAAAAAAATAGAGTTTTCTTTAGAGCAAACAAAACAACAGTTAGATTCTGCTCAAAGAGCATACGATACAGCAACTTCAAAAAGTATACCTCAAGCTAAAGCACTTGCTAAAAAACAGCTTGACCAAGCTCAAGTATCATATAATTTAGCAATGAGTAATTTAGACAAATTAACATTAACATCTCCAGTAGATGGTACAATAACAGCTAAAAACTTTGATTCAAAGGAAATGATAACACAATCACAACCAGCTTTTATTATTTCTAATCCTAATATACTAGAAGTTGATTTAAATGTAGCAGAATCAGATATAGGTAAATTTAAGAAAGATGGAAATGTAGATGTTATAATTGAAGACCAAAGGATTTTAGGAAAAATAGATTATGTACCTTCAGTAGTTGACCCTCAGACATCTTTATATCCTGTTAAAGTACTTGTAAATAATACAAACAACAAATTTAAGGCAGGTATGTCTGCTCAAGTAAACTTAAGTGTTGAAAAAGAAAATGGTGCTGTTACAGTACCTAAAAAAGCAATATTTGAAGAAAATGGTAAAAAATATGTATACATAGCAACAAAAGACAATATAGCAAAGAAACACTTGGTTCAAACTGGAATTGTAACAGAGGATAAAATAGAAATTAAAAGTGGTGTAAGTGATAAAGATACAGTGATTATTGGAGGGATAAGTCTTATTTCTGACGGAACTAAGATATTTCCTGTAGAAAAGGAGAAGTAGACTATGAATTTAACACAGACTTCCGTTAAACGTCCTCTCACAATCATAATGGTCTTTTTAGTATTAATAGTTTTTGGTGGTATTGGATATAAAAAAATGTCAATAAATCTAATGCCTGATATAGAAATACCAGTTGTAATGGTCATGACTACTTGGACAGGTGCTGGTCCTCAAGACGTTGATGAACAAGTTAGTCAAAAAGTTGATGAAAGTTTATCTGCCGTTTCAAATGTAAAATCTACTATATCAAGTTCACAAGAAAGTGTTTCTATGGTAGTTGCTCAGTTTGAATTTGGAACTAATTTGGATGAAATAATGAATGATGTTAGGTCTAAAGTTGATGCATTACAGACCAGCCTCCCAGATGATGCAGCTAAACCAACAGTTTTAAAGCTGGATATGAATGCACAGGCTATAGGTCAACTTGTCATATCTGGAGGAAATGAAAATAGTTCACAAGCCTTAAGAAAATACGCTGAAGATGTAATTCAGCCTAAAATAGAATCCATAGATGGTGTTACTTCAGCAGACCTTAAAGGTGGAGAAAAAGCACAGGTTAATGTAATAGCTGACCCAGCTGTTCTTTCAAATTATGGAGTTAGTTTATCCACTATAAAAGGTGTCTTATCCTCTAGTAATAAAACATTCCCTTATGGTTCAATTACTCAAGGTGAGGATAAAATAGTTTTAAGAGCGATTGATAAATTAGAATCCCTAGATGATATAAAACAGATTCAAATTCCTGTAAAAGGAGGAAATACAGTTAGATTAGATAATCTTTGTAGTGTAGATTATGGATATGCAGACAAAGATAGTATTTATAGATACAATGGAAAAGACAGTTTGGTAATAGATATTTCTAAACAACAAGATGCCAACACTGTAAAAGTTATGCAGAGTGCATACAAATACGTAGATGAATTGAATAAGGAAAATCCTCAATTTAAAATTAAAATTGCTAATGATACAAGTTCATACATAAGTGAATCAATAAACAGTGTAATGAGCAACTTGCTTATAAGTGCTGTTATCGCATTTATTGTAATATTTGCTTTCCTAAAAAGTGTAAGAGCTTCACTAGTTGTTGCAGTTGCAATACCAATTTCTATAATAGGTGCTATAGCAATTCTCTACTTTACTGGTGAAAGTTTAAATCTTATTACTGCAAGTTCATTGGTAATTTCAGTTGGTATGGTTGTTGATAATGCTACAGTTGTAATTGAAAATATATTTAAATATAGGAAAAGTGGCAGATTGAGTCTTGATGATTGTGCTATTGAGGGAACAAGAACTGTAACAAATGCAATACTTGCATCAACATTGACCACAATAGCAATATTCTTACCTATCATGTTTACAGAAGG
This sequence comes from Clostridioides difficile ATCC 9689 = DSM 1296, assembly GCF_001077535.1. GTDB lineage: Bacteria > Bacillota > Clostridia > Peptostreptococcales > Peptostreptococcaceae > Clostridioides > Clostridioides difficile. The sequence continues at coordinate 2,635,655 of NZ_CP011968.1, forward strand.
TATAGCTAAAATAACTTTTGGGGCATTAGGTAAAACACTAATAGCTTCACTAGCATTCTCCTTTATAGGTGCAATTACACTCGTTCCTAGTGTATTTGCAAAATTAAGCAGAGGAAAAAATAGTCAAAAGATGCAAGAAAAAGATAGTCCTATATTTGATAAGGTAAGTGAAGCATATAAAAAATTATTAAGTGTATGTTTGAGACATCAACGCTTAGTTGTAATATCAAGTTTACTTATTTTTGTAGCTTCCTTATTTGGAATGGGATTTATAGGTATGGACTTTATGCCTGCAGCAGACAAGGGTGAATTATCTATTTCTATAGAACTTCCAAAAGGTCTTAGCCTAGAATCCAATGATTACTATGTATCTATGACTGAGAAAAAAGTCTCAGATATTCCAGAAATTAAAACTTTAATAACAACTTTGACATCAGATTCAAATAATAGTAAAGCAAGTATAGCAATTGAATTAGAATCTCAAAAAAATAGAAAAAGAACTACTGATGAAATAGAAAAAGAGATAATTGATAGAGTGGCTACTGTACCAGATTGTAAAATAAATGTAAGTCAAAACAGTAGTGTTATGGGTGGAGCTGGAGGAGCAGACTTCACATTAGAAATGAAAGGTCCTGATTTAGATGTATTAAAAATACTGGGAAAAGAAGCTGAAAAAGAATTTAGCTCTATAAAAGGATTTAGAAATGTTGAAACTTCTCTTACAGATACAACACAAGAAGCTCAATTTACTATAGATAAACATAAGGCTCAAGAATATGGTGTAAATACTGCTGAAATTGCAGGCATGTTACGTACAGCAATAAATGGTGACTCCGTAACCACTGCTACTATTGATGATTACAAAGTGGATGTAAACCTAAAATTTAAAGCAGATACTATTGATAGCTTAGAAGATATAAAGCAACTAAAAGTAAACTCTGCAACTGGAAAAGAAGTTCCTCTTGGTGCTTTTTCAGATATAAAAATGGCAGATGGTCTACAATCTATATCTAGGACTGATGGAGATTTTTCTGTAAATATAACTGCTACACTTGACAATTTAGATGCTGGTACTGCTACAAAACTAGCACTAGAAAAAACGAATAAAATGGTAATTCCTAAAGATTACTCTATAGGTGTTGGTGGTGAAACAGAAATGATGAATGAATCTATGGCAAGTCTTGGATTTTCAATGGTCATAGCTATAGCATTAGTTTATATGGTAATGGTAGCTCAGTTTGAATCATTTAGTAAACCATTTATAATCATGTTCTGTGTTCCATTTGCATTCGTTGGAGTTGTGCTTTCGCTTCTAGTTAGTGGTCAAAGTTTAAGTACTGTCGGTATGCTAGGTATAATCTTACTTATCGGTATTGTTGTTAATAATGGTATAGTTCTTATTGACTACATAGAGCAACTTAGAAAAACAAATCGTAACAATGATTTAATTGGTTTGGTTTCAATTGGTTGTGCAGCAAGATTAAGACCAGTCTTAATGACTACAGCAACAACAATTTTAGGTATGTTGCCAACAGCACTATCTCTTGGTGAAGGTGGAGAAACTATGCAACCACTAGCCATAGTTATAATGGGTGGTCTAACTGTATCTACACTTATAACTTTGGTGCTTATACCTACTATATACTTAATATTTGATAAATGGGAAAATAAGTTTTCAGACAAAATGCCTAAAATATTTGGTAAGATAACAGATAAAATAGGAAGTATAAAACGTAAAATAATAAAGAAACCAAAATTGAAAGCTAAAGTTTAAATAGAATGGAGGGTGATTGTATTGAATAAAAAAATGAGCAAAATAGTTGCAATTGGCTGTGGTGTTGGTATAATAACTGCCAATTTAATCCCAGTTTACGCAGATAATAATACTTCTTCTATAAACAAAGTTGATAATTCTATTTTAAGTGACTCAAATAAAAGAACATCTGAAAAGGAAATTTTGACTGCTAGAGAAGCTGTTAGTGCTGCACTTAAAAATAGTGAAAAATTAAAAATGAAATCAGAAGAAATAAAAATGTTAAAAGAAAAGTTAGAAGTACAAGATGAGTTTGATAGTTTTACTGGAAGTGACAACTCGTTTCCATACGACCAAATTGGACTTCTTAAAAATCAAAGTGAACAGGCTAAAGGCTTTATGGAGGACCAAATAGCAAATGATATTACTAATAAATTTAACGATTTAGTTTCAAGAGAAAATGAGCTAGATAAAATAAAAAACAATCTTGAAATAAAAACTAAAGAAATTAAAGATATGAAATTAAAAAAAGATTTAGGGTTAGTAACATCTTTAGAAACTGAATCAGCTGAACTTGAACTTCAAACACTACAAAATACTCAAAAAGCTAAACTTCAAGAACTAAAAAACAATCAAGACTATTTTAAGTTATTAACTAATATAGATTTAAATAATTATCAATTGGATAAAGAATATAGATTTGAATCTTTTAGAGTAGGTGGCTCAGTTGATTCATATATGGAAGGTAAGGTTAATGAATATTTAAAATACGACCAATTGATTTTAGAACGTACAGAAGAAAGCTTTAATGATAAAGATGAGAACAAAGCAGATTTACCAGATAGACCTAACCTTACAAGACCAGTTGCTCCTACAAAACCAGAGCAAGGTAACCTAACTGATGATGAATACAAGGTTCTTATGGATAAGTATGAAAAAGATTATGATAGATATAAAAAAGAAGTTGAAGCATACAATCTTGAAAGACAGACTTATGCTGCTGGTCTTACTACTTATGCAAATTATCTTCAACAAAAATTTAATACTGAAAATGGTCTAGTAACATTAGAAGACAGTAAAAAAGCTCTTAAAAAAGGGTTAATTGATAGCTATGCTCAATTACTTGCTTTAGAAGATACAATTCAGATTACTAAAAAACAACTTGATTTATCAGAAAAACAATTAAAAAATACTAAATTAAGATATGATTTAGGATTAATTACTCTAACTGATTATAAAAAACAAGTGGTAAGTAATGAAGATGCTAAAAATAGCTATGACTCTCTTATTGTGAATTATAACTCACTAAAAAATGGTATAGAAAAACCTTGGATACTTAATTCTGGTAAATAGAAAGATTACTTTAACATACGTTTGATTAAAAAATAGTTATGCACACTCGTGGCTTTAGTCATGGAAGATTCAGAAGGCAAATAATAGAAATAGATTAGTAAAAATATATTTACTTATAAAACTGTATACTTTTATAGAGGCTATCTCAAAATAGAGATAAGCCTCTTTTTTATTGTTTAAATTATAAAAATATATTTGATTCCATACAAAAAGAGTGCCTTATGAACTAAAAAGTTCATTTTGAGACACCCTCAAAAGCTTAACTCTAAATTTAATTATTTTTTATCAAATGTCTCATCTATTTTACATCTCACCATGTTAACAAATTCAGAAATATTATATCCTCTAAGTTTGCATCCACATTTAGGACAATAATCCAGTTTCCTAGATACCAAAGCCCTACAACTAGGTTCTGGACATCTTATTTTTAGACTCTCATCTGCTACTTTAAATCCACATCGTGGGCATATACTACCTGGACGTGATGATACTTCCTTTCCACATTTAGGACACTTTGTCAACTTTATCCCCTCCAGTAAACTCAATTTAATTGATAGTTGAAATTTCTCTCTACAATAATATATGCAATATAATTAAATACGTTTCACTTACAACTATATAAGTTAAATTTTTATAATAAAAATCCCCTATATTCAATTTACAAATACTTAATTTGATACATTGAACAATAGGGGATTTTATTTTTATTTAGTTACATATTTTGCAGTCTATTATTATCTAGGATTTTTTATAGATGCTTGAGCTGCTGCAAGTCTAGCAATTGGCACTCTAAATGGTGAACAAGATACATAGTTAAGTCCTACACTATAACAGAACTCTACTGAAGATGGTTCTCCTCCATGCTCTCCACATATTCCTAGTTTTAATTCTGGTTTAACTTCTCTACCTAATTTAGCTCCCATCTTAACTAACTTACCAACACCATTTTGGTCTAGTACTTGGAATGGGTCTTTTTCTAATATTTCTTCATCTACATATTGACCTAAGAATTTACCAGCATCATCTCTTGAATATCCAAATGCCATTTGAGTTAAGTCATTAGTACCAAAACTGAAGAAGTCTGCTTCTTGTGCTATTTCATCAGCAGTTAAACAAGCTCTAGGTATTTCTATCATAGTACCTACAGTATAAGGAACTTCTATACCTTCTTCTTTTATTATAGCGTCAACAGTTTCTACTATCATTTTTCTTATTATTTTTAACTCATTTACTTCTCCAACTAATGGAACCATTATCTCTGGAGAAACTTTAACACCTGCTTTGATTGCTTCTATAGCACCTTGTATTATAGCTTTAGATTGCATTACACATATTTCAGGATAAGTTATTGCAAGTCTACAACCTCTGTGTCCAAGCATTGGGTTAAACTCATCTAAATCAACTATTCTCTTCTTAATATCACTTACTTTTATTCCCATAGATTTTGAAAGTTCTTCTATAGTCTCATCATCATGAGGCAAAAATTCATGTAGTGGTGGATCTAGTAATCTTATATTAACTGGTTTTCCATCCATAACTTTAAATAACTCTACAAAATCTTCTCTTTGCATTGGTAATATTTTTTCAAGAGCTTTTTCTCTTTGTTCTACTGTATTAGATAATATCATTTCTCTAACTGCTGGCAATCTAGCTTCATCAAAGAACATATGCTCAGTTCTACATAGACCTATACCTTCTGCACCAAACTCTATAGCTGCACGAGCATCTCTAGGATTATCTGCATTAGTTCTAACCATCATACATTTGTGTTTGTCTACCCAGTTCATTAATTTTTCAAAGTTTCCAGTCAAAGATACTTCTGTTTTCTTAACATCTCCTAGGTACACATTTCCTGTAGAACCATCTATAGAAATGTATTCTCCTTCTTTTATAACTACATCATCAAGTGCTCTTATTTCTTTATTAAACTCATCAACTTTTATTTCTCCACATCCAGCAACACAACATTTACCCATACCTCTAGCAACAACTGCTGCATGTGATGTCATTCCACCTCTAGCTGTAAGGATTCCTTCTGCTTTAACCATTCCTTCTATATCTTCTGGAGATGTCTCTAGTCTAACTAAAACTACTTTTTCTCCTTTTTCATTTGCTTTTACTACATCATCAGCATTGAAATAAACTTTACCACTTGCTGCACCTGGTGATGCTGGTAAACCTTTTGCTATAACCTTAGCTTCTTTTAATGCCTTATCTTCAAATTTTGGATGTAATAATTGGTCTAATTGATTAGGCTCAATTCTCATGATAGCTTCTTTTTCATCAATTATTCCAGCTTCAACTAAATCAACCGCTACATTTATTGCTGCTGCTGCTGTTCTCTTACCATTTCTAGTTTGTAGTATATATAATCTTTCATTTTCTATAGTAAACTCTATATCTTGCATATCTTTATAATGACCTTCAAGTATATGAGTAATTTTTACAAATTCATCGAATACAGCTGGCATTACATCTGCAAGAGTTGATATATTTTGAGGAGTTCTTATACCTGCAACAACGTCTTCACCTTGTGCATTCATTAAAAATTCACCAAATAATTTATTTTCTCCTGTAGCTGGATTTCTAGTAAATGCAACACCTGTACCACTAGTTTCTCCCATATTACCAAATACCATTGATTGAATATTTACTGCTGTTCCTAAGTTATGAGCTATATCATTCAATTTACGGTATACGATTGCACGAGGATTATTCCATGATCTAAATACAGCCTCTATTGCAAGCATTAATTGCTCTTTTGGGTCTTGTGGGAAATCATTTTTTATTTCTTTTTTATAAATTGCTTTAAATTCTTTTACTATTTCTTTTAAATCATCAGTTGTAAGTTCTGTATCAACTGTGTATCCCTTTGCTTCTTTTACTCTGTCTAATACATTTTCAAATTTATATTTTGGAACTTCCATAGCAACATCAGAAAACATTTGTATGAATCTTCTGTAACTATCATATGCAAATCTTTCATTTTGTGTAGCCTCTGCTAAGCCAACAACACTATTGTCATTAAGACCTAGGTTAAGAATTGTATCCATCATTCCTGGCATAGAGAATACTGCACCAGAACGAACTGATACTAATAATGGATTCTTATTGCATCCTAATGTTTTATTTAAGTCTTTTTCTAAAGTAGCTAAATGCTCTTCTATTTCTTTTATTATCTCTGCTCTTATACTTTCATTGTTAACATAATAATCATTACATGCTTCTGTTGTTATAGTGAATCCAGGAGGGACAGGTAAGCCTATCTTAGTCATTTCTGCTAAATTGGCACCTTTACCTCCTAGTAAAGATTTCATGTCTTTGCTTCCTTCACCAAAACTATAAACATACTTAGTTTCCATTGTTAAATCCCCCATTAATCTTTTTATTTTAATTTATATCATTTTTATTAATAGACATTATTAAATTTCTATTTCTTTGTATATCTTTAGACCATTTTCTTTCATTATGTCTAAAATTATACCTGCTGTTTCTTCTATTGCCTTATTTGAAACGTTTATTACTGGGCATCCAATTCTTTTCATTATCTCTTCTGAATAATCTAACTCCTGAAGTATTCTTTCTAAATTAGCGTAGTTTGCTTTACTGGACAATCCTAAAGCTTTTAATCTTTGGGTTCTTATCTCATTCAGCTTTTCAGGTGAATTAGTAAGACCTATTATCTTTTTAGTATCTATCTCAAACACTTCTTTAGGAATTGGTATTTCTGGAACTAATGGAACATTAGCTACTTTTATATTTTTATTAGCTAAATACATACTCAAAGGAGTTTTAGATGTTCTTGATATTCCCACTAAAATTATGTCTGCTTGAAGAACACCTCTAGGGTCTTTTCCATCATCATATTTCACTGCAAATTCTATAGCTTCAACTCTCTTAAAGTAAGATTCATCTAATTTTCTAATTATACCAGCTTCTCTTTTAGGTTTTCTTCCTGTTCTCTTGCTTATTTCTCTTAGTATATCTGTCATTAAATCTATACAACTAAGACCTTCTCTTTCGCAATATCTTTCAACAATACTGCATAATTCTTCATCAACTAATGTATATACAATTAAAGCGTTTTCAGCTTTTGCATTCTCCAAAGTTTCAAGTAGTACTCCTTTATTAATCATGTATGGAAATCTTTTTATTTCATAAGTTTCATTCACATAAAACTGAGACATACATGCCTTTGCAACTTGTTGTGCAGTCTCCCCTACTGAATCTGATACTGCATATATAATTAGGTTTTTCACCAGCATACCTCCTTAATTGTCAACTATTTCTAAGAATAGCTTAGTTATGTTGGTTTTTGATATTCTCCCAACAACTCTCATATGATTTTTGTCTTCTCCCTTATATTCAACAATCGGAATCGAATCTACTTCATGTTCTATTATTTTTCTTGAAGCTAATAAAACACTTGCTCCTTTAGTTAAAGTGACTACATTTGGAGTTCTTGTCATTATCATACCTATTGGCATTTTATTTATATCAGAACCTCCTATAGTTGCTTTTAGCAAGTCTTTTCTGGAAACAACTCCACATAACTCTTCATTCTCATCTATAATAACTATACTCCCTACATCAGATAAAAACATAGTGACTATTACATCATATATACTTTCATCCTTCTTAGCTAGTACAGGCATGCTCATTATATCCTCTACTGTTTTTTCTTTTACACTTTTACCAATTAAATTTATTTCACTAACTCCTGAATAAAAATATCCAACTTTTGGTCTTGCGTCTAATATTCCTGTCATTGTTAATATAGCTAAATCAGATCTAAGTGTAGCACGAGTCACATTCAAGCTGGAGGCAATACTTTCACTCGTTATTGGTTCATTTTCCTTAACTATATCTATAATTTTTAGTTGTCTTTCATTAAGCTGAATAATAATCACCTTCTTTCATTGTGCTATACTTTTTATCTTTTCGCATCTTATATAGTATATTATATAACTATATATACCATTCTGTAAACAGATTTTTTATTGAATACGATATATTTTTTACTAAGTTCTCTCGCTTAAAGATATTTATTATATATTAATGGGGGATATTTCTTTAATTAATAGAACTATATTAGTATTACAGTTAATATTATAATACATAATTGGTCATTTTAATTCATTTTATATTAAAATTTTTAATAATATTATTTCAATGTGAATATAAAATTGCAGAACTAATTCAAAATAATTTTTACGACTACAAATAACCTATAATATACTTTTAAAGAAAGTATCCTAACAAGAATATATAAAAATTTAAAAGGGTTGATTTAAAAATAACCATCAACCCTTTTTACTAATATCTATTTATATTACCATCAAATCTTACCCAAATATTTTTTCTTGCAATTGTCTTAAATGATATAAAGTAGTATCTTTTTCTATCTCTACCATATCGTAAGTTATAACTTCACCTTTTTTAATATCTTTTACAACTTTAGTCTTTTTACTTATCAAACCAATAGGTACAGCATTCATAGCCTTTGCTACATCGTATTTTTCTATAGTACCATAGCATGTATATGCTCCATAGCCATCCATAAACTCACCTTTTTTCAAATCTTTCTTAGCTATAGTCATAACTTCTGCTACTAGTCCAGCTTTAGGTACTATTGTAGCCTTATGGTCTAAAACTGCCATAGCTGCTGATAAAGGAGTCTCTAAACTACATAAATGATATGGTCTATATAATATGTAATTAGGTCCATCACCCATACTTAAATATTTTAGTTCATCATTAACTGCTTTTAATTTATGGGCTACTACTACGAAAACTCCAGGTGCTATACCATTTACAAAATCAACTACACCGTAATTATCTAATACTCCACCTTCGCTTTTTAATGCATATTTCTTAGGTACTTCATTAACTGTAGCTTCAATACCATGACCACCTCTTACATCAGGCACAAATCCAGTTGCATTACACATTAAAGCCATTTCTACCATTGTTTTAGTTCCTTCTTTAAAAGAAGCTATCATATGAGGTGAAGCTCCTTTTCTTTCTGCTTCTTCTCTAACTGTATCAGGATTACAATCTAAATCTAATTTATTATTTTTACCTTTACCTATCACTCTAACTTCAAACCCCATTGCATCTGCAAAATCAAATAATTCCATTACTGCACCTGGCTCATCTCCTGCAGAACCTGTAAATATTACTCCAGCATCATCTGCTAATTTTTTAAGTATTGGTCCAACAACACAATCAGTTTCAGCATTTAACATAACTATATGTTTTTTATTTAAAATAGAGTTTAATGCTATCTCTGCACCAATTGCAATACCCCCAGTTGCATCTATAACTACATCTATTGACTTAGTTTTACAAGCCACAAGAAAGTCATTACATGTCAATACTTTTCCTTCTTGTAATTTTATTTCTGCATCCTTTTCATTTGTTACATTATCTATAATTTCTTCATCTATTCCTGCATCAGTAAAAGCTTTATGAGCCAACTCCAAATTTATATCTACAACAATAGAAGCTTCAATACCTTTCATATTTGCCATTTGGCTTACCATTCCATTTCCCATATGCCCAGCTCCTATAAGAGCTACTTTTATTTTTTTACCTTCCTCTTCCAATTTTGCAAGTTTTCTGTTTAAATCTAACATACCAATTCCTCCTGTTATAATAATTTTATTTTCAAATTAAGAAATAGTTATTAAATCTCCAATAGTTATATCTGGATTTCCTATTTCCACATGTATTTCTCCTGGTAAATTTACTTCACATTTTCCATCAAATTTGATTGTACAATGCCCAATTTCTCTAAGAGTCTTCTGAGCAATATCACCAACTGAAACTATACAATAATCTCTATTCCCTATAGTAAGTGTATCTCCTATTTCAACATCACTTTTTAACGTTGCTATTGAATGAATTACAGATATATCCTTTAAGTCGTCATCATTAATGGTTTCATCATATATAATAAGACAATTGCTTTCATCCATTAACTCTTTAACTAAACTGCCTATCCCACTTATATTAACTTCATATTTCATGACATTCCTCCTGATAATTTATATTTATATTGAGTTAATTAAAAGAAACATTTATTTTTTCTTTTATAAATTTTATAGCTTGTACAATACTCTCTTCATCTTTAAATTTTTGCTCTGCACTATATATATCTAATCCTTCTATTTCTTCAATCTCTTTAAATTTAGCCATTACTGTACGCCCTTTTAAAATTTCTCCAAACTTTATAAACCCATCTGAATCTGAAGATATAACGGCTATACTTCCTTTAGAAAAATAGCTTTTCTTTTTGCCTGTAGACACTATATCACCCTTTTTTTTAGCTCTATTTAAAGTTTTAAAATACAATTTATTCTGCTTCATTATAAATATAGTATTTAAAATATAAGCAACAAATAAAATTACTAATAATTTCATATTTATACACCTTCCAAAAATCACATTATTTTTAAATCTGTATAACAACTATAAATGCTGTACAATAGTTATATAAGGTTTTTAAGTAACACCTTTTTAAATTCTAAAAAAGTTCTACATTTACTTATCTTATTCGTTAATTTTACATCTTGGCCTATCTTTAAAACTTCTTCATAAATTTTTACTAATAAGTCTGAGTCTATCTTATTCTCACATGGAAACATTGTCATAAGAATTATTTTTATACTTCTATTTGCATATTCTATTGGTTCTTCTAAAATTCCAACTGCCATTAAAAACTTATCTGATTTTTCATTTACAGAATGAGGAAATAATAAACCTTTATCAAATACTGTGGGAGATTTTTCTTCTCTATTGACTATATTTTTTCTAAACTTCTCATCAATACATCCCAAATCCATAAGATGGTCCATCATTTTTTCTAATGAGGCAAGTATAGTCTTTTCATTTAATATCATAAATTTATCTTCATCTAACAAATTATTGATTAGTAAATTTGTAGAATTAGTAGTGTCAATATTCCCTTCTCTTAGGCACAATACTGTTTTTAATTGTTCTCTTAGTTTGTTTTCATCAAATATTGTATTTATTTTTAATACTATTGTATTTATATTTGATGTGTCTAAATCAATAGTTGTAAAAACTATATCGTATTCATCTAAGTTAATATTTCTCAAATTAAAACTTGAAAGAGTATCAATTTTAGGATTATTTCCTATCAGTTTTTCTACTCTTATTTTCAATAGTTTTGCTGTTCCTAGACCTGTACTACATATAATTGCTATTTTTTTTATTGAATAGAATCTACTGCTATTTCTTTCTAAATATCCACTGAAATGGATTGCTATATATCCAATCTCATCTTCTGAAACTTCTAAGTTATACTTTTTCTCTATTACTTTTCCTGCTATTTGTGCTAATTTAAATGGAAGTATATAATTTTGCTTAATCTCTTCTAACAAAACATTTTTTAACTTTATATTAAATAATAGCCTGTTTAAAGTAAAACTAAGATGATATCCTAGACCTACTCTTAATTCATCCTCATTTATAAAAATACCCATATCGACATATATTTGATTAAATATATTTTCCATCAACTCATCAATGTTTTTACTAATTCTACTACTATTTAAAGCACATTCTGATGCTGGTGCATTTCCACTAACTAACGGTATAGTTAAATAAATAATTTCTTCATCATTTAAAGTACATTCAAACATTCCTGATATTATATGTTTTATTTCCCTAGCAATAAAGTATTCATCATATGATTTAAGTAAATCAAACTTTACATCATAATCTTTTACTTTCTTTTCTTCTTTTACTCTATAGACTAAAACTACTATGTAGTTAATAACTTCTCTTAACATTTCATCTGTAACATAAAAATTATTTTTTTTAAATAAAGTCAATAGTTTTTCTTCTAAATTTATGATTTCTTCTTTTTTGATTCCTTTAAAATACTTTGAATTACTGAAATCTTTTCTTGAGTTTTTATACAACTGATTTAATATAAACAGTCTAATATCAAGTTCATTTCCATTTAATTTCATACCTGTATTCTGTTTTTTAATCAAGTTTAAATTATATGAAGCCAAAACTTTTTCTACATACTGGAAATCATTTACTAAAGTAGTTCTTCCTACACATATCTCATCAGCTAAACTATCAAGTGTAATAAATCCATCTAGTTCTATCAAGTAATTTAGTATAAACTCTACTCTATCTTCTTTTGAATTTAATGAAAATACATTTTTTCTATTCATATCAATAATCTTATTGAGTATCTGCTCATCTTTTATTTCTAGTTTATAGCCTTGACCCTTTATATATTTGATTACTGCTATATCATTACCTAAATCTTTATTCAATTGTTTTATATACGTCCTTACACTTCTAGTTGTGACATTCAATTCATTTGCTATTGAGTTAATACTCACAAACTCTTTTTTACTACACATAATCAATATCTTAAATATCTTGCGGTCAATAGAAGGAATTTTCTCAGTTACACTCATTTTGTATCTCCTCCTTGATTTCATTCTAGTACAAATTTGAAACCAAATTAATACATAAAATTTCACTTTAATAAAGGAAAATTTAGTATTAATCTAACTCGATAATTACAGCTAATTAATAGTATAAAAGCTAGTCTTTCATTAACAAAAAATCTTGACTAGCTTAAATTTATATTTACAATTTTATTAATTAATTCCAAGCCTTATATTGACATTAAATATTATCTCAATGCAAATACTGCAACTCCATATGCAATAATAACAGCTATTGGACCAGTTATTAAACGAGAGTAAAATAAAGCTGGAACACCATACTCTACAGTTTCTGGTTCTGCTTCTCCCAAACTTAATCCTACTGGTACAAAATCACATCCAGCTTGCCCATTTATTGCAAATAAAGCTGGAAGTGCTAAATATGCTGGTATTGCACCAAGACCAATTTGTGTACCTACAAGAGTCCCTACTACTTGAGCTATAACTGCACCAGGTCCTAGTATTGGTGATAAGAATGGAAGTGTGCAAATTACTGATATAATCAATAATCCACCAATATTACCTGCAAGTGGAGATATAACTCTTGCAATCCAGTCTCCCAGTCCAGATGCTAAAATAATTCCCATAAGCATACTTACAAATGCCATAAATGGTATTACGTTATTCATTACCATTTGGATAGTATCTCGACCTGCATCATAAAATTTTGATACTACTTGCCCTGCCCCTTGACCAATAGAAAGTATTATGTTCTTTTTAGCATATTCACCTTGTGCTTTTGACTTAACCTCATCATAATTATCAGGCTTTCTAATAGAACTCTTATTTTCGCTTTTATTTTCTTGAGATTTTTGTGGCATATCTTCCCCATCTACAACACTTATACAGTTAGGATTAACATCTGATACATAATATTCTTCTGTTATAAATTTTGCTAAAGGACCTGTTTTTCCAACTGGATTTACATTTATTGTAGGTATTTTTTTCTTTGGATAAACTCCACATCTAGCAGTTCCACCACAATCAATAATAACTACTGCTACTTCTTCATCAGAAACTCCAGTTTTAAATCCATCTACAATTTCACAACCCAGTAGTTCTTTTATTTTTAATGTTACTTCATGGATACCACCAGCAGTCATTGATAGTATCTTATTTCTATTCCCTTCTTTTTTTATATACAAAGGACCTCCCCAGCCTGAAGTTCCCTTTTCTATTTTTAATATTTTATTCTCCTCCATTTTATCTACCTCCTAAGCCTTATTTGTTGCTCTATTTTTTCTTGTTAGAAAAGCATACATTTTTTCTGTTACTATACCTCTTATAAAAATTACAATTAGACCAACTATAAAATACCACAATGCCAATGTAGTAGTTTCTTTACCTAAAGTAGTCAAACCTGCAGATATTCCCAACCATACAAAAAGTTCTCCTGCATTTGCATGTGGAAAAAGACCTGTAATTGGATGTACAAATGAAACTGCTGCATCATAAAATCCTGCTTTGTGCTCTTCTTTTAAAAATCTACCAAATGTATAGCACATAGGATTTCCCAAGAAAAATACTGATACTAATGGAAGTAGAATATATCTTGTAAAAGAGTTCTTTCCTAGCTTAGAAGCCCAATTATTAACTCTTTCCTCACCAATTATCTTAATCAAAGAGTTAATAGCTACCATTAATACAATTAGCGTTGGAAGAGTACCTGAAACAAGACCTATAAATTGTTCTCCCCCTTTCTGAAACAAACCGATAAACCACTCTGCACCTTTACTTAGACCTGTAATAACGTTTTCCATAAAATTATAACCTCCCTATAATATCTTTAAATTTTTAATTTTACTGCTTACCATAAATTTTACAAATTACATCTTTTTTCTGTACTATATGCTAATATTGTAAATGTTTTTTTATTAATATCATTTTAATATAATATTTTTGATAAATAAATACATCTTTTTTCAATTTTATAAAGGAAAAAATTGTACTAATTAGAATTTTCAGAAATATACAATTCTTATTTCGACTATATTCTAAATTCTTCTTAGAAATTTAAGAACTTATTTTTATTTCTTTTATTATTAAAATTATCTAAATCTTATAAAAATAAAAAATAGATGCTCTTTTACGAACATCTATTTCTTAATCAAATTATTTTTTAGTTTTCTTATAGATTATTTTATAGGTATATAAATATCAATTTGTGAGTTCACATTACTAGGACCTAAAAATCGTTCATCATATACTTCAAAATCATCTCTTATATCAAGTTCTTCTTTTGAACTTAAAAACCAAGTACCCCATATATATTCATAAGTTTTGTCTAAATTATCTAAGTTACCAGTATGAGTAAATATAGCATACTTTCCTTCCTTAATAGTTTTTGAAACAAATGAATTTGGAATCACATCATAACTATTAACTTCAAGTCCTATTATCTCATTAAATTCCATACTTTCACTAACTAGGTGTATTTCAGAGATTGCTTCACAGATTCCAAAAACTCTCTTTGATGGCAAAGTATTTGGGACAATATGATGTACTTTTCTGAATTTCTCCCACAAGTCAGGTAATGAATTATTTTCTAAAATTACTTTATCCTTTATACCTATTACCTTTATTTTTTCTATTTCTTTTATAACTGGTTTAATCGTTATATTTCCAACAAGATGTCTCATAAAATCTAACTCTAATTTTTTCTTTTTACCAACAAATACATCAATTCTATTTTTTCTATATTCTATAGGGCTAACCTTGTATATAGATTTAAATGCTCTGCTAAATGCTTCTGAAGATTCAAATCCACTACCAATAGCTATATCTATCACTTTTTTATCACTATATAAAAGTTCTTTTGTACTACTTACTAATCGTCTTTTTTTTATATAACTTCCTACACTCTCACCAAACATAGACTTAAATAAGCGTGTTAAATGATAATAAGAATATCCAGTTTCTTTTGCCACATCATTTACAGTTATATTTTCATGTAAATTATTCTCAATATACATTACAGCTTTTTCAAAATACTTTAAGTAATCCAATATGGCACCTCTCTTTTACTTAAACTCTTTAAATATGTAAAATAGCACTATTTTTTACTATACTAAAATATTATAACTAATTCAATACGATAAATAAAAACTTTTAGTTGATTTATATATCCTAATTATTTAGAATAATTGAATACATTTTTTATTCAATGAAATCAAAAAAGTCAGATGGTGCTTTTTCAATATTTATGTTTATCCTCTGTGTTATAGATTTAATGTCATTTTTTAAATAGTAGCTCTCCCATTTATTCTCTAGTCCACCCCATAAAATATTAAACTTTCCTATATTTAAATCCATAACTATACTTTTTAAAGTTCCAAAAAAATCATTATAGTAATTACAAAATAAGCCATTTGGATATTTTGAAGACAATAAATTCATTAACTCTTTCTCTCCAATTTTTTTAGACTTATTTATATATTCTTTAATTAATTTATATCTATGAATAGAATTTTTCATTGATTGTGGATCTAATTTATGAAGTTTATCAATATGTGTATGATTAGTAGAGTGTAAAAAATATTCTCTTTTACTTTCTAAACTGTTGATTATATTTACTTCTTTTTTCCCATCTAAAGTCTCCACAAGTGCAATGTTTCCAGACTTATCTGCAAGCAATAAATTAATATTGTATGCAATTGGCATATCTTTTAAATATTCTAATGCTTCATCTACATCTTTGCAATTTTCTAACAAATATCTAATAACAGCCCAAAACTGTAAACCTACAATTGCTGGTTTTCTTAAACCATCTGAATTGCCTACAGGAATACCACATGATGACTGACTTACACCTAAGCCACATTCATTCATACCTTCACCTCTTCCAAATTGCATAATGGTAGTACCTATATGTGCATATTTTCCATTTACCTTAGTTTTACATAAAACAAAATCCTCCATATTGTGTGAGAAATCGAAATTACGTGCAAATAGTACATGCCCATTTTCAGTTAATTCTGGTGCTAATGCAACTTGACTACAACCTGGTTTAAGATAAGTCATAGTATAATATAAAATTTGATTACAATTCACTTGAATTGCATCAGCAAAACCTTGCAATTCTTCATTAAGACCTGGACAATATTTATCAAACAACTCTATCATCTCTTTTTCTTCTTTTTTGCTTACCAGATTAGATTTATTAATCTGACCTTCTATTATCTCTGGCATATTAGCAACCAATTCTCCTAGTCTGTATCCTATCTCATAATTTGTACCACTCAATTCAATATTTCTTACTTCTAAAGTTTCCATATGTACCCCTCCTATATATCTTATAATCGATTTTATCATTCGAATTGTAATCATTCATGATATTTTGTGCTACAAGTTAAAAAAGGTCATATAAAAACAGATAAGCCTCTTTTTCATGTTTAAAATAATAAAAATATATTTAATTTCATACAAAAAAGAGTGTCTCATAAACTAAAAAGTTCATTTTGAGACACTCTTCTTATTTTAAAGAGTATAATTAAAAATAGTCTAAGTTCTACTCTTCCTTCATTTTTTTCAATAATTCTGGATTTTCAAATAAATTAAATCCTGTTAAAGCTAATATTTTTATACCATCAATTACTCTATCTTTTGCATATGAATTTATAGAAGCCTCCAAAAATTCTTTTGTATGTAGTTCTTCTCCATTTTCAGAAAACTTCATCAAAGGATGTATACATGGCATTATTTGACTTAAATTTCCCATATCTGTTGAACCTAACATTACTTGTTCATCTTCATATATTCCAAATTCCTCCATAATCTTTGTAAATATATCTACCAAAACTTTATTTTCATTTAATCCTTGGCAAGTTGGTTCAAAGTGATAAAATTCAAGTTCACATCCAGTGGCTATTGCAGCACCTCTAGCACAATTTTTCACTTTTTCTACTACTTCATCAAAGTAATTTTGTTCTTTTGCCCTTATCTCTAATCTTACTTTTCCCATATCAGGTATTACATTTGCAGCAGTTCCTGCTTCTAATATAATACCATGTATTCTCGTTCCATCTACTAATTGTTGTCTTAGTGCATTTATATTATTATATAGTAGTACTACTGCATCTAAAGCATTTATTCCGTTATATGGCTTAGCTCCTGCATGAGATGCTTTTCCAGTAAATATGAAATCTAGACCTCCTATTGCTATAATTTCAGGTGTTACACAAGTTTTTGAATTTGGATGTATCATCATTGCTGCATCATAGCCATCAAATACACCATGTTCTATCAAGTAAGGCTTTCCATCTCCAGTTTCTTCAGCAGGTGTTCCAATTATACTTACTTCTCCCTTGTAAGTATCCAGTATACTTGAAAGAGCTATTCCAGCTCCAACTCCCATAGATGCAATTAAATGATGTCCACATGCATGTCCATTGCCTGGAAGAGCATCATATTCTGCTATAAATGCTATTTTAGGACCATCTCCATTTTTCTTGGTTGCTTTAAAAGCTGTAGCCATACCTGCCAAGTTTTCCTCAACATCAAAACCCTCTTCTCTTAGAAATTCTGATATTTTTTTAGCAGATTTATATTCTTGCAAAGCAATTTCTGGTTCATCATATAAAGATTGACATAGCCCTAGAATTTTTTCTTTCTTTGAATCAGCCACTTGTATTATTCTTTCTTTCATACCAATCTTACCTCCCACTAAATTTATTTAGTAATTTTTATATTTTATTATAACTTTAATTTAACTCATGCTTATCCTCTTTTAAGTATCTATTTTCCCAAAACTCAGCATTTCTTATATCTAACTCTATAGGGTTAAAAGTTCTATCACTCCTTTTTATTCCCATCTTCTTCTGTCTTATATAATCATAATATGCCTTTATAGCTGGTTTTTTTAGTGTAAAGATGGCAATTAAATTTATATATGTTAATACACCTATACATATATCACCTAATGCCCAGCTTGTAAGTGGTTCTATAAAACAACACATTGCTGCACATGCTATAAGCATAAATCTACAGACATTAATTATGTACTTTTCATGTTTTTCTGCTTTAATTCTAGTTACTAAGTAAGATACATTAGTCTCCATCATATATGAGAAGGCTAATAAAGTTGTAAATGTAAATAATAATAAAACTATTGCTATAAAAATATCACCTAATTGTGGATGTAATGTATTTATTGCACTCTGTACATATTGTGGTCCCGGTTCTACACCTGGTAGTGCTGTGCAAACACCTGTAACATTATACATTCCTGTTATTACAATCATAATACCTGTAGCCATACATATTAATAATGTGTCTACATAAACAGAAAATGCTTGAACTAATCCTTGTTTGGCTGGATGACTTACTTCTGCTGCTGCCGCACCATAAGTCCCAGAACCTTCTCCTGCTTCATTTGAGTATATACCTCTTTTTACTCCCCAAGATATTGCTGAACCTAGCATTCCTCCAAAAACTGAACCAAATCCAAATGCAGATTTAAACATTGTTACAATAGCCTCTGGAACTAAACTAATATTTGTTATAATTATTACTAATGTCATAATAAGGTATGCTCCACCCATTATAGGTACTACTTTTTCAGCAAATAAACCAATCCTTTTAATTCCTCCAAAAATTATTATCGCTAATGCAATAGAAGATGCTACTGCTATTGTCATTTTTGAAAATCCAAATGCTTGATTCATTGCTAGATATAAAGTGTTTGATTGTGTACCAGGCATAAAAAATGTATAACTTATTATTGCAACTATTGAAAATAAAACTGAACACTTTTTCCACCCAAGACCTTTTTCAAAATA
Organism: Clostridioides difficile ATCC 9689 = DSM 1296; assembly: GCF_001077535.1. GTDB lineage: Bacteria > Bacillota > Clostridia > Peptostreptococcales > Peptostreptococcaceae > Clostridioides > Clostridioides difficile. Next base: position 2,655,037 of record NZ_CP011968.1, read on the forward strand.
ATATGGAGGTCCTCCTCTATACTGCCCATCATGCTCATCTTTATATATTTGAGCTAAAGTAGATTCTACAAATGCAGTTGCTGAACCTAATGTAGCCATTATACACATCCATACTAATGCTCCTGGACCTCCCATTGCTATTGCTACAGCTACACCAGCTATATTTCCAGTCCCTATTCTTCCAGCCATAGATGTAGCAAAACCTTGAAATGATGATATACCAACATGAGAACTATCTCCTTCAAGCAAGAGAGTAAACATTTCTTTTACATCTCTTATTTGAAAAAGTTTTAATTTCAATGAAAAATATAATCCTATACACAAACACATTGCAACTAATACGGGTGACCAAACAATTCCATTAATGGTGTTAACTAAATCGGTCACTTAACTCACCACCATTCATTTTATATTTATAGACAATAATTTAAACAGCTATATTTCAATATTTTATATAATCTTTATATTAATATATCTAAAAAATCTACCTTCTATTTATTTATATTATCTTTAATCTACAATCTACAAATATTTATTTCTAAAATCAAGAGTATTAATCATATCTAAACATAAATTTATAAAATTTTTAACGACGTGTGTTTGAATAATAATCAAACAATATAAATTGGAATACATATAATGAAAAGCCTGAAATTATTATTATATAAATAGTACAATATATATTTATTAATATATAATTAAATAGTATCTAGTTAGATTTTAAATTTTCGTATTTATTATGAGGTTTAAAATTGAGTACAACTACCATCTATTTTGAAAATCTCTTAGAATTTAAATTAAATAGGTTTATGTAGGTAAGAAAATAGATAATAATTGCCACTCAATTTTACACCTTCAGGGGTAACTTTATGTTAAAACCTAGAAAACTTGATAACATTTTGATTTTTATACTTTATTCTCTAAACATTATTATAAAACTTAATCTATTGATATTTTTTATGTTATTTATACAATCACATTCATCAAAATAAGTATTGTATTTATATATACTTAATTACCAAATTGAATATTTAAGCTTCTAATTTACTTGCTCTTCTCTTTTTAACCTTTAATATATATAAACAAGATAGTATTCCAATAACTAGAATTGCTATTTGGAATATAAATGTATATGTGTAACCTTTATTGCCATAAGTATCTATCCAGTGTCCTATTAATGCAAATTGGAATACATCTGGTGAAAATCCTAAAGCTGCAGCTATACCTATAGTAGTTGCTGAATATTTAACTGGAACTTTTACTTCATCTTGTACTGCATAATATATACCTTTTCCCATGTAACCTAATATACCTACTACAAATGTTAAAGCTATGAATATAGTCATTGGAGTTGATGCAGGTAATACTAGGAATAAAACTATTACTGCTATACCAAATACATATATTGGTAAAAGTACTTTTGTAGGAGATTTTAATTTGTCTGCACAATATCCTCCAAATGGTGCTCCAAATAATTTTAGACCATGCTGTCTTATTATTGCTAATGCACCAGATAATGCTACAGAACCTCCAAGTACAGATGTTATATATGGTGTAAAATAAGACATTGTAACTGTGAATGAATATACACAGAATATACTTATTCCTACTAGCCAAGTATTTGGTGATTTTAGTACTGTTATAAAATCACCAGCAGACATTTTTTCACCTGCTTCTTCTCTTTCTTCTTTAATATCTACATCTTTAATTACAAACCATAATACTGGACACATTGCTATTGATAATATTCCTAAAGATATCATTACCCATCTCATACCCAATGTAGGAGTTGCAAAGCATGTATAAATATATAAGAATATTGCTCCCATTACTACTCCAGAAACTCCAACCATAGCTTCATTAAATCCATAAACCTTACCTTGATTATCTTTTCCTATAACTCTAAGTATTTTTACCATAGAAGGATAGTTCATAACTAATGATGTGATTGCACAACCTACCCAAGTAGCAACTGCAAATGGATAGTTCATATTAAATGCAAATAAAAATGATACTACTCCATTAAGAAATACAGAACCTAAAATTATCTTTCTATAATCAAATCTATCTGCTAACCAGCCTCCTATAGGAGCTCCAAATATATTACCTAACCCATAAATTGTAAGTAGAAAACCTAGTTGAGTGTTTGTACATTCTAATGCTTTTAGGATTGGATCATATAATGTATATTGGATAAATGGTATAATATAAACTAATTCCCAAGATATTGCTATAATAACAAGTTGAAACATTAACTTTCCAAACTTTATACCGTTTTCTTTTTCTCCCATATTTAAACCCTCACTTTTTATATTTATTCACAAGCATAATTGAGTTCTTTTTTTATAACTTCTGCAAGTATCTCAACACCTTTAACGATTTGTTCTTCTGACATTGTTGTATAGTTAAGTCTCATAGTATTTTTTGGACCATTATTTGCAAAGAAGGACTCTCCAGAAACATAAGCAACTCCAGCATCAATGGCTTTATCTAATAAATCATCTACATTTATACTTTCAGGAAGTTCAACCCATATAAACATTCCTCCATCTGGTTCTGTATATTTAGCTTCCTCTGGGAAATGTTTCTTCATAGCATCTAACATTAGCAGACATCTTTTCTTATACTCTGCTCTTATTTTTTCTATATGTTCATTTAAGTTGTATTTCTTTAAAAATTCTATTACTTGTACTTGCGAAAATTGATTTGACTGTAAATCTATACCTTGTTTTAAAAGTTCTGCCTTATCTATGATGTCTACATTACCACACATCCAAGCAACTCTAAATCCTGGACATAATACCTTTGAAAATGACCCAAGGTACAATACTTTATCTTTAGTATCAAGAGATTTAAGTGTAGGTAGAGGTTCTGGTGTAAATCTTATTTCTCCATAAGGATTATCCTCTATTACTATGACATCATATTTATTCACGACTTCCATAAAATCTTTTCTTCTTTGTAAAGACCATGTTTTTCCTGTAGGGTTTTGAAATGTTGGTATTACATATATCACCTTTATGTTAGAATTTTCAGATAATAATTTGTCTAAATCATCTGTTACCATTCCTTCTTCATCTGTATCTACTCCTAAAAAATCACATTCATAAGGTCTAAATGCATTTATTGCACCTAAGTAACTTGGATTTTCTGTAACTACTACATCTCCCTTTTCTAATAAAATCATAGCACTTAATGCTATCCCTTGTTGTGACCCAGTAGTTATTATAATATTTTCTGCTTTTGTATCAATATTTTCTTCTTCTTTCATTCTTTTTACTAATAGATCTAACAACTCATCTTCACCTTTAGTAGGTCCATATGCTAGGGCAAATTTTCCCCTTTCATTAAGTACTTTTTGAGTTATTTCACTTATCTCTTCTATTGGAAATAAATTTGGGTCAGGAAGCCCTGCAGCAAAAGATATAACAGTTCCACCACTTGCTACCTTCTGAGCTATTTTCTTTTGAGAATCTCTTATAGCTGAAGCTTTTACCATATCCATTCTTTTTGCATATTTCATAACACTTTTTCCTCCTTAATAATAATTTCTTATTGTGATGCTAGGCACGCTAATGCTATTGAATTTATTTTTATTTCAGCTGTGTCAGAACGTGAACCTAAAATTATCGGATTTGTTGCTCCTAAAACTATACCTGCCCACTTAGCTTTATTAAATCTAAGCCATGACTTTCCTAATATATTCCCTGCTTCTATATTTGGAAATACTAATAAATCAACATCACCAGCAATATTACTTTTAATACCTTTATGTTCTGCTGCATGTGCATCAAATGCTACATCAAATGCTATTGGACCTTCCACTATACACTTTGGTATTTCTCCCGATTTTTCCATCTCTACAAGTAGGTTGGCATCCACTGTAGATTGTATCTTAGGGTCTACCATTTCATTTGCAGTAAGTATCGCAGTTTTAGGATTTTCCATGCCTATACTTTTCATAGTAAGAAGTACATTTGTCATTATATCTTTTTTTTGATTTAAGTTTGGCGATACATTTATTCCACTATCAGTACAATAAAGAAGTTTATGATATTGAGGTAATTCATATACTGCAAGCAAACTTAATAATCTTCCTGTTCTAAGACCCGTTTCTTTATTTAATATAGCTCTCATATAGACACTTGTATTTACTAATCCCTTCATAAGAACTTTAGCTTCCTTATTTTTAACTATCTCTACAGCTTTTTTAACTGATTCATCGGGATTTTGACAACCTATTATTTCATGACCTTTTAATCCAATTTCTCTTGATATACTTTCTATTTTATCCTTGTCTCCTACAAGAATTGGCTTTATAATGTTTAAATCTGTTGCTGATTTCACAGCCTTTAATACTTCTTTGTCTTCTGCAACAGCAACACTTACAATAACAGGTTCAAGCTTTTTAGCCTCTTCTAATAAATTATTAAAATCTTTTAACATACTCTTTCTCCTAAATATTAATAAGTTTTTGCTATTTCTTCTCCATTAAGTACTCTAAGTGCCCCTAGAGCAAGTGCCTCCATTTCCATCTCTCCTGGTACTATCTCTATTGGAGCTAGATATGAAACTTTTTCTGCTACTCCTTTGACTACCATTTCTGAGTGAGATATCCCTCCTGTCAAGATAACTCTATCTACATTCCCTGAAAGTGAAGCTCCATACATAGAAATTTCTTTTGCTACTTGATAAATAAATGCATCCATTATAAGTTTTGCCTTTTCATCACCCTCCTTGATTCTGTTTTCAATTTCTATCATGTCCTTTGTTCCTAAATAATCGTACATTCCCCCAATCGAACTTACTTTTGCGACCATTTCATCATGAGTATATTTTCCGGAGTAACACAATTCTATAAGAGGATATGCAAGTAATCCACCACTCCTTTCTGGAGAAAATGGACCATCAGACCTACCACCACTTCCATCAATCATTTTGCCTTGTTTATGTGCTACAATCGATATTCCTGAACCTAAATGAGCTACAATAAAGTTATAATCCTCGTATTTTCCCCCTAGTTTTTGTGCAATTTTTCTTGAAACAGCTTTATGGTTTAATGCATGTAACCAACTTGCTTTTTCTATGTCTGATATTCCTGTAATCCTCGATACATCATCAAATTCATCTACAGAAACTGGGTCTACTACAAATGATTGTACTCCTATTTCATCAGCTATAGTTTTAGCTAATAATGCACCTAAATTTGATGCATGTTCCCCATTTATTTCATTTCTCATATCCTCAATCATTTCTTCACTCACAGTATAGGTACCACCTTTTATAGCCTTCATAAGTCCACCACGACCAACTACTGCGTCAAAAGAATTTATACTATGATTCTCACTACTTAAAATATCTACTATCAGTTGTTTTCTATAATCATATTCATCAAATACTTTAGAAAAATTTTTTAAATCTTCTCTTGTATGGGTTATATTTTTTTTCAAAATTTCATTTTCATCTTGGAAAACAGAAATTTTTGTGGATGTACCACCAGGATTTATTACTAAAACTTTCAATTTAACACCCCCTAGTTCTACTATACAGAACGCCGTTCTTGTATTCCGACCTAAAGACTTCGTCCTATTGTCCAGAACGACGTTCTATATTTTATTAATTAAATACTAACATATAAAAATAAGTATTTCAATAATTATTTTAAATATTTAAAATATTCATTCGTAGTCGTATCCAGCTTCAAATGCTTCTACATTTTTAGAATTGAATTTACCTTTGCCTTGATTTTCAAAGTATTCACACATACCACTTTCAAATTCTTCTTTTGTAAATAAATCCAAACTCTTTACCATAGCACCTAACATGCAAATGTTAGCAGCTTTTTCATTGCCTAAATTTTGTGCTATTTCAGTAACAGGTACTTTTATAACATTAATGTCTTCTCTGTACTTTCTATCCTTACTTACTAGTGATTCATTGACAAACATATAACCATTTTTTTTCATTAAACTTTCATACTTATCTACTGATACGCTGTTCATTCCCAATAGTATATCTGGATTTTTTACACAAGGATTTGCAATTTTTTCATCACTTACAACAACATTGCAATTTGCACTTCCTCCCCTCATCTCATTTCCATAAGATGGGAACCATGTAATTTTCTTTTCTGCCTTATATGCAACATACATTATAATTTTTCCTGCTGTAAGAACTCCCTGTCCTCCAAAACCAGCACATATAATTTCATTCAACATATTATTTCCTCCCTAATCAATAAATTCTCCAAGTGGATACTTTGGAACAAGTTCATTTTCAATTCTCTTCATAGCATCTACTGGCTTTAATCCCCAGTTTGTTGGACATGGTACAAGCACTTCTATTAAGCAAAAACCTTTCTTTTCTTTTTGTTTTTCTAGAGCTTTTTTGATGTATCTTTTTGTTGTATTTATTTCTTTAGGGTTAGTTATTGTTCCTCTTGCTAGATATGCTATATCTAAATTTCCCATAACTTTTACAACATCAAATGTTGAACCATGATCTGCGTAATTTCTACCCGCTGGAGTAGAAGCTGTATATTGACCTTCTATAGTAGTTGGAGCCATTTGCCCTCCTGTCATTGCAAACATATTATTGTTCATAACAAGAAATATTACATTATCATTTCTAGTAGCAGCTGACATAGTTTCTCCAAGCCCTATTGCATAAGCTCCACCATCTCCAGCTATTGTAAATATATATTTATCTGGTCTAACTCTTTTCATAGCTGCCATTGCTGCTCCCATTTTACCATGAGGTGGAACGACAACATCTACATTCATACTAAATTGAAACATATGATTACAACCTATATCTGAACATATAATTGTATCTTGACATATATCCATTTCTGTTAATACTTCTCCAATAATTCTATCGACTATAGAGTGTCCACAGCCTCCACAGAACATATTTTCACACATCATTATTGCTGGTGCTTTTTTAGCCATAATTAAAATACCTCCTCTTGCTTAGCTTTTCCATCTATAATCTGTTGAGCAAAATCTATTAATTGATTTACTTCTGCCATATATTGAGCTGTTGCTACTGAATATACTGGAAATCTATTATCACATGCTATAATTACATCTTCCTTCATCTGTGCCATCATGTTCATTTCAACTGTTACAAGTCCCTTCAATGAATCACTTAATTTCTTAAATGCTTTTCTTGGGTAAGGCCACAATGTTTTTGGTCTTATTAGACCTAATTTCATTCCTTTTGCTCTAGCATCTCTAACTGCACCTTCTGCTATTCTTGATGAAATACCGTATGCCACAAATACCACTTCAGCATCTTCTATTTCTATCTCTTCCCATCTTTGTTCATCTTCTTGAACTTTTCTCATTTTTTCTATATACCCTTTTTGCCATGTATCTTGGTCTTCAAAATATGTTATATCAGTTATTACTTTATTTTTTTCTCCTACAGGTGTTCCTTTTGCAGCCCATGGAGCTTTATCCATATCGTATTCTTTCATTGGTGGTGCTATACAAGGTTCTACCATTTGACCTATTGTAGCATCAGAAAGTATAAGTACTGGATGCATATATTTTTCAGCCAATTCAAAAGATTCATATGCCATATCCATATTTTCTTGAACACTATTAGGTGCTAACACGATTAAATGATAATCTCCATTTCCACCGCCTTTTACTGCTTGCCAATAATTATCTTGACCAGCTCCTATAAATCCATCACCTATACCATATCTTTGCACACATGCTACAACTGCTGGCAAACCAGCTGATACCCAATATGCAATACCTTCTTGTTTTAATGAAAATCCTGGACCAGATGAAGAAGTCATAGCTCTTGCTCCAAGTGCACTTGCTCCCATAACCATATTTACACTGGCTATTTCTGATTCACCTTGGATAAATACTCCTCCAACTTCTTTTTGTCTCCATGCCATCATTTCTAATATTTCTGATTGTGGTGTTATTGGATAACCTGCATAAAATCTGCAGCCACCACGTATAGCACCTTCTGCTAAAGCTTCATTTCCTTTAATTAATAAACTTTGCATACCTTTTCTCCCCTCTAATAAAAATAATTTATAATATCTCAAATACTAAATCAGGGCACATTGTATAACAAGCGCCACATTGAATACATTTTTCTTCATCGACTTTAATAGTTACAAAGCCTTTTTTATTTGTGTAGTCAGAAAGACTTATTGCATCTTTTTTACAAGCTTCAATACAAAGATAGCATCCCTTACATCTTTCAACACTCAACTTGACTTTTTCCATTTCTCAAATCTCCCCTTTATGTAATATTTTTACTTAATTTTAAATATATAATATTTATATTTTGTATAAATACTATATATGCATCAATTTTGTTCTATAGTATAGAACCTTGTTCTATTTTTATTGCTTAATTAAAAGATAACACATTCGCTTATATATTTCAATAACATTTTAAATTTTAAGAATATTTAATTTTAGATTAAAGAAAAATAGGCTACATTTAAATTGATATTTACAAATAACAATTTAAATATAGCCTATTTTTATTATCAAGATTAAAAATCATCTAAAAAGTTCAGATATACTTTTTGCAGTTTCTATAACTCTTTTAATCTTATACTCAAAGTCCCCTTCTCTCATTCTTATAGTTGGACCTGACAAACTTATGGCTGCAATAGCTTTATTATTTTTATCTAAGATAGGTGCTCCAATACAAGTTAGTCCATGTTCTAGTTCTTCATCATCTATAGCATATCCTTGTTCTTTTATTTTTGCTAAAAAAAGCATCATATCATCCCAATTATCAATTGTATGTTCTGTATACTTGTGTATTGGTGTTTTTCTATATTTTTCAAAATCTATAGAATCATTAAATGCCATAAGACATTTACCAACTGCTGAACAATAACATTCACTACTTGAACCAACGGATGGATTTACTGAAAGTAATTGATTTGAACCATACTCTTTATGTATTATGATACTTCTTGGAGAATCTTGAGCTCTTTCTTCTAATATAGATACATTAACTACTTCGTTAAATTCTTGATTTAATTTTTTCGTATATGGTTTTACTATTTCAGTCAATGACATTTTTTCTCCCACAACCATACCTATTGCATATAAATTTATTCCTAGCCAATACTTACCATTCTCTGCATTTTGTATAACAAAACCTTTGTTTTCAAGAGTAACCAAAGTTCTATGTACAGTACTTTTATATACTCCCATAGCCTTGCTTATTTCAGTTATTCCCATTTCTCTCTTTTCATGATATAACAGCAAAATTATGTCTAGGGCTCTATCTAATGCATTTATTATTTCTCCCATATACAAAAACTCCTCCTGCAAATATTAAGTGCTACTCCCACACTCTACTAAATATTATATATTAAAATTACAAAATTATCTATTTATCTTAATTATATTTTATAAAACAAAAATATTATACTTAATTTGTAAAATAAAAACAAAATACTCACTATGTCCTTATTATTCTTACTTTTAATAGAATTATTCTGTTATATTTTTATCCTGACTAGATAATAATATATATATCTATTATACAATAGATATATTTTTATACAAGACTAACAATGAGGTGAAATAATGGATAATTTTAAAAAGATATTGTTAAATGAACTACCTAATTTTAAAGAATATTCTTCAAAATTTTTAAATGGAGAAATAAATAAAATGCAATATAAGGGATTTTCTGGTGGATATGGTGTTTATGCTCAAAGAGACAAAAAATCTTTTATGATAAGACTTAGAGTATCTGCTGGAGTTTTATCTCAGTATCAACTTAATAAAATCTATGAAATAGCTATTAAACACAACTTAGATAAGATACACTTAACAACTAGACAAGCTATACAATTACACGATTTATCTATAAATTCAATTGTTGATATCATGGAAGAAGGAATAAAAAATGATATATTCACTAGAGGTGGTGGTGGTAATTATCCTAGAAATGTCGGATTATCTCCATTATCTGGAGTTGACCCTAGTGAAGTCTTTGATGTTACTCCATATGCAGTTGCTACTGATAAATATTTTATCAAAAATGCTACTACATACCATTTACCTAGAAAATTAAAAGTTTCTTATTCTAATTGTTACACAGATACTGCTCATTGTAGTATACAAGACTTAGGATTTGTTGCTACTTTGAAAAATGATGAACCATATTTCAGAGTTTTCTTAGGTGGAGGTCTAGGTAAACAGCCCAAAGTTGCTTTAGAACTTGATGAACTTATAAAGCCGAAAGACGCCTTATATTGTGTTGAAGGTATGATTAAATTCTTTATGGATTATGGAAATTATGAAAATAAAAATAGAGCTAGGGTTAGATATATGGTCGAATCACTTGGTGAAGAACTATTCTTAGAAAAATTTAAAGAATACTATAAATTAGAAAAAGAAAATGGTAGTCTTGAACTCAATATTGAAGAAATAGATTACTCTAAACCTGGAGTTAAAATAGATATACAAGATTCTAGACTAATACCTCAAAAACAGGATGGTTTATACACTGTATATATACATCCAGTTGGAGGTATTTTGTTAACAAAGGATTTAAGTACTTTACTTAAAGAATTAGATAATGTTGAAAATCCTATGATTAGACTAGGAATGACAGAGGGATTATATATTTTAAATTTAAATGGAAATGAAGCAAAAAGAATATTAGAAATAAGTAAAACTATTAGTTGTAATTCTCAATTAGAACAAAGTATATCTTGCATAGGTGTTCCAATTTGTCAAATGGGCATACAAAATAGTCAGAAAATGTTACATGAAATCATAGATTATTTTAGATTACAAAATAATGAAGAAATTTTAAATAAAGCACCTAAGTTATATATATCAGGATGTTTAAATTCATGTGGTGTTCATCAAGTTGGTAGCATAGGTTTATGTGGTAAAAAGAAGAATGTTGATGGTATATCTACAGATGCATTTGAATTATTTGTTGGAGGCAGTTTTGAAATAGGTAAGACTAGATTGGGAAAATCACTTGGAGATTTTAAAGCTAGTGATATTCCTGAAATGCTTTATAAAATATCGGACGCATCATCAGGCAATTTTTATGAATGGGTAAATTCAAATGATAATATTTTAAACAAAATAACTGATAAGTATAAAATATAATTTATTATATTTACTTACAAAAAACATGGGTGTCTCAAAATGAACTTTTTAGTTTATGAGACACTCTTTTTCTATGAAATCAAATATATTTTCATCATCTCAACAATGAAAAATAAGACTATCTCTATTTTGAGACAGCCTTATTTCTTATAAATAGTTTAAATTTTATTTATAAACAATTTTAGATAAATCACAAATTTCTAGCATAGTATCATATACTTGTTTAAGTAAAGCAAGTCTATTGTTCTTAATAGCTTCATCATTATCCATAACCATAACTGTATCAAATAAATTATCAACTACTGGTCTTAAAGATGCAAATTCATCTAAAGCAATACCATATTTCTTATCCTTTAATAATTCATTAACTTTTACCTTTACTTGTTTAAATTCATTGTAAAGTTTAATTTCAGCATCTTCTTTTAATAAAGATTCATCAATTTTATCACTTTCTGCTTTTTGAGCTAGAGTAGAAACTCTATTAAATGCAGTAAGCATCTCCACTAATTCATCTTTTTCTAGCCAATTATTAAGCTCTAAAGCTCTCATATGCATATCAGAAACATCATTTATATCAGAACTTAAAACAGCATCAACAACATCATATCTTATTCCTAAATCTTTAAATAGATTTTTTACTCTCTCATTGAAGAAACTCATTATTTGCTCAACAACTTCTTCTTTATTAAAATCTAATTCAGAATAATTATCTAAAGCATGTTCAATAAGTACTTTTATATCCACAGCAACTTTTCTGTCCATAAGTATACTAAGTATACCTAAAGCTTGTCTTCTTAAAGCATATGGGTCTTGAGAACCTGTTGGTTGTATTCCTATAGCAAAGAAACCTGCTATTGAATCCAACTTATCAGCTATTGATAAGGCAACCCCTGCATTAGTCTTAGGAAGTATATCTCCTGCAAATCTTGGAAGATAATGTTCAAAAATAGCTTCACTTACAACATCATTCTCTCCTCCAACTTTTGCGTATTCTTTTCCCATAAAACCTTGTAATTCATCAAATTCTCCTACCATTCCAGTAACTAAATCTGCCTTAGATAATTTAGCAGCCCTTATAGTATCTGCCTTTTCATCTACTAAACCTAAACTATCAAGTATATCAGCACTTAATTTTTCAAGTCTTAAAGTTTTGTCGTAAATAGTTCCTAGTTTTACTTGGAATACAACAGTTTTTAATTTTTCTATGTAGCTTTCTAAGTTTCTCTTAGTATCTTCTCTATAGAAAAATAAAGCATCTGCAAGTCTTGCTTCTAAAACTTTTTCATTTCCAGCTTTAACATTGTCTATTCTGTAAGAATCACCATTTCTAACAGCTATAAAGTTAGGTAACAGTTTTCCTTCTTTAAGTACTGGAAAATATCTTTGATGTTGTTTCATAGGAGTTATAACAACTTCTTTTGGTAGTTTTATATAATCCACATCAAATTCTCCATAAAAAGCAGTTGGATATTCAACTAAATAAGTTACCTCTTCAAGTAAATCTTCATCAAATTCAACTTCTCCACCTAAAGAATTTGCTACTTCTATACATTGTTTTCTTATCATTTCTTTTCTCTTGTTTTGGTCTAAAACTATATAATTTTTTTCTAATTTTTCAAAATAATCTTCTATAGAATCAACTTCTATTGTACTTTCACCTAAAAATCTATGACCTTTTGTTACATTAGAAGATATTATTCCTTCTAAATCAAACTCTAATACTTTATCATTTAACAATGTAACTATCCATCTTATAGGTCTTGCAAATTTAAGATTTTTTCCTCCCCAACGCATAGCTTTTGGGAATACTACAGATTTTATAGTCTCTGGTAATATGTCTTTTAGTACTTCTGAAGTTTCTTTTCCATCTTGCTTTATAGTCGCAAATATATATTCTTCTTTTCCAACTTGTTTAAAATATATGTCAGATTCGCTTAATCCTTTGCTTTTTATAAATCCTAATGCTGGTTTTGTTAAATTATTTTCTGCATCAACAGCAATTTTCTTAGCAGGACCCTTTATTTCCTCTTCTAAATCATTTTGTCTATCACTCAATCCTTCGACTACTAAAGTAAGTCTTCTTGGTGTCCCATACGCATTTATTTTATCAAAAGCTATTCTATTTTCATCAAATAATTTACTAAGATTGTTTTTTAATTGTTCTAGTGTACTGCCTACAAATCTTGATGGCATTTCTTCAACACCGATTTCAAATAAAAGATAATTTTTCATTATTTGTCACCGTCCTTTAAAAGAGGGAATCCCATTTCTTCTCTTTGTTTTACAAAAGTTTCTGCAACAGTCTTTGCCATATTTCTAACTCTACCTATAAATGAAGCTCTTTGACTAACTCCTATTGCACCTCTTGCATCCAATGTATTAAATGCATGAGAGCATTTTAACACATAGTCATATGAAGGTATTACAAGTCCATTTTCCATAAGTCTTAATGCTTCTTTTTCATATATATCAAACAGATTAAACAACATATCTGCATCACATAATTCAAATGCGTACATTGAGTTTTCATACTCAGCTTTATTAAATACTTCACCATAAGTTATTTTATCATTCCATTTTAAATCATAAACACTATCAACTTCTTGAATGTACATAGCTAATCTTTCTAATCCATATGTAATTTCTCCTGTCTCAAGCTCACATTCAATATTACCTACTTGTTGAAAATACGTAAATTGAGTTATTTCCATACCATCTAGCCAAACTTCCCATCCAAGTCCCCAAGCACCAACTGTAGCAGCTTCCCAGTTATCTTCAACAAATCTTATGTCATGCTCACTTGGGTCAATTCCAATCTCTTTTAAACTTTCCAAATATAATTCTTGTATATTATCTGGAGAAGGTTTTAGTATAACTTGGAATTGATGATGTTGGTATAGTCTGTTTGGGTTTTCACCATATCTTCCATCTGCTGGTCTTCTTGAAGGCTCTACATAACATACTTGCCAAGGCTCAGGTCCTAATGATCTTAAAAAAGTATTAGGATTCATAGTTCCTGCACCTTTTTCAATATCATAAGGTTGCATCATGATACAACCTTGCTTTGACCAGTATTTTTGCAACGCCAGTATCATCTCTTGAAAATTCATAAAAATCCCTCCTATAACAATAAAGCCTCTCGTCTACACGAAAGGCTATTTTAATAGTTCTTCTACAACTTTTAGAATATCAAATTCTATAAAATTTGTCAATGTTAGTGATAATTCTTATAATTATCTTCTCTTCATTTTTTAAAAGTCACTTTATATCTATTTATTTTCGTCTTCGTCTTCTTTATTCTTTTCAGATTCTTCTTTCATAAGGTCAGCAGTTACATCTTTGTCATCTTCTTTTTTGTCAACTACTACATCCTTCACATCTTTTGCTGCATTAGTTATCATATTCTTCAAAACGTGAAGTTTTTCTTCATTCAATTCACCTAAATCTACAATTTCTCCATCTTCTTCATTTTGAACTTTTATACGATATTTACTTATAACAGCAGCTGATAATCCAACTAAAGTAGCTAATGGTACAAAAGCTAATCCAACAACTCCAACTGTTAAAGGAATGTTCATCATAGTTTTTCCATCTTTTTCAACTATTATTCTCACTACACTACTTTTTCTAAGAAGCTCTTTTAATTGAAACTTTATATTTTCTCCATCTTTGCCAAATACTTCTTCCATAGTTTCTTTAGCAGATTTTGCTTTACAATTACAAGTATTTTTTTTATTTTCTAAATATATTACTGCCTCAATTACATCTCCATTGCACATTACTAATGCTTCTTTTGCTTCTGCATAAGTTGCTCCTGGAACTCTTTCAAAGACTGAATCAACCATTTCAATAGTTATATTACTACTCATCATTATCCACTCCCTTATTATTTTTTACACTTTGCAATACGTGTAATGATTTAAAATTAATATTATCAACATAAACTTTCAAATACTTGTCTAGAATATTCTCAAGTTCATGTGTTATATATTTTGATACTTTAGCTTTACTACATGTTAAAATATCATTTCTTAATACATATTCCATAAGACTTATAGTTGTTAAGTCTAATTTTATATTATTATCAAAAAGTTTACTACACTTACTACATAGTATACCACCTTCGTAGATATTAAACACAGAATTTTGTAAAATTTTACATTCACAATTAATGCATTTATTTACTATAGGTTTAAATCCTATATAGTCTAAAAATTTTAACTCGAATGCTGCTGTTATAAACCTATTGTCTGTATTATCCTGTGTATACAAATACAGAGTCTGCGCAAGTAATATAAATAGCCTATTATTAGTCTGATTTTCAAGTATAGAATTTTCAACTAATTTTGTAATATATGTAGCATAAGAAAATGCCTCTATATCATAGGATATATTATAAAAACTTTTTATTATTTCACTTTGAGTAACCTTGTACATATTACCTTGTTTTTTTAAGGTAAAATTGCTATAAGAAAATAACTGTGATGATGAAAGCAAAGAGCTCTTATTTTTTTTAGCTCCTTTTGCTATTGCAGATACTTTTCCAAGCTTTCTTGTAAATAGTGTAAGTATTATGTCACTTTCCTTATACCTTATAGCTTTAAGTACTATCCCCTGGGTGTTCAGGATTATCATCGTCTTCTTTTTTCTCCCTTACTTCTTCAATTTCTTCATGTATGTTTTTGCAATCACAGAAATATAAATATGCATCTATACTACCTGTTTTTTTAAAAACTTCCCAACTGATATTGTTCATTTTTAAAAAACCCCCTTCTTACATTTATACTTATATTTTTAGTAAGAAGAGGATAAATCATACATAAAGTTATTAAACAATTTTTGACAATAATGCCGTTGTTATTATAAAGTAAACTGCTATACCAGTTATATCAAGAGCTGTAGATATAATTGGTGATGAAACTGTAGATGGGTCTGCATCCATTTTTTTTAATAAAACAGGCATAAACGCACCTATTGTTGCACCTAAAACCATATTTATAAATAATGATATTGAAACAATTAATACAATGTCTAACTTTCTCATAACAAAGTAAATTACAATACCTGTTATTATACTACACAAAAGACCTGTAATAATACCTACAATACCTTCTCTAACCACATTGCTAAAATTTAAATCCTTATTAGATAATGTTATTACTGTAACAGATGATGATTGAGTTCCAATATTTCCACCCATACCAATTACTACAGGTATAAAAAATACTAATGGAGCATATACAGGATTCATTATATAGTCTAAGTTAGAAAGTATTAACGAAGCCAACAACCCTCCAACTAAGGTAATAATTAACCAAGGTAATCGTCCTCTAAGTGCTGATATTATTTGCTCTCTCAATGTAGGGTTTTCTTTTTCAGCAACTTCTCTTTCATGTTCTGAACTTCCTGCAAATTTATACATATCTTCAGTTGCTTCTTCTTCCATTACATCAATTATATCATCTACTGTTATTATTCCTTTTAATTTTTCTTGTCTGTCTACTACTGGAATTGCTATTAAATTGTATTTAGATACTAATCTTACTGCTTCTTCTCTATCTTCATCTACATAAACAGAGATTATATTTTCACTCATCAAATCTTCTACTATATTTGCGTCTCTAGCTATTATTAATTCTCTTAATGACAATACTCCAACTAGTTTTTCTTCATCATCAACCACATATATATAATAAATAGTTTCAGCTTCTTCAGCTTCTTCTCTCATATGGTCTATAGCCTCAAGAGCTGTCATATCTTTATTTATAGAAATATATCCAGTGGTCATTGTTCCACCAGCAGAATCTTCATCATAGAATAGTAACTCTTTTACATAATCGGCATTCTCTTGATTCAAAAGATTTATTATGTGTTCTCTTTCTTCTTCTTCAAGTTCACTCAACTTGTCTGCCATATCTCCAAGAGACATAAGTTCAAGTATATTTTTCGAGTGTTCTACATCCAGTTTAGATAAAATACTAATAAAAAACTCTACACTACCTTCTTCTAATATAGAAGATGCCATATCTAAAGGAAGTACTTCAAATAATTGAATTTTCATGTCTTCCTCTAAATTTTCCATTATATCGAATATATCAATTATATGATATTCCTCTATTAATTCTCTTAACTCCAATACTTTATTATTATCAATTAATGATTTTACTTCATATAATAAATCTTGGGAAGCATCCAGTTTCCTATCCATATAACCCACCTTTATTTATCATTATATCCAAAATTATTTATATAATTTTGTAAATTTCTCCAATTTTCTTTGACTTTAACCCATAATTGAAGATTTATTTGTGAACCTAAAAGCAATTCTATATCTTGTCTTGCTGACTTACCTATTCCTTTTAGTTTCCTACCATTTTTTCCTATTATTATTCCCTTATGTGAATCTCTTTCACAGTATATTACAGCAGATACATCTACTATTTCCTTATCATTTCTCGCTTTCATTTTTTCAATTTCAACAGCTACACCATGAGGTATTTCATCATTAAGATAGTGAAGAACTTTTTCTCTTATAAGTTCTGCTATTAATACTCTTTCTGGCTGATCTGTAATCATATAATCTGGAAAATACTTTGGCCCTTCTTCTAAATAATTTTGTATAACTTTTATTAAGGTATCCGTATTCTTTCCTTTTAATGCTGATATTGGTACTATTTCTTTAAAAATACCTTCTCTATCATACATTTTGATTATATCAAATAGCTCATCTTTTTGGTCTAGTTGATCTATTTTGTTTACAACTAAAATTATTGGTGTCTTAACACTTCTTAAATCCTCTATTATCTTTCTATCTCCAGGACCTATTTTTTTAGAATCATCAACTACAAATAATATTAAATCTACATTTTTAAAAGCTTCTGTTGCTGCCTTTACCATAAATTCACCTAATTTATTTTTTGGTTTGTGAATACCTGGTGTATCTAAGAATACTATCTGCATTTCTTCATCTGTATATACTGCTTGTATTGTATTTCTTGTAGTTTGAGGCTTATCACTCATTATAGCTATTTTTTCTCCAACTACATTATTCATTAAAGTAGATTTTCCTACATTTGGTCTACCCACTATACTGACAAAACCTGATTTGAACATTAACTGTCTCCTAACTTTTTATCTTCTTGTTTTAATTACTTAAATTTATTTATACTTTTAAATTTATTTATACTTTTAAATTTATTTATACTTTTAAATTTATTTTAAATCATTTCCAGAGAAATAGTTTGGCAACAAATCCTTTATACTATGCTCAAACACCTCTCCTTTAGTATATCCCGTTATTATTTTTATATCAGAACCAAACTCTATAATTACCTGCCTGCATATTCCACATGGATATGTTTGCTCATTATTTTCTGAGTTATCACTTGCTATAGCTATTTTATAGATATCCTTATCACCCTCTGATATTGCTTTAAAAATAGCTGTTCTTTCTGCACAATTTGTTCCACCTAATGATGCACATTCTATATTACATCCAGTATAAACTTTACCACTCTTAGTTAAAAGAGCTGCACCTACTCTAAAACCTGAGTAAGGAGCATAAGAATGTTGTCTGGCATCTTCTGCCAACCTTAACAATTCTATGTTATCCACAACAACTCCTCCTGTATACAATAATTAAAAGTTATTTTTATTTAATACTCTACATTATATCATAAAAATTTAATTAGCACAGATTTGTTTTATTTTAAATATTTTATGTACATTTATTTTAATTATAGAACATTCCAAGCTGAAATACTAATATAGCTATCAACACACCTAACAAAGCTCCAGCAATAGTCTCCCAAAAGGTATGTATTTTTCCTTCAATTCTACTTTGGGCAACTAATACAGCCATTATATATGCAAGAGTAGAGGCAACAACTCTTTCAGTCATAAGTGTAATTGCAGTTGCTATAGCAAATGCTAAGGCAGCATGACCACTTGGCATTCCTCCTTTTAGAGGAGTACCTGTAGAAGTCAATGCTTTTACAACTACAACAGCTATAAGAACCAATAATATACATATCAAGGTTATATGTAATTCTGATTCTCTTATTTTATAAATTAATATTCCAGATATATCTGTCAATTTATCATAAAACAAAATATATCCAACTACTACTGAATTTAGTGCTGCAACTAGAACGCCTCCAGCTGCAACATCTTTTGCTATCTTAGCAAGAACATGATATTCATCAGTTACTAAATCAACAGCTTTTTCTATAGCTGTATTAAACATTTCAGCAACTACAACTAAGCATATGGACATAAGTAACATTATCATTTCTAATTTTGAAAAGTTAAAAAACAAACTTATTATAAGAACAGCAACTGAACCTAAATAATGTATTTTCATATTTCTTTCAAATTTAAATGTATACAATATCCCTTCTATAGCTGCATTAAATGCTTTAATTATACCTTGACGAGTTTTTTCTGGTTTCATAAAAACTACTCCCTTGTTATGTTTAACTTATTTAATATGTGTTCTTCTTTTTCTCTCATTTCTTTTGTATTTTCATCTGTATCGTGGTCATAACCTAAAAGATGAAACATACTATGACATATTAAAAAACATACTTCTCTTTCAAAACTATGGTTATACTCTATACTCTGTTCTAAGGCTCTTTCAAGAGATACTACTATGTCACCTAGGGATTCTTCTTCTAACTCAACATCCTCAAAATCATCACTTAAAAGAGGAAATGATAAAACATCAGTCACTCTATCAACTCCTCTATATTCTCTATTTAATTCATGAATCTCTTTATTATCTACAAAAGAAAGACTCACTTCATAATTATCATCATATCCTTCATAATCTAAACATTCTATGATTATATCCTTTATCTTTTCAATTAACTCCTCACTTACTTCTAATTTATCTTGTCTATCATCTAGTATCAAATCCATTCACTACACCTACTTTTTATTCATTAATAATGCTATATATCTATATTACTACACTTTTACTTTCTTTTGAAAGTCTTTTCCTGCATTTTCGCTTTTTTACGTTCTTCTTTTTTAAATTCTTCTCTTTTGTCGTGCTTCTCATAAGCTCTTATTATTCTCTGTACCAACTCATGTCTTACAACATCTCTATCTGTTAGCATTATAGACCCAATACCTGGAACACCTTTAAGAATCTCTGTAGCTTGTATTAGACCACTCTTCTTATTTTGTGGTAAATCTGTTTGAGTTACATCTCCTGTAACTACAGCTTTAGAGCCAAATCCAAGTCTAGTTAAAAACATTTTCATTTGTTCAGAAGTAGTATTTTGAGCTTCATCCAATATTATAAATGAATTATCAAGTGTTCTACCTCTCATAAATGCAAGTGGTGCAACCTCAATAGTACCTCTTTCTAAATACTTATTAAATTTATCAGCACCCAACATTTCAAATAAGGCATCATATAGTGGTCTTAAATATGGGTCAACTTTGTCCTTTAAATCTCCTGGTAAAAAACCTAGACTCTCTCCTGCTTCCACAGCTGGTCTTGTAAGTATAATTCTACTAACTTCATCTCTTTTAAAAGCTTTTACTGCCATAGCAACCGCAAGATAAGTCTTTCCTGTTCCAGCAGGTCCAACACCAAAAGTTATATCATTATTTTCTATAAGTTTTATATATTCTTTTTGACCTAAAGTTTTAGGTTGAACAGCTTTTCCCCTTTGAGTTATGACGATTGTCCCCTCAAGTTCTTTTATTTTTTGTTCACTTCCTTCAAGCAAAAGAGATAATGAATAAGAAATACTCTGCTTATCTAAATGCTTACCATTTGATACAGTTTGGTGTAATTCATTCATAAGTTTTAATGCAGAATCTACATTTTTTTCTTCTCCAATTAAAATTATATTGCCTTCTCTAAGTATTACATCTATATTTAAAGTCTTCTCTATTAATTTTACATTTTCATCAAAGTTGCCAAATAACTCTCTTTCAAAGTTACCATCTGCTATTGTAAATTTCTTTTGTATTATCAATTGAATTAGTCCTCCTAAGATTTTAAGTTTAATTTTATTAGTTGTTATTGCTATTATTATTTTGACTATTATTACTATTTTGATTACTATTATTTTCATCAGAATTGTTTTGGTCTTTATTATCCTTATTATCCTCATCAAACTCATTTCTTATATCATTTAATGGTCTTTTTTCTGGATTGGAAGGAACTTCCTCTTCACCTTCATCTGGTTTACTTTCTTCCTTTATAAACCTTTCTGCTTCTGACTTACTAAGAGGATAAATTTTAGCAATATTTTCACTAGTTTGAACTGTTATTAAATATTCTAACATATTTTTATTAACCTTAAAGTTATGTTTTACATCTATTATTCTAGCCGAAGCTGGGATTATGTATTCTAACTCTTTTAAAGCTTTTTCAGATAATTCTTTTTTTAACTCTTCTTTATTCCTTTTTACTTCAACCTTTTTTGTTTCATAAAAAGTACTCGTTTTTATCTTTATTGGAAAAGTATAGTTTCCTATTGATAGTTTTTTTTCTTTATTTTCAACAACATAATCTTTATATTTTATATTTTTTCTCATTGTAAACTCTTTATCATAAAAACTTAGTGTATATATATTTTTCTTTTCTCCAGTTTTTTTATTTACAGTATCTACATAACTTGCCTTTTTTGTGGACTCATAAAAAGTACTTGCCCATACTTCTGGTATTGACTTGGTATTAGCTCCATTTAATAAGACATCTCCCTTTTGGACTATGTCTCCAGATTTAATAACTGATTTACCACTTCTAGGGATTACCTTTTCTATTATACCATTTTTTAAAGCAATTACATTACAATAATTTGATTGGTCTGTAGATTTTAGGGATTCTGCCTTTTTTGTAACAGTAACAAATATATTTGTTCCTTTTACATTGATAGATAAATATGCCACATCATTAAATTTTGACATCATATGGTCTCTAACTTCTTTTCTATCAATACTCTTCTTATAGACTCCTGGTCTTACTCCAACCTTATAAAGCTCATTTCTAAGAGCTTCTTTTTTTATACCTTCAGGAGATTGTATATATACATCTGTCACAAACTGTGATGTAGACATCAATAAAAATAAAGAAACAAGAGCACAAATCCACATACCTTTGTGCTTATAAACTCTTTTGATAATAAAAGGGACCCCAGTTTTTTGCTTTACCTTTATATCAAACTTACTTCCTCTATAAACATTCTTAAATTCTTTTATATCTTGTCTATCTATATGAAACTCCATTTTAGTATTTTTTATTCTAGTTACATTGTAAACACTTATCCCATTTCTTATAAGATGATTTAAAAATTGTTCGAGTCTTACTCCTTCCACAACTATAACATAGTATCCCCTTATAAAACTTATCAAGTGTATCTCCTCCTAATCAACATACTCAACATTGTAGATAATCCCTTTTATACCTATCTCACTATCAGTAATATACTTAAGTGAAAGTTTATCCCCAGATATTTTAATTGTTTTAACTTTAGTCTTTATTCTTATTAAATCAACTTCATATTCTAATATTGATAGATAATTTTCTATACTAATAAACGTATTACTTGTAACAGTAATAACTGGTTGATTTACTTGTAAATCAGTGGATATTTCTAACATAAGCATTACCCCCTTAATTAATTTTATGCTTGAAATAGGTATTTATGCACTTTATTGATGTTGTAACAGATTAGTTTTAAAATTTTTATATAATAAATACCTAATATCTAATATATTATTTAAACAAGAAAAAGGTAATCATATTGATAAAAAATCAACATGATTACCTTTTTATTTTTTCTTATATAAAATCTAAACGTATACAATTTTTATTAATCTTGTTCTATTAAACCATATCCACCAGCTTTACGCTTATACACTATGTTTATTTCAAAATTATCTTGGTTTCTAAACATATAGAAATTGTGTCCTACTAGTTCCATTTGAAGTATCGCCTCCTCAGAACTCATAGGTTTTACATTAAATTTCTTTCTTCTTTCTATTACTATATTTTCATCTTCTTCATCATCATAATCATAATCATCAAATTCACTGCTATTATCTATAAAGTCAAGATTTTCAAATCTTATGCTCTTATTATTTTGAACTTTGTCTTTAACTTTAGTTTTATATTTGACAACTTGTCTACTTAATTTGTCACAAACAATATCAATTGCTGCATATAAGTCATCTTCTACATCTTCTGCTCTTATTATTTGACCGTTAATAGGAATTATTGTAACCTCCACTTTTTGTCTATCCTTTTTCGCACTTACTGTTACTTTCACTTCTGATTCAGGATCAAGGTATTTTTCTAACCTACTTAATTTTCCATCTACGTATCCTTTTATTCCGTCAGTTAATTTCATTTGTCTCCCAGATACTATTATTTGCATAAAAACCTCTCCCTTCAAGCCTTTCCAATTCTAATACTTTAATATGTTAATCTTTAAATACAATTTTTATAAATTTATTGTATTTAAATTAATATTATTGTATATGAAAATGATTATTTTTAATAGTCTATTTATTTTTCGTTTGTTATGATATTATTAAAAGTACAGGGTAATTTACAAAATCTTTACATTCTATTTATTAATAAACCATATAAAATAGTTCAAAAATCCTGCATAAACAAGCCACATTAAATAAATCAAATTTATGTATCCAGATCTCTTATCTATTTTAGAAAACTTCGAAATCATTATTATAGAAACCAAAATCATTATTATTATATCTATCAAAGCTGTAAATCTAAGTCCAAATCCAAAAAATAGTATACTCCAAATAAAGTTTAATACAAGTTGTAATCCATAATAAAAAATTGCATCTCTTACTTTAGGTAAGTTGTAACCCTTTCTTAATATTAGGTATGAAGATATACCCATCAATATGTACAATATAGTCCAAACTATAGGAAAGATAAAAGCTGGTGGTGCAAAGCTTGGCTTTGTGAGTTGTAAATAATAGGTTGAAATATCTGTTCCACTGATAATCATTGTTAAGATGCTACTTAAGTAACCTATTATTAGTGGTATAAATATGTTTATCAAAAAATTCCTAATCTCTTTTACTGATATAATCAAATTTTTCCCCTTCTTTCAAAATTTTCTTTGATTATAGATATGCTCAAATATGACTCGTTATTCCCAAAAACTATAAAAAGCCTAGAGATTTCTCTCTAGGCTATATCAATCTATTGTAAGTTTTGTTTTACCAACTTATTTATAAGTTTTCCGTCAGCTCTTCCTTTAACTTTTGGTTGGATAACTGACATTATTTTTCCCATATCCTTCATAGAAGTTGCCCCTACTTCAGATATAGTAGATTTTACAATTTCTTCTAACTCTTCTTCGCTTAATTGTTGAGGTAGGTACTCTTTTAAAACTTCAATTTCACCTTCTGTTTCTTTTATTAAGTCTTCTCTTCCAGCTTTTTCAAATTCAACTAATGCATCTCTACGTTGCTTTAATTGTTTTGCTATTACATCGATAATTCCATCTTCATCAAGCTCGACCCTATTATCAACCTCATACTGCTTTATAGAAGCTCTTATTAAAGTTACTACAGATTTTCTCACTGTATCTTTGTTTTTCATCGAAGATTTCAAATCCTCTTGTAACTTTTGCTTAAGGGACATCCCCTTCACCTCTTTATTCTTATTTACTACTATTTCTTAGCGTTTTTTCTTCTTGCTGCTTCAGCTTTTTTCTTACGCTTAACGCTTGGCTTATCATAGTGCTCTCTTTTTCTCACTTCTGACATGATGCCAGACATTGCACATTGACGCTTGAATCTTCTTAAAGCGCTGTCTAATGTTTCATTCTCTCTAACTCTTACTTCTGACATTTCTTTTTCCCTCCCTCCAATAGCGCAATTATGCTGGGACTGTAACTATGTTCTTTTTGCATAATATGCATTACAACCTAACACTTTGTTTATTATAAACTAAATTTTTACTTTTATCAAGTATTTTTATCAAGAAGGAACTCAATTTTTCAATAATTTAGTTTAGTTTTGTCCCGCTTCGTAATTAGGAAGCTTTTTACCAGCTAAAATATGATAGTGCAAATGTTTAACTTCTTGCCCTCCATCACTTCCACAATTATTTATGACTCTGAATCCAGTTTGGTCAAAACCTTTCTCTTTAGCTATTTTATTAATAACAACATGAATATGTGACACAATGTCCATCTCTTTATCAGGAATATCAATTAAACTATCATAATGTTTTTTAGGTACAACTAATATATGATATGGAGCAACTGGGTTCAAGTCATTAAAAGCTAAGACTCTATCATCTTCATAAACTTTAGTTGAAGGTATTTCTCCGTTCGCTATTTTACAAAAAATACAATCCATTCTTTCCACCTCCTATCTTATAAATATTATAATTTCTACATGTTATAGCAAAATTCCTTCTACATATTCATCTTTTACATCATTTATTTTCACTTTTAATATCTGACCTTGTATATTTTTGTCACTTTCAACAACAACTCTTATATAATTTGAAGTTAATCCCTCATATTTATTGCCTTCTATATTTTGTTCAAACAAAACATCCAACTCACGGCCGATAAATTTAGTTGCAAATTTATTAAAATTTACTTTACTTAAATTTAAAAGTTGTTCACTTCTAAAGTGTTTCATTTGAGGGTCAACTTGATTTTCCATAGTTGCAGCTGGAGTTCCTTTTCTTGGTGAATATTTAAAAATATGCATTTGTGAAAGCTCTATTTCTTTTAAAAACTCGTACGTTTTTTTAAACTCTTCATTTGTCTCTCCAGGAAAACCTACTATTACATCTGTAGTTATTGCCACATCTGGCATTTTACTTCTCAATCTATCTACAATAGTTTTGTACTCTAAAGTTGTGTATCGTCTATTCATTCTTTTTAGAGTTTCATCACATCCACTTTGAAGTGATAAATGGTAATGAGGACAAACTTTATCCATCTTTAAAACTTCATTTACAAATTCATCTGTAAATAAAATTGGTTCAACAGAACTAAGCCTAATTCTTTCTATTTTTTCTATCTGGTTTATTTGTTTTATTACATCAAGAAGTTTAATATCCCTATCCTTTAAATCTTTTCCATAAGAGGCAACATGTATTCCTGTTAATACAACCTCTTTATAGCCATTATTAGCCAATTTTTTCACTTCATCGACTATACTATCAATATCTCTACTTCTAACGCGTCCTCGGGCATAAGGAATGATACAATAAGTACAAAATCTGTCACATCCATCTTGTATTTTCATAAATGCTCTAGTCTTTCCATTAGTTTGGCTGATTTCTATTTCTTCAAAAGCTTTAACTTTCATTATGTCGTCAACTGTACTAACTTTCTTACTTGAATTTATCTTTTTAATTTCTTCAACAATCTTTCTTCTATCATTTGTACCCATGACTAAATTTACTTCTTCTATATCCAAAATTTCTTCCGGAGATACCTGAGAATAACATCCTACAACGGCTATTATTGCATCTGGATTCTTCTTTTTAACTCGTCTTATATATTGACGAGATTTTCTATCACTCATATGAGTAACTGTACATGTATTTATAACATAAACATCAGCATACTCTTCACTATTGACTTGTTCATAACCATCTTTCTCAAATAGTTCTAGCATAGCTTCTGTTTCATATTGATTAACTTTACACCCAAGTGTATAAAAAGCTACTTTTTTCAATTTATTTTTCTCCTCCTAAATCACTTAGTTCATACAAAGCTATTGTTGATGCTACAACAGAAGCTGTCTCAGTTCTTAATATTCTAGGCCCCAATGATACAACATTACAATTATTTTTTTGTATTTGTTCTATTTCTTCTTCAGAAAATCCACCTTCTGGACCTATAAAAATTCCAACACTATCTATATTAGAATCACATTTTTTTAGTGCATGTTTTATTGAAACTGTTCTTTCATTTTCATAAGGGCAAATATTTACATTATTTTTTTTCATATCTTCTAAAGCTTCTTTAAAACTTAAAACACCTCTTAATTTTGGTATCTTACCTCTTTTGCTTTGCTTTGCTGCTTCATAAATTATTCTTTCCCAACGTTCAAATTTTTTATCTTCTTTTTTGTCATCAACTTTAACAACACTTCTCTTAGTTTGAACTAATATTATTTCTTCTACACCCACTTCAGTTAATTTTTGAAGTATCATTTCCATTTTTGGAGCTTTTGGAAGTCCCTGGTATAGCCTTACTTTAAGTTCTGATTCTCTATTTATATCAACTTTTTCTAAAATCTCTAAATTAACTATACTCTTATCTATATTCATTATCTCACAAATATACTCATTATTATTCTTGTCACATATTTCAAGTTTCTCACCTAATTTGCATCTTAAAACTTTTGAAATATGTTTTACATCTTCACCTTCTATAGTGCAAGTTTTATCTTGTAGATTTATATTATTTTTTTCAACAAAAAATCTATCCATTATACGTCACCATATCCCTTATTTTTTAAGCTTAGAAACTATTGCTGACCATTCACCTAATTTTTGAACTTCAACTATTTCAAATCCATTTTCAATTAAGCTTTCTTTAACTTCTTCTACTTTATCCAAAATTATACCTGAAGATATGAATATAGCATCTTCTTTCATAAAGTTTTGAACATCTTTTGCAAGTATCTTTATTATATCAGCTATTATATTTGCAACTATTACATCCGCTTTATCTTTTATTACATCGGTTAAATTACCATGCATTACAGATACACTTTTTTCAACTTTATTTTCAAGAACATTTTCTTTTGCAACTTTTACAGCCACTTCATCTAAATCTACAGCTACAACTTCTTTTGCTCCTAATTTGGCTGCTGCTATTGCAAGGATTCCACTACCACATCCAATATCAAATACTTTAGAATCTTTATTCACATACTTTTCTAATTCTCTAATGCACATACTAGTAGTCTCATGTGTCCCTGTACCAAATGCCATTCCAGGGTCAAGCTCTATGATTAAATCCCCCTCTTGCATAGCATAATCTTCCCATGTAGGTTTTACTACTACCCTTTGTCCCACTTTTGTTGGTTTGTAGTATGCTTTCCATGCATTTGCCCAATCAGCTTCATTTACTTGGTCCAATGATACACTTCCTTCACCTATATCTATACCAAAATCTTTTAATCCTAAAACTTTTTGCTTTATTATTTCGACAAATTCCATCACATTTTTTTCTTCAGAAACATAAGTTTTTATAAGAACATCATCTTCTTCATTCTTTTTAAATACTTCTTCTTCAACATAATCCCAGTCTAGTTCATTTTTCTTTTGGAATAAAAAGTCTTTTGGGTCTTCTATTACAGCTCCTCCAGCTCCTTGTTCATATAGTATATTCGTTATAGGTTCAACTGCTTCTGTTGTTGTTTTTATAGTTACTTCTATCCAATTATTCATAAGTTTACCTCTCTTCTCTATAGTAATATTCCTGTTTTTCCATAACTTTTATTATATCATAAATATAATATTTTGTTGTTTTATATTATTGGTTTTAAATTCAAGCTAATAATATCCTTATATAATAGTCAGAATATTTAAAAATCCGATTAGTTAATTTTAAACCTAATAATAAAACTTCTATTATATCTACTATATCAATATTTGAAATCCACTTAGTTAATCTTAAACATACAAAATCTCCAACTTATAATTATTTTCGCGATGTACCTGAAACCCACTTAGTTAATCTTAAACCTCAAATTTATTATCTATATACACTTGTAAACACTCTATCTCACAACTTATTTTTCCTTTTAAAAAAATAGTTTTTACAGTGAGCTTACAGTAGTACTTTTTGTATTTTCAATGTCTAAAGGTATATTATATTTAAACATATGCTCACTTCAAAATTAAGCCTACAGTACTATTATACTCAAACTTACTACTAGATTTTAGTACCATGTATCCTTCTACTTTGCTTATTAACCCATAATAATATAATCTATTAAATATAAACCCTGATACTTGAATCGAATCTTGTTGTAACTCTCTATCTTCCTTATAAAAATCTTCTTCCAGAATAATTTTGTAACTAACATCAACATCTCTAAAAATTTTAGCTGCTTCCTTCTTACTATCAACAATATTTTTGTAAGGTTCAAAATTAAAAATTAAATCCAATCCATCAAAAATTTCTTTATTTACACCATAAATATTCTTAATTTCTTTATCACAACTTATAAAATTCTCTTCAAAATATTTTTTGACTACACTATTATCATAGTAATCATCCAAAATAGTTTTTCTAATTCCCATTGTAAAAATAGAGTTAGTTTTTAATATGTCCTTTAAGATGTTTTTAGTTGTGCTCTTAAGTTTGTTGTCATAAATTTTATCTTCACTAGGTAGAATATAAAAGTTTCCATATTCATATTTATTATTTCTATTGCATCTACCCATTCTTTGTATTAAGCTATCCATAGTTGCTAAATCACTTATTATTATATTGAAATCCAAATCCAAGGATATTTCTACTGATTGAGTTGATATCCAAATATCACCCTCTCCATTTAATATTTTACTATATTTCTCTTTTTTATCTTTGAACTTAAATCTACTATGTAAAACATCTATATCTACACCACCATACTTATCAGATAAATTTTCTTTTAAAAACTCATATGTTCTATTGACTGAATCAATAGTATTCTTTATTATAAGAATTTTTTGTTTATTTTCTAAAGCATCTTCAACTATTGACTTGATTTCTTTTTCCTTTATAAAAGAAACCTTTACATCTTTACCTTCACAAATCTCTTCTTCCTTGTTGCTCTCAATAAAAACTATTTCTCCTTTATCAGTAACATTTTCATTACTTTCTTCTTGAAAAATAATTCCCTTGTTTATCATTTGCTCTTTATATGATTTTGGAAGTGTAGCTGTCATTAAGTGAAAATCAACATCTAAGTACTTGCATGCAAACTGCATAAAATATATCAAAATCAAAAACATCTTTGGTTCCAATAAATGTACTTCATCAACAGTTATAGATGCATTTTTTACGGCTGCGAATATTTTTTCATATCCCGGAAATTTAAACATACTAAGTAATAACTGATCAACTGTTGCAATTACACAAGGTTTGCAAAAGTTTATACTCAAATCTATATCCCTTAATGTCAATACAAAATCATGTTCTCCATTATCTTCATTCTCTGAATATAAGTTTATATCTCCATGAAGTAATCCAATGTAATCATTACTACTTCTTGTATCTAAATCATTTTTATTTTGAAAAATATTTTTTCTATAAAAACTTTCTGCTGATATTTTATTTGGCACTAAAAAGAATTTTCTTTTAAAAGTCTTTCTATAATCTGCAGCTGTTTTTCCTGAACCTGTAAATGCAACAGTCAGAACATTTCTTCCAGAAAGTTCTCTCAACCTTTTTTGTATAGTATTGAACTCTATATTATTTTTTTCTAAATTACCCTGACTCTTATATATCTCATTTAAAATCATATTATCAATTTCTTCATCAGTAAAATCGTTATAAAATTTTATACCTTTCTGTCTACTTGATGCACTATGGTCTATTAAGTTCAGCATCCCTTTATATAAAATATACTTAAACTTTCTATAATTTAAAACTGAATCTTCTATTTGACCATTGTTATAATCACTGTATATAACCATACTTTCACTTAATTTATCTATGTAATCATAATCCAATACATCTTCATTAAATTTAAAATCTACATATAAAATCTCCTTTATATAATCTTCTATATCTTCCAAATTAAAATCTTCTTTTTCTAAAATACCTTTTTCAATATAATCATAAATTTCTTTTTGAACTTTACTAGTACTTAACCTCATATAATCTTCATAGTTTCCATGATGTAACATTATACTTTTATATATATATAACTTATCTTCTTCTGACAAGTTCATTTTTTCTAGTATATTTTTTAAAAATGCTCCAGAAAATATATTGTGTCTTGCTATCTTTTTTAAAGATTTTTTGTCAGACTCTAACTTTTTCCTCTCTTCTTCTGAACAACTATACGATATTTTATTATTAATCTCCATTTTTTGTTGCATAATTGAATTAATTTTTCCTAAATCGTGCAAAGCACAACATATTTTTAGTATCTCTACATCTTTATCTGAATATAGATTTAGTTCTAATATAGATTCTAATACTTCAAATAAATCCTTAATATGTTCAACTAATGTTTGTTCTTGTTGATTAGTTCTTAAATTGTATGACTTAGCTAATATTTCTTTTTGCATGATATTTTTCATGATAAACACCTATCTTTCAAAATAATTTAAAGCCATGTAAAAACTTCTTTTGTATCAATACATACATTTACCTTAATATTTTTAGGATATATACCATCATTATCAACATATATATAATGGCAAAACTCATAAACTCTATCATCTCTATTTGCTTCTAAATCTTTATATTTATGAGGCAATGCAATCAATACACCTTGATTTATTATAGTCTCGACATTCTCTTTATCTCTTAAGTCAACTCTTACATATGTATTCTTTAATTTTATATTTTCTTTTATAGCATCACGAGTATTCATAGGTATAACCTCTTTTAACGCAACTTCTTTTACAAAACACCCTTTTTCACTTGGTATTACAAAATCTTCTTTTCTTCCTAAATTTGCATATTTACATGGACTTTCAAGCTTTTTTCTAATAAATTCAAGTTCTTCATCATCCTTGCAAGAAATAAATATAGTCAATTCTACTTCTTTAAGAACTTCATAGTTTAATATGCTATTTTGAGCTTTATGTTCTTTATAGTAATCATAGTAGTTTCCTTGAAGCAAAAACTTTTCTTTATCTTTGCCTTTTCTCATATTTGTATATTCATTCCAAAAATCAATGTTCTCTCCTCTTGAAAATTCTAGTTCTCTATGATGATGTGTTCCAATTATTCCTATATCTATATCAGAGTTTAATCTTCTATCACATAAATACGTTATCATTCCCATTATTGTGGTCTTAGATGGTAAATTTAAAGTACTTATATATTCATTTTGAAATACTTTTGGGTCTCTATAGTGAGCAGTTGGTTGCTTAAGTTTACATTGTAATACTTTCATAATTCAAAAAACCTCCTACTCTTTTAAATACCACATATTATCTTCTCCAATTTCCAATCTATCTGCTAGATTTTTAATCTCTTTTACAGGGTATTTACTTAAATTAAACTTATTTAATTCCTTTTTATTAGAAATTTTTAATCTGTCATTGATAGCAAGTATTGTATTACTTTCTTTAAGACTATAACTTTCTATAGTTTCTATAACTCCCTCTAAATTTATCTCACCACTATCAGCATTATAATCTACATCATCCCAAAAAAACGGTACAACTTTATCAAAAGCTCCACCCATTACTGCAAGTGGTTTTAATAGTACTGATGAATGTTTTATGTTTCTTGTAAACACAGTAATTGCATCTAATATATCTTTTACTGCTTTTTCTCTTAACTCCTTACTCATAAATTTTCTTTCTTCTGGTAAAAGTAACTTTCCATCTTCTACTTCTACTACTCCTATTCTATCAAGCTCCAATGTTATTGTATAAACGTAGTAATCTGATAAAGTCTCTTCTATTGCTAATGCTTGTGATGTTGGAAAGTTTTCATCTCTAGGTACTTCATTTTCTTCCTTCTCATCATAATATTTTCTACCAAATTCACTACTTAAAAAACCTCTATTTGTTATTAGCTGTGTTGAACCTTTATATGGATTTAATGACCTAAAAGGTATTATTCTAAGTGGAGAAGCTTTACTTATAGAACCTTTATCTTTAAGTGGTATCAAATAACCAAATACATCAGTCTCTAATCCATTTTCATCTACACATCCTACATTTTTCTTAATAGATGGATATATATTTCCTTTTTTTCCAAAAACAATATTACTTAAATTCCAACCATATTCTTGGTGGAGCATTCTTCTTAAATCATATGTTATTGTGGCTATACTAGTTTTTGCATGTATTTTTTCTCTATATTGTTCTTTTTTTATTGGTGTATAATTTCCATACCCTTGGTCATATGAAAGTGGAACTGGGCTTTCTGTCAGTATAGTTAATGTTACTCCTTTTACTCTTTTTTCATTCATTTTAAATTTTCCCCCTTTTTTATTTCATGATTTCTTGAATAAATAGACCTACATTCGTATTTAATTCTAATTCAGAACTCTGCATTAGACCTTCTACAAACCCTTCTCCTATTAAGATTCCATTAGAAACTAACACATGCATTATAGTTTGAAATAGCTGAGTTCTATCATTAGACTTAAGTAGTTGAATCACTTTCATAGAAAAATTTTTTCTTCTGGATTCATCTGTCATTTTATTAAATAAGTCTTTACCTACTCTTGAATATATTAAATTACTTTCCATATAGTTTTTCATTTTATACTCCTCCCCTCCATCTACAATCCAACACAATTTTATATATAAACCGATATTATATGAGCTAGATACAAAATCCATTTCTCGAGAAGTTCCAGTTGATTGCTTTAAAAAACTTATATTATCAAGTAATAATTCTTTTAAATTTGATAAATTCCCATTATCAATCATTTTTTTACCTAAATTTTTAGTGTTTACTGGCTCCCTTGAGAAATTATAATTATCTATAATATCTATAAGTTCAATTTTTTTTAATAATTCTTTATACTCTATAATAGAGTCAAACTTTAGAATTATACCTTTATTCTTAACAATATCAAATCTATATAGTCTAATTGAACTTATTTTTTCATGCAAAAGTTTTTTATAAAATGATTTATCTGAATACATTTTTCTTTTAAGCATTATCTTATGATTTAAAAATGCTAATTCTCTTAAATCATTCGTATATGCAAAAACCATTGGTCTTTTTAAATTTATATATAAAAGACACATTAAGTTGAAAAATTCACACTCAAAACAAATATTACTTTCAACTTGTCCACTTCTTTTAAAGCCTGATTTTTCTGCACCTCTAAATAAAAAGTTATACTTAGAGTCCTTTCGCTCTCTTAAATCAATATCTAGTTTTGTTGTTTTATTTATATTACAAACATTACATACACTATCTTTTTCTTCATATTGTGTCAAATCAAGTTTATCTATTTCATCTATCTCTATATTTGATTTAATTACAGTATCTACTATTCTTTTTACATTTGTTTCCATATTTTCTAAACTCGTGTTTAGTCCATACTTACCACTATTTCTAACATATGGAAACCTCCTGTTTTTAAAATCTTTTTTAATATCTTCCTTTTGTTTAGCAGTTGCAGAAGATTTATCCAATTCTTCAATAAAATTTACATACGTTAAATTATCTATATTACTAAATATTTTTTCTAAGGTTTCCTTTTTCCCATTTTTAAATACCTTAAAAAGTTGATTTTCTAATATATAATCAGATATATACTTAGGGTCTATATATTCTGCAGATTCTAAAGATAAATAATTTCTATTTAGCTCACAAGTAAATTTTAGCTTATAATCATTTTTTTCTAGTTCGTTTTTTAAATCCATTAGTAATTCATAAAAGTAAACAATGCCAATATCTCTTACAATATCACCTGATCTATAAAATTTAGCTTTTATTTCTCTCACCTCGCTACTTTAATATATCAACCATTCCTGCATTTTCCGTCCTTCTATATCCAATTCCCATTTTATACAGTGCATTTAAATCTTCCATATCTCCTTTTAAAAAAAATGTTCCTGCATAAGCATTTATATAGTAAAATTCTCTCACTTTAAATCCACGAATCTTTTCTTTTAACACTCTTTTTTTGAAGTTAAGAGGTATAAATTCCAATGGCTTTCTAAGCCCACTACCTCTTACACTCTCCAGAGTTAGATTAGCTATATAGTTTAAACATTCTATATAATTTGAATCTTCTACATCTAAATATTTACCTTCTTTATTCTTTACTATTATAGGAGACATAGTTTTAAATATAACACCATTTTCTTTTATCTCGTGTTCTTTATGTATTTTTATATTTTTTATTTTAAATCTATAACCTTTATATTCTAGCTCCTTTACTTTTAAAATTCCATTGTATAATTTACTGAACATAGAATAATTATAAAAACTTATATTGAATATTATATCTCCATCAACAAGTAACTCATTTTTGCTTCTTATAAGATTTGGTATGTAAATGGCTGTATTTATATCCTTTATTTGCTTATTGTTTTTTCTTTCTTCCCCATAGTTAAATATATTTTTAGCAAAATCTTTATTTTCTGCATTTAAAATATTTTTTATAAAGGAAACCGACAACATTGAATTTTCATTTGGAAATTTGCCATTACATGATTCCATAAAAATTGAAATTCTGCTCATATTTTCACCTCCTACTTTCTAGTATAATTCATTATTCTCTATTTGTAATATAAAAATAAAACATATCATAAAATGATTTTTTGATAATACATTTAATTTTGTTTTTTAATTTTTTAAATATATTTTACTGTTAGTTTTATTCTTTGCTAAAAACTAAATATACATATTAAACAAATACATTTAGTCATTTTACACATTTAATATAATAAAAAAATTTGATACTATATAATTAAAATTTAAATATCAAGGAGGATATTATGTCAGAAGTAATTTTAAAAAATATATCAAAACTTTACTCAAATGGATTTAATGCAGTAAAAAATATAAATATAGACATTAAAGATAAAGAATTTATCGTTTTAGTAGGACCATCTGGTTGTGGTAAATCGACTACACTTAGAATGATTGCTGGTCTTGAAGAAATCTCTGAAGGAGAACTATACATTGGAGATAAACTTGTCAATGATATAGAACCAAAAGATAGAGATATAGCTATGGTTTTTCAAAACTATGCTTTATATCCCCACTTATCTGTTTACGAAAACATGGCATTTGCACTTAAACTTAGAAAATTGCCTAAAGATGAAATAGACAAAAAAGTTAAAGAAGCTGCTAAAATATTAGACTTACTACCTCTTTTAAATAAAAAACCTAAAACATTATCTGGAGGACAAAGACAAAGGGTTGCCTTAGGACGTGCAATAGTTAGAAATCCTAAGGTATTCTTAATGGATGAACCTCTATCCAACTTAGATGCAAAACTTAGAACTGCTATGAGAACAGAGATAACTAAGCTACACCAACAGCTTGGAACTACATTTATCTATGTAACACACGACCAAGTTGAAGCTATGACTATGGCTGATAGAATCGTAGTAATGAAGGATGGAGTAGTTCAGCAGATTGCAACTCCACAAGATGTATACGATTATCCAGCTAATATATTTGTTGCAGGATTTATTGGAGCACCACAGATGAATTTTATTGATGTAATATTAATAGAAGAAAATGATGAAATTTATGCACAAAATGAACATATTAAGCTTAAATTGAATAAAGAAAAACACTATGATTTAATAAAAGACAATTATATTAATAATGAAGTTGTTATAGGTATCAGACCAGAAGATATTCATGTAGAAGATACTTTTATTAAATCTAATCCAGATACTTGTTTTAAATCAAGAATTGAAATAAAAGAACTTATGGGAGCAGAAACTTATGCTCACTTAAAACTAGGAGAAAATACGATAACAATTAGATTTGACAGTAAAAACAGAATTAATGTTGGTGATGACTTAACACTTTCAGTTGACAATAGTAGAGTACACATATTTGACAAAGAAACTACTTTAGCTATAAGATAAGAATATAATCTTATTTTTAAGGAGACTTTATGGAAGAGTTAAAAGATTTTTTAGAAAGACAGCTTAATAAAAAAATAAATATCTATCCATATGAAAACCAAAAGTTAGATGCTAGTAGCCATTTAGTTACTTTCAATAATGCTATTTATGTTATTGATTTTCTAGATAAAAATAATCTTGATAATTTAAAAGGCAACTTTTATTTAATTTACCAATCTCATATAGACTTTGAATATCTAAAAAATATTTTTTATAATTTATTTGAAGATATAAATATAATACAACACAATGGTTTTTTTATAGTAAATTCTAAATATAACTTAGATATTAATGTAACTACACAAAATATAATTGAAACTGAAACTTATCAAAGTACTTATATTTTTTATCTTGGTAAATTAGATAGTAAAGCTGATTTTGATTTTAGATTACAGTTATGTTCTGATTTACTACCTCATATTATAAAAGACAACGCTGAAAATAAGTTTTTAAATTTGTTTGACCTTATTAGATATAAAACTTTAGATTTAATTAATGAGGATAATATACTCAATAAATTAATAGATTTTAATAAGATTAAATCTATTGATGAAGAACTTCTATATACAGGAATAAAATTTATAAATAATGATTTAAATATTTCTAAGACATCTACTAGTATGTTTTTACATAGAAACACGCTAGTATATAGATTGGAAAAGATTAATGAGATACTTGGGTTTGATTTAAAGAATTTTGAAAATGCAATGATTTTTTATCTAAGTGTCAAATCTTATTTTCTCTATAAAAAAATTTAACCACTAAATTAAGCAGAGATTTGAAAGACTAGTTCAAATTTCTGCTTAATTTTAATTCAAAATATTGTATACTTATCGAGTACTCTATGCTTCAAAACTTAGAATTAATAAATATCAAACCAGTTATGTTTTACAAACAATATTTTTAAACTTATCAGTTATTAGACTTATTAAATCCATAAATCCACTATTCTACTTTTCTTAATTCTTTCTTTAATATAAAATTTAATAAAAAACTTATTGTACCTAAGACCACCATAACATAACCTAATATCTGAAATTGTTCTGATGTTATATTTACTTCAAATACCATTCCAAGTAAAACAGTTGCTAAAATAGAACCTAAATAACGACTAGTTTGAAACAGACCAGAAGCTGTCCCTATACTGTCACGAGGACTTTCTTCAAACATAGAGGATTGCAGGGCTACATTACCAACTCCATAACTAATACCTGCTAATGATAATATAATACCCTTTCCTATTACAGGTATATGGATAAAAACTACTGAAAGAAGTACTGCACTAATAAACATAAAGATTGATGATGTAACAAGAGGAAATCTAGTTCCAGATTTATCTATCCATTTTCCAGTTAATGGAGATATAAATATACCTATACCAGACATAAATAGCATAAATAATCCAGTCGACTTTGCACTATAATGTAAGGCATCTTGAAAATAACTAGGAAGACCAAAAAACAAAATATAATTAAAGAAATTTAATATAATAAATTGCAAGTAAACTTTTGACAATTTAGGATTACTTACAAAAAGCTTAATATCTATAAATGGCAATTTTGTTCTCAATTCATGCCAAATAAAAAGACACATCAGTATTATACCAAATACAAGTTGTTCTAAGTTAAAAGATTCCTTCATAGATAGCAAAAATAGTAATATAAAAATCATTGCAATTGAAAATAGAAGTATGCCAATAATATCTAATCTTGACAAAACATTTTTTAAAGTTTCTTTTATAGATTTCTTTTCTTTTACTTCTTTTGGGAATAAAAAATACCCTAGGCATATAGAAACCAAAACAACAGGTATATTTACAAGAAATATAGCATGCCATCCTCCTAAGTCCAACAATAATCCTCCAAGTGTCGGACCTAATCCTGCTGTAGTTGAAGCAAAAATGGTTAGAACTGCTAATGCAGAAGATTGTCTTTCTTTTATATTATTTTGTATAAGAGCAACTCCAGATGGATATAGGGTACTTGTTCCAATTGCTTGAATTACTCTTATAAAAATCAATATAAAGAATGATTGAACAAGTGGTACTATGGATGCTGATAAAATTACAAGCATCAAACCACTCAAAAATAAGACCTTTCTACCTATTAAATCTCCTATCTTACCTGAAACTGGTTGTGCAATAGCATTAGCTAGGTAAAATGCTGAAACAATCCAAGATACAGTTGTAAAACTAATATGAAAATCATTTTGTATACTATGTAAAGCAAGTGAAATCATAGAAGAATTAAGAGGATTCAGCATAGTTCCTGAACCTATTGCTATCAAAAAAAGCGTTCTTCTAGCATTTGTTTTACCCATATATCATCACGCCTCCAATAAGCAGTTCATTTACATTATAAAAAAGCTGCTCCTATAATTCCTGCGTCTGAACCTAAAGTTGCACATGTAATTGTAGCTATATCTTCTGTTTTGTATAATACAAATTTTCTTACCAAATCTTCTATTCCATCAAGTATTATATCGCTAGATTTAGAAATGCCTCCTCCTATAGATATAATTTCTGGGTCTAAAGAATTTATTGTGTTTGCAAAAGTTTTTGCTAAATACTCTTTAAATCTATTTATTACTTTAATTGCCACTAAATCATTTTCTCTATATGCATCAAACACCATCTTTGCATTTACATTTTCTAAATTTCCCTCTGCCAAATCTAAAATCCTACTCTTTTCTCCTTCTTCTATCAGTTTTTGAGAATACTTTATAATTGCAGTTGCTGAACAAAAAGTTTCTACACAACCATTATTTCCACAATTACAATTAAAATAGTTTTCTCCTATAATTTGATGACCTATTTCTGAACCCAATCCATGTGCTCCAGAAAAGACTTTTTGATTAATTACTATTCCTCCACCTACACCAGTTCCTAAAGTATATAATACTCCAACATTAGCACCTTTCATACTTCCAAACTTTGCTTCTCCAAGTGCTGCTACTGTTGCATCATTTTCTCCATGAATTTCAACATCTGGAAATCTTCTTTTTAACTCTTTATTAAAAGCTTTTTTATTCCATTTTAAATTTACACAAGTTACTAATCCTTCTTTATTTATAAAACCTGGAACACCAAATCCAATAGATTTTATGTCACTCATAGTAAGTTTATTATCTTCCAACAACTTATAAATCATTATTTTTATGTCATTAAGTATTCCTTCAAATCCTTTTTCAATTACTGTTTTACACTCTGACCTAAAAATTATTTTCCCATAGTTATCAACTACTCCTGCTTGTATACCTGTTCCTCCTATGTCTACACCTATATAATACATCTCTTTTCACCTTTCTCTTTTGAATCATTTAATTTTATCTATATTTTATTATATATATAGTATATTAAAATGTGACACTATGCAAATTTTTCATAAAAGTTTATGAACAAAGCAAAAACATCCTCTCACAGTATATTTTACTATGAGAAGATGTCTATTTTATTAATTATTTTAATTTGGCAAGTGTTCAAAACAAACTATATTTAAAGCAAGTATTTTAAACCTTTGTCTTTACTTATTTTTTTATCTACAACCTTATTTATAATTAAACATCAAACAAATCTTAAGCACATTTTTAGTTGGTATAAACTAACTTTCTATAAAAAACAATCTCAATGTTTTAGCAATTTATACTAAAAATTTTTCATAGATTATAAGTATATTTCTTTACATATACCCAACTAGACACATATTTCTTTACATACACATCTAGCACAATAACCAATACCATATACATATTTCTTTACACATGTATATACTAAAAGTAATTCACAACTAGGTTTCCCTAATTACATTCTAATCAGATATACCCTTTATAAAAATTTTAATTCATACAAAAGATTTAAAAATTAGATACCTTGTCTATATAATATTACTATTTTACTACTAAAAGTTTGAGTCTAGGTAATTACAATAATTATCCCAGCTCATGAGTTTTTCCAGTACTTAATCTAGCACTAAAAGTATCTAATTTTATTTTGTATATTACAATAAAGTTTTCTTCATCATTTGGCAGTGCCACATCCGTTCCCACTGGAATCACCCCTTTCTTTTATTTGATTATATTATAGCACATTATATATTTTAGGACAAGTATTTTTCAGAAAATTATTTATATTCAGTTTTATTTTATGCACATTTATTTTTTATACAAAAATAGCCAATATAAAAATCATAATATCTCCTTTGACAATCTTATAAATAACTAAGATTTTAAAAATATGATTATATATTGGCTACTTTAACTACTTTTTCTTAAACATATCTTCTATCTTTTGTCCGAAGGTTTTCTTCTTTTCGTGGACGTTCGACCCACACTCCTTCGCAAATTCTCTCAATAGTTCTTTTTGCTTATCGTTTAATTTTTTAGGAATTTCAACTACAACCTTAACATATTGGTCTCCTCTTGAATTACCTCTAATTCTAGGGATTCCTTTCTCTTTAAGTCTAAATACAGTTCCAGTTTGTGTCCCCTCTGGCACACTATATTTAACTTTTCCATCCAAAGTAGGTACTTCTATCTCATCACCTAAAGTTGCTTGAACAAATGTAATTGGCATTTCAAAATAAATATCATTTCCATCTCTAGTAAATAGTGGATGTGACTTAACATTAACTACAATATATAGGTCTCCTCTTGGAGCACCTTTTTCTCCTACTTCACCTTGACCAGAAAGTTTTATCATTTGACCATCATCTATACCAGCAGGTATATCTACTTCTATAGTCTTAACTTTTCTTGTATTTCCAGTTCCATGACATTTACTACATGGAGATTCAATCACTTCTCCAGTTCCATTACAAGCACTACATGGTCTTGAACTTGCTATATTACCAAATGGAGTTCTTTGAACAGTTCTAACTTGACCAGTTCCATTACAAGTTGAACAAGTTTTCTTTGATGTTCCTGGTTTTGCTCCAGTTCCATTACATTCTTCACACTCTTCACTTCTATTTACTTTTATAGACATCTTTTTACCAAATGCAGCTTCTTCAAAAGATATAGTAACACTCTGTCTTATATCTGCACCACGTTGAGGTCCTCTTCTTCTTGCTCTTCCACCTCCGAAGCTTCCTCCAAACATGTCACCAAATATATCTCCGAACATATCTTCAAAACCACCAAAGCCTTGACCGCCAAATCCTCCTTGACCACCAAAACCGCCTTGACCATTTAGCCCATCATGTCCAAACTGGTCATAAGTTTTTCTCTTTGTATCATCAGATAGAACTTCATAAGCTTCATTTATCTCTTTAAATTTTTCTTCCGCCTCTTTATCTCCAGGATTTCTATCTGGATGGTACTTCATTGCTAATTTTCTATAAGCTTTTTTTATCTCTTGAGCTTCTGCACCTTTACTGATACCTAAGACTTCATAATAATCCCTTTTTGTACTCAAAAATTGACACCACCTTCATTTTACAAAACGATAGCTTGTAGAATAATAAACTACAAGCTATCATTAATTCTTATATTCTACTTTAAGTTATATAATCTATGATATATTATATTCTTTATGATGTATATTGTCCATATATCTTTAACATCTATATGATTTTCACAAATCATATATGTTCCAATTATCATTTAGTGTTACATATTATATAGCTTATTTATCTTCATCTACTTCTTTAAAGTCAGCATCTACTACATTGTCATCTTTAGGTCCATTGTCTTGTGCTTGTTCTGCACCTTGTGCCGCTTGTTGTTCTTGAGCTGCTTTTTGGTACATTTCTTGAGATACTTTTTGGAACTTAGTCATTACTTCATCTGTAGCTTTCTTAAGTTCTTCTGCTGTAGCATCTTGATTATCTTTTACAGCTTTTAAATCTGCTATAGCTTTTTCTATATCCTCTTTTTCACCTGAACTTATTTTATCTCCAAGTTCATTTAAAGTTTTTTCAGTTTGATATATAGTAGATTCAGCTTGATTGAATGCTTCTATTTTTTCTTTCTTTTGTTTGTCAGCTTCTGCATTCATTTCTGCTTCTTTTATCTTTTGCTCTATTTCTGCTTCTGATAAATTAGTGTTTGATGTTATAGTTATTTTTTGCTCTTTTCCTGTACCTAAATCTTTAGCTGAAACATTAACTATACCATTTGCATCTATATCAAAAGTAACTTCTATTTGAGGTATTCCTCTTTGTGCTGGTGGTATATCTGTTAATTGGAATCTTCCTAAAGTTGTATTGTCA
The DNA here is from genome assembly GCF_001077535.1 of Clostridioides difficile ATCC 9689 = DSM 1296. Classification (GTDB taxonomy): domain Bacteria; phylum Bacillota; class Clostridia; order Peptostreptococcales; family Peptostreptococcaceae; genus Clostridioides; species Clostridioides difficile. Next base: position 2,698,152 of record NZ_CP011968.1, read on the forward strand.
TAAGCCATACTTCTTTCACCTTGAAGAACATGTATATCAACAGCTGTTTGGTTATCAGCAGCAGTTGAGAATATTTGAGACTTCTTAGTTGGTATTGTAGTATTTCTTTCTATTATCTTAGTCATTACATTACCCATAGTTTCTATACCAAGAGATAATGGAGTAACATCTAGTAATAATAAGTCTTTAACATCCCCTGCTAAAACTCCAGCTTGTATAGAAGCACCTGCTGCAACACACTCATCTGGGTTTATACCTTTATGAGGTTCTTTTCCTATAAACTTCTTAACAGCTTCTTGTACTGCTGGTATTCTTGTAGAACCACCTACTAATAATACATCATCTATATCACCTGTAGAAAGTCCTGCATCTTGTAAAGCTGTCTTAGTTGGTTCCATAGTTTTTTCAACTAAACCTCTAGTTAATTCTTCAAATTTAGCTCTTGATAAATCTATATTTAAGTGTTTTGGTCCTTCTGCTGTAGCAGTTATGAAAGGTAAGTTTATGTTTGAACTCATTGTTGATGATAATTCTTTCTTAGCCTTTTCTGCTGCTTCTTTTAATCTTTGAAGAGCCATTTTATCATTTCTTAAATCTACACCTTCAGCTTTTTTAAATTCCTCTGCTAAATAATCTATTACTATTTGGTCAAAGTCATCTCCACCTAATCTATTGTTACCAGCTGTAGCTAAAACTTCAAAAGTTCCATCTCCTATTTCAAGTATAGATACGTCAAAAGTTCCTCCACCTAAGTCAAATACTAATATTTTCTTTTCTTGGTCTAATTTATCCATACCATAAGCAAGAGCTGCTGCTGTTGGCTCATTTATTATTCTCTTAACATCAAGCCCTGCTATTCTACCAGCATCTTTAGTTGCTTGTCTTTGAGCATCTGTAAAGTAAGCTGGTACTGTTATAACTGCTTCTGTTACTGTTTGTCCTAAGTAACTTTCTGCATCTGATTTTAATTTTTGTAATATTATTGCTGATATTTCTTGTGGAGTATATGATTTTCCATCTATATTTACTTTATAATCAGTTCCCATATGAGTTTTTATAGAAGTTATTGTTTTATCTGCATTTGTAACTGCTTGTCTTTTTGCAGGTTCTCCAACTATTCTTTCACCATCTTTTGTAAATGCTACTACTGATGGAGTAGTTCTCATACCTTCACTATTTGCTATTATTTGTGCTTCTCCACCTTCTAACACTGCAACACATGAATTTGTTGTTCCTAAATCTATTCCTATTATTTTTCCCATGACTAAAATCCTCCTCGAGTAATTATATAATTAAGTTTTACTTATTTTAATATTTTATATTAGGTTAAATAATTTAACCTTTAATTTATACTTAGCAAGAAACTTTAACCATTGAAGGTCTTACAACTTTAGTTCCTAGCTTATATCCTTTTTGAAGTACCATTACTATTTGATTTGCTTCAACTCCATCTACACTTTCTTGCATAACTGCTAGATGTAGATTAGGGTCAAATTCCTTAGATTCTGCTTCTATTTCTTCTACTCCAAATTTTACTAAAGTGTCTATTAATTGTTTATGTACAAGGCTTATACCCTTATACATAGTATCTTCCTTATCTTCACATGCATCTAAGGCTCTTTCCATACTATCTATAACTGGTATCAATTCAGTTATTATTTTTTCATTTGCAAATACGCCTATTGTCTCTTTCTCTTGTTGAGTTCTTCTTCTGTAGTTTGCATATTCGGCTTGAAGTCTTTGATATTTATCATTTAATTCATCCAACTCATCCTGCAATTTTTTTTCTGCTAACTTAGAATTTATATCTGTTACATTTTCATCATCAACTTCTTTTTCATCAGTTTTTTCACTTGATGTTTCACATTCTTCATTAACAACTTCCTCTTCTAACTCTACTTGAGTTTCCGATTCTTGGTTAATAGAAGTATCATTTTCTTCTCTTACTTCCTGTTGCTCATTTTTTTTATCCAAGACTTTACACCTCGCAATTTAAAATTTCTTTACTTTCTATTAATTAATAAACTCATATAATTTATTATAGAGTAAATTCTAGCATAATCCATTCTGGTAGGGCCTATAAAGCTTATTCGCCCAACCAAGTCTCTATCTACATTATAAGTTGCTGTAACTATACTACAATCCTGTGCCAGTTCACAATCATTATCACTACCAATTATTATATTTAGATTGTCTTTTTGTATTCCCTTTGATTTAATTATGTCAGCTATTGTTTCCTTTTTTTCCAACATATTTAAAAATGACTTTGCTTTTAATACATCATTAAATTCTGGATAACTAAATATGTTAGTAGCTCCATTTAATGATAGAGAAAAATCTTCTTCTTTCATATTTGAGTTCAAAGCATTTAAAAGCTCATCTATAAGCCCAGAATACTCACTTATTTCGTATTTAATAAAAGCAATTAGATTATCATCCAAATCTGTTATACTTTTACCTAAGAGCTTCCTTGTAAGATTATCAGAAATCAAATTTAACTTAGATTGATCTAAATATACATTAGTTGTAAGGTTAGCTTTTTTTAAGTCCCCTTTATCTGTTACAACTATAAGTAAAATATTATTGTCATTCATAGCAACCAACTGTATGTGCTTTATAACACTTTGATTTATTAAACTCTTAGTAACTGCTACAGTTGTATAGTTTGTTAGTTGCGATAATAGCTTAGAAGTTTCATGAATCAATTCTTTTATATGATTTATATTGTGATTCATACATTGTTCAATAAGAATCTTATCATTATCATCCAATTCGCTTTTACTCATAAGAGAGTTTACATATAACTTATAGCCTTTTTCAGATGGAACTCTACCCGCAGAAGTATGAGGCTGAATTAAATACCCTAATTCTTCAAGGTCAGCCATTTCATTTCTTATGGTAGCAGCACTAACACCTAAATCATGTCTTTTAGATATTGTTCTAGAACCTATAGCTTCAGCTGTTTCTATATAATCTTTAACTATAGCTTTGAGGATATTTAATTTTCTTTCATTTAATTCCATATTATTATACCTCCTAGCTGTTAGCACTCACTAAGTTCGAGTGCTAAAAAGATTATATATATTATATACCATTATAAATTTATTTTGTCAACACCTTAAAAATTATTCCATAAATTCTATAAATACACTATTAGATATTTCTCTTCCTTTTTGAGTTAATTGTATACCTTCAAAGCTCTGATTTATAAGCTTTCTAGCTAATAGCATTTCTATTTGCTTATTATACTTCTCTCTAAAATCTATTCCAAATTTTTTTTTAAAATCTTCAAATTTTATGCCTTTATTCATTCTAAGCCCCATAAATATCTTTTCTTCTATCATATCTTTCTCAGAAAGAATTTCATTTTCTTGTATTGGTTTTTCTCTTTTTACCAAACTTAAATGATAGTCTTCTAAAGATTCTACATTATTGTATCTGTTCTCATTAATATAGCCAGAAGCTCCTGCTCCAATCCCTATATAATGTTCACATTCCCAATATAAAATATTATGCTCACAATTATAGCCTTCTTTTGAGTAGTTTGATATTTCATATTGATTATATCCTTTTGACTTTAAGTAGTTTATTGTATACTCATACATTTCTATATCTACATTTTCATCTATAAGTTCAAATTTATTACTTTCATACATATTGTATAGTTCAGTTCCTTCTTCTAGTATAAGGGAATAAGCTGATATATGTGTTGGATTTAAGTGTACAACTTTTTCAAGAGTTTCCTTCCAATCACATAGAGTTTGATTTGGAAGACTGTACATTAAATCTACATTAATATTTTTAAAACCTACACTTAATGCATCTTTATAGTTTTTCTCAAATTCTTCATAAGTATGTATTCTTCCTATAAAGTTCAAATGCTTTTCTTGAATAGCTTGTAGCCCTATACTAAGTCTATTTATGCCAATCTCTTTCATAGTTTTTAATTTTTCTAATGTTAATGTCCCAGGATTACACTCTATAGTTATTTCTGCATTCTCATCTATATCAAACATTTCTTTTATACTTATAAATACTTCTCTTATTTCATCAGAGGTTAGTATACTAGGTGTACCTCCCCCTACAAATATACTCGTTATTTTGTCATTTTTATTTAGACTACAGCATTCTTTATTTTTATATTTATTATCTTTATATAATTTATTACTATATAATTCCATTTCTATTTTTAAGTCTTCTATATATCTTTTTTTTGAATCTATGTCCATTTTATAAGAATTAAAATCACAATACTTACATTTTTTCACACAAAATGGAATATGTACATAAAGTCCTAGCATCTTTCACTCCTCATTTCTTAAATTATCTTAAAACATCAATTACTAAATTATAAATCAAACAAAATAGCACATCAAGCAATATATAATACTTATATTGTATAACAGTATAAAAAATTTGGATAAAAGTTAATTTTCACCTTTACCCAAATTTATCTAACTTAAATTAAGTAGTTATCTTTTTTTCATATAATAATAAACTGGTAAACCTAATAGTGTTATAAATATTCCGCCTAAAGATATGACTGTTGAAGTCAATATTTGATTTATTATTACAAACAGTCCACCTAATATAGCTATAATTGGTATTATTGGATATAAAGGGACTTTATATGGTCTGTGTAAATCTGGCTTTTGTCTTCTAAGCCTCATAACACCTATAAAAGTCAATACATAAAATACCCATATTGAAAATATTGTTAAGTCTGTCAAAAGATTAAATTGACCAGATAATGCATATACACAGGCTAACACAGTTATAAGTAGTATTGAATTTACAGGAGAACCTCCAGAATTTACTTTTAAAAGAGTTTTAGATGCTGGTAAAGTTCCCATTTCAGCTAATGTATAAGGTATCCTTGAACCTGTTAATAAATATCCATTCAATGTCCCAAATACTGATATTAATATACCCACAGTTATTACTTTTCCACCTATATTTCCAAACAATCTTGTTGCTACTAATGTAGCTGGGGAAGTAACTGTTGCTAATTCACTTGCTGGTACTACCCAAAGATAAGCTATATTTATTATAATATAAACTGCCATAACTAATGATAAACCACCAACTATTGCTCTTGGTAAATCTTTCTCTGGAGACTTCATTTCTCCTGATATAGCTCCAACATTTATCCAACCATCATATGCAAACAAAGTAGCTATTAATACTTGTCCAAGTGCATTTGATGCATTTACACCATCTCCTACAAATGGATTTAATACTTCACTACTTTGACCTTTAATAAATCCAAAGACTATTATTAAAATTAAAGGTATCATCTTTCCAATAGTGGCTACTGTCTGAACTTTTCCTCCTAAGGATGAACCTATTATATTTAATAACGCTAAAAATAGTATAACTCCAATTGCTATAGGAAGTACATTTGCCATATTATTTGGGCTCATTCCTAAAAGTTCAGATGCTTGTTGAGCAAATATTACTCCTAATGCCGCTGATGTACCTGGGAAAAATAATACAGTTTGCATCCATCCAGTTAAAAAACCTAACTTTTCTCCATATATTTCTTCGATATAAATCATCATACCACCAGTTTTTGGTATAGCAGCTGAAATTTCTGTAGCTGTAAGCCCAGCAGTTATTGTTATAAAACCACCTAAAAGCCACGCTATAATACCTAGACCTGGAGCTCCATTAGTTGTAGTGTATATTGCTTGTGGCTTAAAAAAAACTCCCGAACCTATAACCATACCTACAACAGTAGAAAGAGCTGCTGAAAGACCAATAGTCTTTTGTAGTTGAGTATGCATACTGTCCCTCCTCACTGTTTTACAGTATATAAAATATTAATTTTATAAATTTATGGTTTTAGTATTCCCAAAGTTTTTTTTTATATTAGTCTATAGTCCTAGAGTAAATGCCTATGCATTTAAAAATCATACAATCGTAACTTCTAAAATATTCTCTAAAAATTATTTATTTTATCTAAATAAGTATTTTATTCTATGTTTTTTAAAGTAATTAAATTTTTTATATTTGAATCTAAAATGTATATATATTTAATGCTTTTTCTTTTAGTATTTCTTTTTCATTTAACTCTGGATTATTTATGACTATTTCAAGCATCTTATTTAAAATATATCCTATATCTTTACCTGGTTTTATACCTATAGATATCAAATCTTTTCCATTAATAGCTAAATCTTTAAGATTAAAGCACTCCTTTTGATTTATTATATGTTTAAATTCTTTTTCACACTCAATAAGATTTAATATCTTTTGTTTTGCATACTTTGGATTTTTTGCAAGTGTATCAGCCCAATTAACTTTTATTAAATCTTCAAATAATCCAACATCTTCAAGTTTATTTAATAACTTTTTAATTATCTTCCTTTTAGGTTCTATTCTATAATCATGATATTGTATTAATATTAAAACTTTATTAATAGTATAATTATCATACTTAAGTCTTTTCAAAATCTTCTTTGCAATCTTTACAGATTCTCTACTATGAGTATAAAAATGGTCAACACCATTTTTATCAGTTGTTTTAGTTACTTTTTTACCTAAATCATGAAACAACATTGTAAGTTTTAAATACAGTTCATCTTCAATTGCTTCTGTAGCTATTAAAGTATGTTTTTGTACATCATAGATGTGATATGGATTGTGTTGAGTAACATCTTCTAATTCACATATTTCAGGAATTATAAATTTCAACAAACCTGTTGATTTTAATAAGTTTAATTTAGATGAATCAGATACTAATATTTTATTAAACTCTGTCTGGATTCTTTCAATAGAAACATTTTTTATCAAATCTGCTTTTTTATGAATACTTTGCTTAGTACCTTCAGCTATTTTAAAATTGAGTTGTGCTGAAAATCTAACTGCTCTAAGCATTCTAAGTGCATCTTCTTCAAATCTATCTACTGGATTTCCAACACAATGTATATACTTATTTTGTATATCTTCATAGCCATTAAATGGGTCGACTAATCCTGTCTTTGAATTGTATGCAATTGAATTGATAGTAAAATCTCTTCTTGACAAGTCCTTAACTATGTTATTTGTAAATTCTATTGAATCTGGATGTCTACCATCACTATAATTTCCATCAATTCTATAAGTTGTCACTTCAAATGGTTCATGTTCAATCATAACTGTTACAGTCCCATGTTGTATACCAGTTGGAATTGTTTTTTCAAATAATTCTACTACCACTTCTGGTCTAGCACTAGTTGTTATATCCCAATCGTTTGGAACTCTTTCTAATAAACAATCTCTAACACATCCTCCAACTATATAAGCTTCATAACCATTCTTTTCTAATTCTTTAATTATATAGTCTACTTTTTTAGGAATTTCTATATTAATCATAAATATCACCTTTTTATTCTTCTTTAATATTCTTACTTATATTCTCTATGAGTTTACTTAAAATATACCATAAAAAAGCTAGACTAATTTAGAAATAATTCTAAAATCACTCTAGCTTTTAAATATCTTTATCTAAATTTATAAGGATTTACTCATCTAATTTAAGCACAGACATAAATGCTTTTTGAGGAACTTCAACAGAACCAATTTGTCTCATACGCTTCTTACCTTCTTTTTGTTTTTCAAGAAGTTTCTTCTTACGAGATATATCTCCACCATAACATTTAGCAAGAACATCTTTTCTTAGAGCACTTATTGTTTCTCTTGCAATAACCTTATTACCAACAGCAGCTTGTATTGGTATAGCAAACTGATGTCTTGGAATTTCTCCTTTTAATTTCTCACACATTGCCTTTCCTCTAGGGAAAGCACGTGTCTCATGGACAATAAAACTAAGTGCATCCACTTGCTCTTTATTGATTAATATATCAAGTTTTACAAGTGTAGATGCTACATAACCTTTAACCTCATAATCAAGAGAACCATAACCTCTAGTTCTCGATTTTAAAGCATCAAAGAAATCGTAAACAACTTCATTGAGAGGAAGGTCATAGTGAAGCATTACTCTTCTCTCATCTATATATTCCATATTTAACATATTTCCACGTCTTTCCTGGCAAAGCTCCATAACAACACCCACATAGTCTTTAGGAACTATTATATCTCCTTTTACTATAGGCTCTTCTATCATCTTTATCTCAGATGGTTCTGGTAAGTTTGCAGGATTTTGTATCATTACAACCTCTCCATCCATTTTTGTAACTCTATATATAACAGATGGAGCTGTAGTAATTATATCAAGGTTAAATTCTCTCTCAAGTCTTTCTTGCATTATCTCCATATGTAAAAGACCTAAGAAACCACATCTAAAACCAAATCCTAGTGCTGCTGAAGTCTCAGCTTCATATTCAAGTGCAGCATCATTTACTTGAAGCTTTTCAAGAGCATCTCTAACATTCTCATACTTTTCTCCTTCTCCTGGATATATACCACAATATACCATTGGAGTAGCTTTTTTGTATCCTGGTAAAGGTTCTTCTGTAGGATTATTTGAATCTGTTATTGTATCACCAACACGACAACTTCTTATATCTTTTATACTAGCAGCAATATAACCAACATCACCTGCTGATAATTCACTAAGTTCAGTTTGACCTGGAGCCATGACACCAACTTCAGTTACCTCAAACTTTTTATTGGTATTCATCATTTTTATTGTCATACCCTTTTTAACAGTTCCTTCAAATACTCTAACATAAGCTACAACACCTTTGTAAGCATCATAGTAAGAATCGAATATTAATGCCTTTAATGGAGCTTCATTATCTCCTTTAGGTGGAGGAACATTTTTTACAATATCTTCTAAAACATCTTCTATGTTTAAACCAGTTTTAGCTGAAATAAGAGGAGCTTCACTTGAATCAAGCCCTATTAAATCTTCTATTTCATTTTTTACTTCCTCTGGTCTTGCACTTGGTAAATCTATTTTATTTATTATTGGTAATATTTCTAAATCTTGGTCTATAGCAAGATAAACATTGGCTAAAGTTTGTGCCTCAACACCTTGAGCTGCATCAACTACTAATAGTGCTCCTTCACATGCAGCTAAACTTCTTGATACCTCATAGTTAAAGTCTACATGTCCAGGTGTATCTATAAGATTTAAATAATATTCATTTCCATCCTTCGCTTTATACATTAATCTTATGTTTTGAAGCTTTATAGTGATTCCTCTTTCTCTTTCAAGGTCCATATTGTCAAGTAATTGACTTTTCATGTCTCTTTCACTAACAAGCCCAGTTTGTTGTATTAATCTATCAGCTAAGGTAGACTTTCCATGGTCTATATGTGCAATTATACTAAAATTTCTAGTTCTACTTTGTTTATTGTCCACCTTAAAATTCCCTCCTCTTGATTATTCTTATAGTTATTATTTTACATTATCTAAAAACTCTTTATATACCAAATTTAAAATTTTTGAATATAAACTAATTGGCACTAAACAAAATTATCCACATTATATGTGGATTATCAAGTCTAACACTAAATATTATATAATATCGTAAACTTAAAGTAAATCCTATAAAATACAGTTAATGAATTTTTATTTTATACATTAAAAATATATAACTAAAATAAGGCTTATTTTAATCAATAAACCTTATTCACTTATTACTACTTATTAAATTTTTTTATGATTTCATGTATATCAAAATTTGGTATGTCAAAATCAAATTTTGTTATATCAAATTTAATACTTGGAAAATCATATTGTTTCATTCCTAGCATACTTTTTGCATTACTGTCCACTATAAATACACAAACTGATGTACATATAATCATAGTAATCAAAAATAAGATTCTCATAATATACTTGTATTTTCTTAGTTTACTTTTACTTTCTATATTTTTTTCTAATCGGCTCATTTAGCATGCTCCTAATTATAACTTAAAGCTCTAATTTTTTTGTTTAAAATATTCATCCAAAATCTCGGCTAAATACTTTGTAGTAGCCTTAGATTCTTCTACACTTGTTGCGTTATTCCCTATTTCTACTAACATATGATTCTTAACTGCAAACTGATTGAATCTAGCATAGTCTTTTTCTACTATTGGAGATACTAGACCAGGATACTTTTTCTCAGCAAAAGCAGTTATATCTTCTGCTAAAGCTCTAAGTTGTTTTCTATTTGTATTTTTACCTCCTACAACAAAGAAGAACTTTGATACTCTCTCTCCATTTATCATAGTTGTATATTTTAAATGGTCTTTTTCCTTAGTGGCTGGATTAGTTAAATCCCTAGCATCTCTATGTAAGTCTATCGCTATATCCACTGAGTTATATTTAGGTAATATACTTTGTATTGTTTTTAAGCTACTTGCATAAGAGTTATTATAAGATGGATAGTCATGGTATTTAGTAGTATGGACTACACCCCATCCTTTGCTATCTAAAGCACTAGTTAATGCACTTCCTACTTCCATTACTGAATTTTTCTTATCTCTTGAATGATAATTTCCATCAGGTGAATTTGAATAAGTCTCACATCCATGAGTATGATATATCAAAATTCTTGGATTTTCTTTGGTTACTCTTAAATCATCCTTATAATCTGAACTAGATGTTGTGTTAGTTTCAGTTGTGTCTGAATTTTTTGACTCAATATCTGGAACATTTTCTTTACCAACATAAAGTTTTATATATTCTTTTTCACTCTCTTTTTTATTATCGACTTTACTTGCATCTTTAGATTTAGTGTTTTCTTCTTTACTTTCTTCCTTATTTTCCTTACTTGTTTCTTTATTTTTATTATTCTTTTTATTTTCTGTATCATTTCCTTCGACTTTAGCTTCTGGATAAGATGAATTTACTAAAAACTTTAAAAAATCATCTTGATTCAAAGCTAATGATTTTCCTGGTAAAATGCATACTAATATAAAAGTCAAGGTTACTACTTTAATGCATTTTTTAAACATAATTGCTCCTCCTTATTTTATACCAATCTACCTGGATGTAAAGACCTATTTAAGCCTTCACTTATTATTATAGATAGATTTTCGATTGTATCATCTATATCCTTTGGTGTTACTATTAAGTTCTTGTCATATGGGTCTAACGAATCTTTTATTAGATGATATTTTTCTTCTTCTTTAAGTTTTTTCAACATTTCATAAAAACTTTCTGTTTCTTCTGATTGAGCTATTAAATTGTCTATTGCCATATCTAAGACATCTATTGTAAGAGTTGCTGCATCAACTACCGTTGGAACGCCTATTGCAATAACATCCACGCCTAAAGTTTCTTTAGTTAGAGATTTTCTAGTATTGCCAACACCTCCACCAGGTGATATTCCTGCTGTTGATATCTGTATAGTAGAGTTTACTCTCTCCATTTTTCTTGAAGCCAATGCATCTATTGCTACTACTCTATCTGGCTTAACCTTCTCAACCAATGATTTTACTATTTCACTAGTTTCTATTCCAGTAACACCCATAACTCCTGGGCTTAAAGCTGATACCTCAGTGAAATCATCATCATAGTCTTTATTATAATTTTTAAAAAGATGTCTAGTTACAAGTGTTTTTGATACACTCTTTGGTCCTAACGCATCAGAAGTAATATTTCTATTTCCAAGACCAATTACCAGGGTTTTTTTATTTTTGTCTTGGCCAAATATATCTACTAACTCCTCTTTTAAATAACTTATCATTTCTTCTCTTGACTCATCATCATCAAACTTCATAAGATTACTTTCCAGAGTTATATACTTTCCTATATCTTTATTCATTATCTCTGCGCCTTGCCTGTCTATTACTTCAACTTTAGTTACAATGCAATTTTCTAATTCTTTAGTTTCTATTTTTACACCAGGAATACTACTTCCTTCTTGAGACTTTTCACACATTTCACTAGCTTCTAAAGCTAAATCTGTTCTTACACTAATCATATAAACCTCCAGTATAAATTAAATGCTAATTATAATTGTTAACAAAATTTAGTATTTTATAACAAGAAATTGTAAATTTATTTAAAACAAGTAAAATTAAGGCTTTCAATGTAAGAAAATTGGGTTTAGTCAGTGATTTGTCAGTAAACCTTCTTATCTATCATTTATTTACAAACAGAAAAAGGTAGCAACTATTTATATAGGCGCTACCTTTAATCTATTTATAATTTTCCTATTAAGCTTTCACTAATATATTAACTAAAATAACTTTTTTATATTTATACCTAATTTATTTACTATATTAAAAAACAGCAATAATTATACAATAATCACCTAACACCTTTATTCCTTTTGGAAAAATGGTTCTGCAATTTCCAACCATTCATTTGGAAGATAAAGTGATAAATACCCATGATTATAGCTCTTAGCTTCATAAATCTCACAAGAGGGCACATAAGACTGAAACAGTTTTGCAGATTTTTTGACACACTTCATTTCTTTTTCTCCATACCAGTACATTACTTGTGCTGTGGTTTTTTTAACATTCTCTTTAAGTGTATAGTTCATCATATAAGTACGATACATATTATAGAATGTTTCTTTTCTTACATGTGGCATATCTGTCATATAATATGCTTTTATTTCATCTGGATATTGCATATTTTCAGGTAACAATTTTGGCATCATAGCAATTTGAAAGCGACAAGCCTTCTCACTAAACAAAAGTCCTCCAAAAAATCGAATACCAGCAATACAAAACCTTGCCATAAGAGGTCTTGGGTAGCAAATACTACCATCAATAATTGCTTTTTTAGTAATATTAGGTTTTCGAGATAAAAGTTCCATGACAATTTGACCACCAAGTGATACCCCACACAAAGCGAAAAGATGTCCACTGCAATTTTCATCTATATATGATATCAACTTATCTGCTGTATCCTCTGTAGAAATGTATGTTGTTTCATATTCTTCTCCATGACCATCCAATGTAGGAAGTATCACATGATATTTGTTAGACAAAACTTCTGCTTGTCGCAAATAGTTCCACCATGCATTCCCTCCCCCATGAATCAACATAATATGTGGTCTGTTTTTATTTCCAAACTCATGAAATTTCATATATAACCTCCTTTTATAAAAATGGGTTGCATGTTATTTTGTTTTATCATTATCAGCTACAGGTGGAGAAGATATAATTGAAAGTTTTCTAAGTTTTAGATTTGATTTAGGCTTTTGTTCTATATATGGTTTCAATAAATCAGCTATACTTTTAAGAAGATTTTCATATTCATTATCACTCATATATAGTAATGCTGAAGAGAAAAATACATTATCCTTTTTATGGTCTTGCTCTTTTCTGCTAAAGTATTCATTCATTTCCTGCATCAGACCTACATAAAATGCTGTAGAAAGTGCAACGAAGGTCTCTCCTTCCATAGATGTTGTATATTCCTTTAGTGCATAAACCTTTTCAATAGTACCACGCACACGATTTTCTTTAATTACTTCAATCATATTGTTCTCTTCTAAAATTTTTACATGGTGATAAACTGTTGCACGAGGAATATCATTTAAATACTTTACAATATCAGATGTACGAACACTGCCATGAAGTCGAATATATTGTAAGATACGAAGCCTTGCAGGATTTAAAATTAGTTTTGCTATGTCCATCTTATCAGCCCTTTCTTTAGTCTATAAAAATATTATAGTCTATTTTTTTAGACTATTCAAGTCTATGATATAAGTAGTAATTACAACTATAATAAATGCTACAAATGCTATTCTATATAAACACTGAGATTAATTACATATAACCTTCTAACATATTAGTTATATTGTTTGATGCATCTATCATACATACTAATGAAAAAAATTATCTTGATTATTGGAAAAATTATCTTAATTAAGCATATAAATTTATATTTTTATAATTTTTCATTAAATTTACAAAAATGAGTAATTTCTTGTATTATCTTATAATTATTGGAAATACTATCAAAATGTATGTTAATAGTTTGTATTATCTCAAAATATTTGTTTCAAAAATAAAATATTAATTTATATATGTCAAAATATTTAAAACACAAAATATACCAATTTAAAAACAAGATATTGCAAATTATTTATACACAATTTACAGTCTAAAAAATCAAAATAAAAAACATTATTAAAATATATAAATAATAATCCTTGATTTTTAGATTTATTTCTGTTAAAATCTAATATGTTGACGATGAATATGATAAAAAAATACAGGGAGGTGAACACGGTGGCAAATATAAAATCAGCTAAGAAAAGAATAAGTGTTATCGAAAAGAAAACTGCTTTAAATAGAGTTAGAAAATCTCAAATAAAAACTGCAATAAGAAGATTCGAAGATGCTGTTGCAGCTGGAAACAGAGAGGATGCTGTTGCTAAGTTCCAATACGCTCAAAAAAGAATATACCAAGTAGCTTCTAAAGGAACTATACATAAGAATGCTGCAGCTAGAAAAGTAGCTAAATTAGCTCAAAAATTAAACGGTATGAACGCTTAATTACCAGTTTATATTTCTTATATATAATAACCCCTATGTAGGGGTTTTTTATTTTGTAAATTTATACAATAAAAAATAAATAGTTAGACATATTATAGTTGATTGTATATCAAACTTAATTTAGCTTACATCTACTCTGAACTATAACATATCTTGCTATTTATTTTTTATTAATATATAGATTTTTTAAATTGCTTCTCTTTTACAGTATCTACTAACCAACATTTCAACTGCTAAAGTATCTCTTATAAGACCTGTCTTTATTTTGTAATCACTTTCTAATATATAGTTTAATATTTCCACAATTATATCATCAGAAAAATTTTTAGTTTGCTTTAATGCTTTTCCTACAACAAATTGATGCATTTTTAATTTATCAGCTATAAGTTTTGTTGAATATCCATCAAGTTGTAACTGTCTTACTTGCATAATTATTTTAAATTGTCTTGCTATCATAGAAAATATACCTAATACAGATTCGCCTTCTTGTATCATATCATTTAATATTTTCATTGCATTAGAAGCATTTTGTTCTCCAATATAATCGATTAATTTGAATATATCATTCTCAACTTTTTTTTGAGATAATTTATCAATTACATCATTGGTTACATTATTCCCTTTACCAACAAATGAACTTATTTTATTTATTTCATTTTCTAAATCAGATAATGTTTTTTCACTACTCTTATCTCTGTATCCTTCTTGTTCAATAAAATACATGATTTGAGAATTATCTATTATAACATCATTTAAAGCAAAAGATTTTTTTATCCATTTAAACAAATCCATATCAGAAAGCTTATCACAATCAAAAACAATTCCATTGTTTCCTATTTTCTTAACTAATGATTTTCTTTTGTCTACATCTCCATATACAACAAAAACTATAGTTGTGGTGTCTGGAATATTGTCTAAATGCTCTATTAAGTATTTCTCATCACTATCTGTAAAATTCTTTTTCTTTCCTTTTAATAGTTCAAAGTCTTTTATTATTACTATCTTCCTATCATCCATAAATGGAAGTGTTTCTATAGAGCTTATAAGCTGATTTAAGACTATTTCCTTCCCATCTATTATATCTAAATTAAAATCAAGCATTCCCTCGTTTAGACTATCTTTAAATGCTTTTATTGCATTCTCAATTAAATAATACTCTCTTCCATAAAAAAGATACATTTTTTCAAAGTTTTTCTCTTTTACATTCCTTATAATATCCTTGTAATTCATTCTCTTGCTCCTTTATCTCTTTTCCTTCTATGTAAAATATGTAAAAAAACACTCCTATGTAATAAATAACAACAATATAAAATTTAGGATTTTCTATATTAATGTATGCAAAACTTAAATTGCTGATTTTTTCTAGTAAAAAAAATATGCTTTCTATCAATGTACTATTAAAAAAAGATATAATTTTAGCTATTACTACACTTACTTTAAATACGATTAAACTTGCAATACTTAAATACATTATTACTCCCACAAATGGTACTATAATTAAATTTCCTATAATTGAAAGCAATGGTATACCTTTAAATGTATAATAAATTATAGGTAAAGTTAATATATTTGATGATATTGTCAATGATACCATACTTAATTTTATAATACTATTTATTTTATTATAGAATATTAATATAGAAAGTGTAGCTAAAAAAGACAATTGAAAACTTACATTATATATAACATAGGGGTTATTCATAATTAAAATTATCCCAATTAGAGACAATGCCGATATTCCATCTTTCTTTCTATCAATAAATATTGATAAATAAAAAATCATAACAAATGCTATAGACCTAATTATGGATGGAGACGCACCTACCATTATACAATATAAAGTTATAAAAATCGACAGTATTAATAATTTATACAATTTATTTATACCTCTTAATAGAAAGGATATAATTACACATAATATTCCTGTATGAAGACCTGATATAGATATTACATGACTAGTTCCAGTTCTGGTAAAAATTTCTTTTTGTTCCTCAGTCAAATTTTCAACTTCTGCTAATAGTATAGAATTTATAAAATCTGAGTTTTTCTTATATAAGTACCTATAAGTTTTACTAATATAAAACTTTATTTCCCCTATTAAAGAGTAAAGTTTATTTTTATCAATAATTTTATAGTTATTTATATACACTATACCTTTATATCCAGTACTTTTTATATACCTTCCATAATCAAAATCATCATACTTCATTTTATCTAAACTTTTGAATTTACCTGTAATATTAACTTTCTGACCAATCTTCAAATTTTTATTTTTTGTATAATCATTTATTAGAAAAACCCCTACCTTGTACTGATTGTATCTTTTCTTTTCAATTTTTCCTTTGACAACTCCTTGTATAGTTATTATCTTATCATTAAGTTCTTCGTCGTTTTTTGTGTTATTTGTAATGATAAATGATATAGCTACCACAAACATTAATATAATTAATAATGGTCTTCTTATTTGAATTATAATCACTCCCATATAAAAGTATATTATTTAGATTATTTTCAAATAGAAAATTTTTAAACAAGATAAATTGTTATCTAAACAAAAAAATACGTCAAAAGATTTTTAAAATCTTTTAACGTACTCTACCTATATATATTCATTTATATAGTTATTTTTTTTAGAAAAAATACAATTAAGTGTTTCTAGTGTTTCTTCTGAAACATCTTTTATATCATTTAAGAAAATAGCTTCATTTACATCTATATAAGAAAATGATAACTGTGTTAAGGTATTTATATCTAATTTAATATCAAAATCTTCTTGAGGCTTTTCTGCACCTTTTTTATCTAACTGCTCTACAGATACCTTCTTATTCTGTATAGAAATTTTAAATAGACCATTATTTTCATCTATAAACTTGTCTTCTATTAATAAATTAAATGAGCTATTAATATCATTCTCAATATCTATATCTTCAATAAACTTCTTTACATTTATAACTCTTCCCATCATAAAAGGTTTTATTTTTATATCACTATCTTTAGGGTTGTCTAATATAAACCTTATCTTATCTATTGTAGGAGTAGATATAGTAACTATCTTACATTGAGTATTGTGATTATATATAAATTTAAGCATTGATTTAAGGGCATCTATATTTTTATAAAATAACTCTCTGACAAACATTTTATCTTCCTGAAGAAAATAAACTATATATCCATCTTTTTCATTTCCTTCATGAATGTATAAAAATCCATCTTCACTTTGAATCTCTTTAAATAAGTTTTCATAATAATGTTCATCTTTTAACACATTACCATTAACCTCATTTAAAAAAGTTCTATCTATTTGTATCAAATCATCAATTTGTGATAAATTAGACTTTATCATTTTTCCACTTGACTTAAAATTTTTTAAATCATCTGTGTTAATAGTATATTCAATCTGGTCGTAACAATGCTCATATCCAAATCTTCTATAAAGTCTATAGTCAATAGGCATCAATATAGAAACTAATTGCCCTTTTTTATACAATTCGTTTAAAGTAAATTTCATTACTTTGTTCATATATCCAGCTCCTCTTCCCTCTGGAAGTGTAGAAACTCCTACCACATATGATGTATTATATACCTTGCTATTTAGTAATAACTTATACTGATTTAGCTGAAGAGAAGAAATAATTTTTCCTTCATCTAAAGCTACTACAGTATTTTCAGATTTATATTTATCATTAAAATAGTACTTCATAAAACTCTCCGTATCGTTAAAACAATAACTCCAAATATCTTTTATACTTTCTATCTCTTCTTCTTTAGCATACCTAATCTCCATATAGTCTATTAAGCCTCCCTAACACTGTACTTTTCAACAAATCTGCAAGGATGATAAGAAAGTTTAGCTTTTCTTAATCCTTCAATACCTAAATCTTCTTCTCTATTTACAAACTCAACGTCCTTAAATTCACTTACCAAAAATTGTTGATTTATAAATGGATACAGACCTCTTATATCGGGATTAGCTTTTTCTATATGAATCAATGCCATATTTGGATTTAAAAGCTCTCCTATACTAAAAGCTTCTAATTTTCCATCTACATAAACACCAAACACTTTTACCTTATCTTTTAATATGTCATAATGGTTAAATATCTTTTTGATACCTATTAATTCATCATCCATACTTTCATCAAATTCATTATTTTCTTCCTTATTACTTTCCCATTCCTTCATTAGTACTAAACACTCATCAAAGTTTTCTTTATCTAATAATTTAGCTTCATATCTACCTGCATACTCTTTTAAGAAATAGTTTATATGGTTTCTCTTCTTTTGATTCTTTTTACCAGCTAGAGTTCTTAAACTTTCTGCATCATAAATATAGTCAAATAAATCTCTTTCTTCTATATACTCAAATCTACCTGGATATTTTTCTTTTAAAAACTCTACTACTTCAGTAGTAATACCTCTTAAGTATATTTTTTTATTATTTTTAGAAAAATATTCAAGGACAAAATCTACAACTTCTGGAAGTTTATCTTTTTTAGCAAGTGGTAATATTGAGAAGCTATCTCCTTCGTATTCCCCAACTAAAACGGCAAAATCTTCACCTATATAATATCCTGTCTTATAAACATGTTGCCACATATATAAAGTACTAAAACAGTACTCACAAGCTTCATAATCTACTAAATCAAAATATGAGTCTAACTCTTTTTTTGAATTTAGTTCAATATCTTTGAAAAACATAAAATCCTCCTACCTTTTTTATTGCTTAATTTTAAAAATTTTATTTTGTATATATAAAAAACTCCAATTTTATTATGGTATTAATTTCATTTATATTGTTTAAAATATAAAATATAATAAGTCATATATATCTTATATTACCCATCATAAATTTATATAAACATGTAATGAATGGAGTGATTTTTTATTGAGAAATAAAATTTTTTTATCAATACTTATTATAATATCACTTTTAATCGGCTGTGACAAAAAATCTCTACTATCTATACATATGATTGATGTTGGACAAGGTGATAGTATTTTAGTTCAAACACCCACAAATAAGAATATATTAATTGATGGAGGTGATGAAGATAGCGAAAATATAATTATTAGTTATCTTAGACAAAAAAGAATAAAAACTATTGATATTATAATAGCAACTCATCCAGATTCAGACCACATAGGAAGTCTTGATAATATTATAAAAAAATTTAATGTAAACTCCATATATATGCCTGAACAATCAACTGATAGTGAGGCTTATCAAAATCTAATAAATTCTTGTACGGATAAAAACTTATCTATTCAGCATCTCTATAAAAATGATGTTTTAAACATAGATAACAATATAAATATATATGTATTAAGTCCATCATATATACAAGAAGAATCTAATTTAAATTCTATAGTTTTTAAATTAACTTTTAATGATAATTCTTTTTTATTTATGGGTGATGCTGAAGAAGAAAATAAAAAAGAAATTTTACATTCTTTTAAATTAAATAATATTAATTTTATAAAAATAGGTCATCATGGAAGTAATTCTTCTTCATCTTTAGAATTTATAAAAAAAATTAGTCCAGATATAGCTGCAATATCATGTGGATATAAAAATCAATATGGTCATCCACATAGGGAGGTTATTAATAATCTAAAACAAAACCATGTATCAATTTATAGAACAGATAGAATAGGAGATATTGTTTTTTATAGTGATGGAGAAATTATATTTACAAAATATAATTATGAAATAGATACATAATCTAAAAAATAAAACTACAACTACATAAAATAAGGTAATATAAAATAATTAGGCTAAAAGTATGAATATAAAATTGCTTTGTATTCATGCTTCTAGCCTTCAAATTTGTATATAAAATTTATAAATTAAAATATTTAAAACTTATTGTCCTAATAGTTCATTTACTATTACAGATGCGATTATTAAACCTCCTACAGATGGGACAAATGATACACTACCAGGTGTTACTTTTCTACCATTCATTACTTTCTTCTTAAGTTCTATTGGTTGTTCAGTAGAATATACTACTTTTAACTTTTTGATACCTCTATCCCTAAGTTCTTTCCTCATAACTTTAGCTAGAGGACAAGTACTTGTTTTGTGTATATCTGTAACGACTATTTTAGTTGGGTCTAATTTATTTCCCATACCCATAGAACTTATTATTTTCAATCCTTTTTTTTCACAAGTTTCAATTAGATGTATTTTGGAACTTACCATGTCTATCGCATCCACAACATAATCATATCTTTCAGTTAGTATTTCGTCACTAGTATCTTTATTATAAAGACTCCTTATTTTTTTTATATTGATATTAGGATTTATATCTAATATTCTTTCTTCCATGACATCAACTTTGTATCTTCCTACAGTTGAATGTAGGGCTGGTATTTGTCTATTTATATTGGTTATATCTACATCATCAAAATCTACAATAGTAATATTGCCTACTCCAGCTCTTGCTAAAGCTTCAACAGTAAAACTACCAACTCCTCCAACTCCAAATACTATTATATTTGAATTATTAAGTTTTTTTATCCCATCATCTCCAACTAGAAAACTAGTTCTCGTTGTAAAATTATTTTCCATCTTTCCACACTCCTAGATTTTTATCTAAATATATAATAGTATTAGAAAATTTACATTATATAATACAAAACATTATATATTATTAAAAATAAATTATCTTAAAATAAATTTAAAAAGGTATCTTTTAATTAAAAGATACCTTTTACATATTGGCGGGAATGCGTGGGAATCGAACCCACCTAAGAGGCTCTTAACCCCTCATACTAGTTTTGAAGACTAGAGGGCACACCGGCACCCATCCACTCCCATAATGAAATCCTTCTCAACGAAATCTATAATATCATATATTTTGACTCTTTGCAACAATTTTTATAGATTTATATGATAGTAAATTATAATTTAAATAGCTTTTATCTATACATGGTTAAAATTTACCTGTTTTATTACATATCCAAAATAAAAAACTGGAAATTATATTTTTAGAATCTATAAAGAGTTTCTTCTCTATATAATCAAAATATAATTTCCAGTAAAAATATAAATTATTTAACTATTTTAATATACGTATATCTATAGTTTTTCTTCCCCAGTTATAAACTGTTTTTGAATCATTCATGTAGATATCAATTTTATTTCCTTTTATTGCTCCACCACAGTCTTCTGCAGTAAACACCATGTCAAATTGAGGTATATAAACTTTAGTTCCATATGGTATAACCTTAGGGTCTACAGCTATTGTTCCCCACTTAGGTTTTGTTCCTGTTGCAGTTATACTGTGACCAGTATATGCAGTTGCTACCACTCTCATATTTTTACCATTGTTACTACTACTGCTACTAGATGATGATGAAGCCATTCTTCTTGAACTTTCTCCCCTTGATGAGGCTACTTGCATTTCTACCTTTGTCCCTTTGCTTACAACCTTATTTACTGGCTCAGCTTTAACAACCTTTTTCACAAATTCCTTTTCTACTTTCTTTCCATTGTGATAAGTTTCTTTATATATTAATTCACTTTTACCAGACTTTCCTTCTTCTTTAACCTTAGAATCACCCTTTAATAAAGAGCCATCTTCAACAACTGTAACTTCAAATGGAATGTCTTTAGTTTCTACAACTGTTTTTTCCTTTACATCAATTACTTCTATTTTATCTCCATTAGATAACTTTGTATTTTCATCTAAAGTTACTATATCATTTGCATCATAGCTAATGTTTTGAGATTCTAAAAGGTCTCCTACATTAGAACTAAATGTTGATATAGTTCTTTCTTCTCCCCTTACTACTAATGTTACTTGTTTATTAAGCGCAGAGTATCCCGATAATATTCCAACTGATAAAACAACTGCCATTACCGAGACTTTAGCATTACTCAATTTTTTAAAATTCATATAAAATTTCCTCCCTAAGATTTTTTACACTATATATTTTGCTTCATAAAATTCTGCTTTGTAAGTTTCTTTTTTTATTTGTGTTTTTTGTGTAACTAAATTGTAACTATTTTTTCAAGAGTTGTCAACTTGACAAAAAAATAGAAATATGCATACATAGTTTTTTCAACCATTTAAGCATATTTCTATTAGTTACAACAATGTCATTGTTTATTGTTGTTTTGTTATCATTTTGTTACCTTTTACTTTTATATATTTTCTATCTGCCAATTAATAGGTTCTTTTCCTAGCTTTTTCAAAATTTCATTTATCTTAGAGAAGTGTTTACATCCAAAAAAGCCTTTACTTGCTGACAATGGGCTTGGATGAGGTGCTTCCAAAATATAATGTTTACTTGTATCAATCAACTCTACTTTTTTACGTGCATTACTTCCCCATAGTACAAAAATAACTGGGTCTTCACGCTCACTTAAAATAGATATTACTCTATCAGTGAAAATTTCCCATCCTTTGTTCTTATGAGAATTAGCTTCATGCGCTCTAACAGTAAGAGCAGTATTTAAAAGTAACACTCCTTGGTCTGCCCAAGGCATTAAATATCCATTATTAGGTATAAAACAACCTAAATCATCTTTTAATTCTTTATACATATTTAATAAAGATGGTGGAGTTTTCACTTGTGGTTGAACTGAAAAAGCTAAACCATGAGCTTGATTATCTCCATGATAAGGGTCTTGTCCTAATATTAAGACTTTTGTGTCTTTGTATGAAGTGTGTTTTAAAGCTTCATATATATTGTGCATATTTGGGAAAATTTGGCGTGTTTTATATTCTTCTATAAGAAATTTTCTTAAGTTTAAGTAGTAATCTTTTTCAAATTCTTCTTTCAATAATTCATCCCAATCGTTTCCTAAGTTAACCATAATTATCACCAATTCCTTTCAATTATTTTTATTATTTTATTTAGAAATTATATCTTCTTGATTATCATTCTTTTCATTTGTATTTATTTTTATGCTCACTCTATTAGGTATACAAACTATGCTTTGACTTGGCTTGTTTATAAATCCAGTATGTACGCAAACCTTATCAGGGCATGAAGCATCTACTATCTCAACCCCTTTATCATGAATCTTTACTATGTTATACCCCCCTCTATTCTCTATTTTAAATTCTTCTTTGGCATTTATTGAAACAGTTTTATACAATTTATTATCTACATAAATCTCAATATTTCCAGCATTTTTAGAATTTATAACATTTATTATCCCATAACATGCTGTAATAACAACCAAAATGCCTAAAATAAGAAGAATGTCTTTTTTCTTCATTTTTTGTCCTCCTATGAAATTATGTTATAATAAAATAATAACACAATTTCATAGGAGGAATATACCATGAATAAGAAAAAAATCACATTTATTTTTGTGATATTGATTTTAGCATTAATTTTATTTTCATTTTTTAGGAGTTCAAGCCAGAATACTAAATATAGTAAAACTAGCTACTACCTTGGTACAGTAAACGAAGTTACTGTATTTAATGTAAAAGAATCCAAAAGTGATAAAATCTTAAATGAATGTGATTCAATTTTAAGATATATTGACAACAAAATGAGCACTCATATACCAGGAAGTGATGTTTCTAAAATAAATGATAATGCTGGTAAAAAATTTGTCAGAGTTTCTGATGATACATTTTTCGTTGTAAAAGAAGCTATACAATATTCCAAATTATCAGATGGATATTTTGACATAACAATTGGTCCATTATCAAATTTATGGGCTATTGGAACAGATAAAGCTAAAGTTCCAAGTGATTCTGAGATACAAAAACTTCTGCCTCTTATTGATTATAAGAACATCATATTGGATGAAAAAAATAAATCTATAAAATTAACCAAAGAAAATATGAAAATTGATTTAGGTGCCATAGCTAAAGGATATGCTGCTGATAAAATTGTAGCCTATTTAAAATCAGAGGATGTAAAAAAAGGTTTAGTAAACTTAGGAGGAAATATATTTACTTTAGAAGATGGTAAAAATGATAAACCTTTTAAAATAGGCATTCAAGACCCAACTAGTAAAAATGGTGAATCCATAGGAAACATAGAAACTACAAATAAGTCTGTTGTTACTTCTGGAATTTATGAAAGATTTATCGAAAAAGACGGAAAAATATATCATCATATGTTAAATCCATTTACAGGGTATCCTTTTGAAAACAATTTAAGTAGTGTTACAATAATCTCTGATAAATCTATTAATTGTGATGCCTTATCCACTTCTACATTTGGACTTGGTCTTGAAAAAGGTATGGATTTAATTAATAAAATTGATAATGTAGATGCTATATTCATAACTAAGGATAAGAAAGTATATTTAACTAAGGGTATAAAAGATAATTTTAAACTTACAGATAAATCTTTTTCTATTGAAAAATTAAATAAACAATAAGTTTAAATAATAATTATATCTATTATACATACAAAATACATATGAATTTAAATAGTTATCACATGACTAATGCAAATTTAATTTTTATATAAAATATGGTATATACTTAAGTAATCTAAAACAAATTCTACTTATGTATATACCATATTAATAGTTTAAATTTATATAAAATACTAATTCAACCAAATTTTTATAAAGACTTTAAAAATAAATCCATTCTATTTAAGGCTTCAATTACATTTTCCTTTTGAGTTCCTAAATTTATTCTAACATACTTCTCACCATCTTTTACAAAATGACTTCCATCTTCTAATAATACTCCTGTATCTATAGCCAATTTATCTGTAAACTCACTTGCACTAATACCTAATCCACTTATATCCATCCAAGCTAAGTAAGATGATTCCATTTTCATCAATTTTATCTTATTATATTTATTTACCCAAGTTTCTAAAAGTTCATAATTTGATTTTATATATTCATTTACACCACTTAACCACTCATGACATTCATTATAAGCGGTTATCAATCCTATTATTCCAAACACATTTGGAGAAGTTATAGAATTTTGCTTTAATTTATTTCTAAATTTGTCCCTTATATCCTTATTTATAACTATTGAATAAGAAGTCTTTAATCCACCAAGATTAAATCCTTTATTTGGTGATGTCAGTAGAATAACATTTTCTAAAAGCTCTTTTCCAATCTTAAGTATTGAATTAAATTTACCATAATGAATATGCTCTGCATGTACTTCATCTGCAACCAAAATAACATTATTTTCTTTACATATAGTTGCTACTCTTGTCATTTCTTCAATTGTCCATATCCTTCCGGATGGATTATGTGGTGTACAAAACATCATTAATTTAGGCTTATTTTCTTTAATTTGAACTTCTAATTTATCAAAATTTATATAATATCTATCATTTACAACATCTAGTGTATTACAAATTACATTTACACCCTGTTTTTTTGCTGATGATTCAAAGGGGTCATAAACTGGTGTGTTTAATATTATACTATCACCTTTCTTACAAAAAGCTTGTACTACATAATGAAGTGTTGATACAGTTCCATAAGTTAATGTAATCCATTCTTTTTCTACATTTACCTCATGCATATTTTTTTGCCAACCAATAACTGAATCATAAAATTCATCATAACAGTATGTATATCCAAATACACCTCTTCTTACAGCTTCAATAAATTTGTTTTCTATTTCTGTTGGTATTTTAAAATCCATATCAGCAATCCACATTGGTACAAAATCTTCTCTAATATCTCCAAATTTATCTCTTATAATATTTAAATCCCATTTTCTACACTTTTCACTTACTCTATCTGGTTTATCATCAAAATTATACATTTAAATTTACCTCTTCTTTTCTTATTGTTATAAAATATTTATCTAATTTATTTTTAGCTTACAACTATTAAATCCTTAGTAGATGTAGTCAATCTCATACATCCATCTTGTGTTATAAGTACATCATCTTCTATTCTTACGCCTCCAAGACTTGGAACATATATACCAGGCTCTATAGTTACAATCATTCCTTCTTTTAATACTTCATTTGATTCAGGAGCTAATGCAGGATATTCATGAACCATAATTCCTACACCATGACCCAGATTATGACCAAAATTATTGGCATATCCATATGAACCAATTATGTCTCTTGCAACTTTATCTATCTCTCCAGTAGTCATTCCCGGTCTTAAAACCCTTATACACTCTTCATTAGCTTTTCTTACTATATTATATATTTCTTCTAACTCTTTATTTATAGTACCCATACAAATGGTTCTGGTAATATCTGAACAATAATTATTATACTTAGCACCAAAGTCAAAAGTAACAAAATCTCCATACTCTATAACTTTTTCACTTGCTTTTCCATGAGGTAATGCTCCTCTAAGCCCAGATGCAACTATTGTATCGAAAGATTCTTTTTGACCACCTAAAGCTTTTATAATTCTAACAATTTCATTTTCAACTTGCTTTTCAGTCATACCAACCTTTATAAAGTCTACTATATGATAAAATGTAGCATCAACTATTTCACAAGCTTTTTTTATATATTTTATTTCGTCTTCATTTTTTGTTTCCCTTAATGTAGATAAATCAACTGATTTTAAGGTTGCACTTAACTTATTACTCATACTTCTATATAAATCAAAAGATACTTCATTTCCCTCAAATCCAATTTCCTTTATATTCTGCTCTCTACAAATATCATTAATTATATCAAAATGAGTTCTAGTTTTGTCCATTAATACTACATTAAACAAACTAGATTTTCTTTTAATTTCTTCAAAATATCTAAAATCTACTATTATATATTGTGATTCTTTCGTTATAAAAACATAACCTGAAGAGCTAAATAAATTTCCAACATAAAACTTGTTTGTAGGACTATTTATAAGAAATCCATCTATATCATATTCTCTAAAATACTCTCTTACTTTTTCTATCTTATCCATATCTTATCTCCACCGCCTTTAATTAATCATATAGGTAAGGCTGGTAATATTGATTAAAACCATATTACCAGCCAAAGTTATTTATAGATAGTAAAAATTAAATACTAGTCGATATAATCTACAACAAGTTTACCATCTTTTATTAATTTATTTCTATAGAATATATTTCCTACTGCTATGAATATAGCACCAACTGCTATACCTATTATATATCCAAATAAGTTATCTACTAGAGGCCATGCCCATATAGCTGACTCTGGGAACCATTGAATTGCTCCTAGAATTATACCTGTAATAGCTCCTATTACACTTCCAACTATGTTTAAAGGTATAACAAAACCTGGTCTCTCAAGTGCAAATGGTATTGCTCCTTCAGATATACCCATAAATGATAAGAATATAGAAGTTTTTCCCGCTTGATAGAATTGTCTATCATATACTCTTCTTCCTACTAATCTTTTATCTAATAATGTTGTTAATCCTAATCCAATTGGAGGAACAACTATAGCTATTGTTCTTGCTGTTATTGGAAGTACATTCTCTGTAGTTAAACCAAGTGCAACGAATCCTGCTGCTTTATTTATTGGTCCTCCTAAGTCGAATGCTGTAGCTGCTGCCAAAGCTGTTGCATATACATATTCTCCAGCTGCTCCTGCTGCTGTTAAGAAGTTTTTCATACTTTCATTAATTAATCCACCAAATGGAGTTATTATAAATATCATCAATACCATACAAGCTAATGACGCTATTAATGGTATTAAAAATGTTGTTTTAAAAGCTAACCAGTTATGAGAAACTTTTATAGATTTATTTAACCATTTTACAAAATATCCTATTATAAATGCTATTAGTATTGCACCTAAAAATCCTGATGCAACTGGAACAACTTCAGTCCATTGTCCATCAACGAATTGTGGTACACCTACAGGTTTATTAGCTATATATCCACCTATAAATCCTGCAATTAAAGCTGTTTTTCCACCTATAGAGTTTGCACAAAATGCTGCAAACAGTGGTATCGCAAATCCAAACAAAGTAAATCCGAAATTTGACATTAATTGTGCTATATTTAAAAGACTAAGCTTGAACCCTGTAAATTCTCCTGAGTTCATAGCATCAACTATACCTACAGATGGGTCAAGTCCTAATATAGCATATGGTATTAATTGAGATAAGGCCCCTATAAGTCCACCCATTACTAAAACTGGTATCATATATGATATACCTGTCATTATATGTTTACTTATTTCTTTCCATTTTCCATTTCCCTTTGATTGAGTTGGACTAGATGGAGTAGATTTTCCTACATTATTTCCTCCTGTTGTAGAAGCACCTGAACTGTTTATAACTTTTTTCTTAATTGCCATTCTATTTCCTCCACAATAAATTTATTATATTCCTAAATCTTCTTCTATTTCTTTTATAACACCTTCTGCATTTTTTATAGCTTCTTGTAGTTCAACTTCATAAACTTCACAACCATCAAATCTTTCCATACCTTCTGGTGTTATTGCTACTGCATGTATTATCATAGTTGCTCCTAATATATCATCTCTTGTTAACTCATTTTGTACACCATCAGCACCTTGAGTTTCAACTTTTGCTTCATAACCTAATGCCTTTGCTGCTTGCTCTATTGCTTCTGCTGCCATGAAAGTGTGAGCTAGTCCCATTGGACAAGCACATAATGCTACTAATTTTTTATTCATTTCAAATTCCTCCTATTTTTAGTTAATTATTTTTTTATTTTATAACCTTAGTGTTTAATTATAAACCTAAAGCTTCATTTATTGAGTTAGATATTTCTTCAACATTATCACTTTTTAAAAGAGAATCTTTAAATTCTTTATTTATTAATTTTCTTGAAAGAGATGATAATAATTTAAGATGAATATTCTCTTTACTTTTTCCTGGCATAAGTAAGCTTATTGCTAATTTAACCTTATCCTCACCTTCATTCCAAACAACATCTTCATTAAACTTCAATACTACTACTGCTGGATTTTCAATTGCATCATTTTTAGTGTGAGGTATTGCTATAGATTCTCCTAAATTTGTAGTAAATTGTTCTTCTCTAGCCATTAAACCTTCATATACTAAGCTCTCATCTTCTGCCAAGTTTAAGTCTTTAGCTTTTTTTGATATAAATTTTAAAACTTCAACCTTTGACTTAGCATCAACATTTAAAAATACATATTCTTTGTTAAATATGTTTGTTCCCATTATTAATTTCCTCCTTAATTACCTATCAGTGCCATTAATTTATTAAAGTCACATATTTTAATAATTCCTCTTACTCCGCCTTCATCTTTTATAAAATTATAAAGGTATTTAAATATCGAGAAATTATGTTTTTCTTTAGTATTAAAAAATACCATAAATACTAGCTGAACCTCTTGCTTATCCCAAATTATTGGATTTTCAAGTATTCCAACTCCTATTATAGATTTTTTATCTCCCTTCACTATTGTGTGGGGTATTGCTACTAGATTTCCTATTTCAGTTGATGAAATATTTTCTCTATCTATTATACTTTTTATAGAACTTTCCTCTATAAAATCTCTTTCTTTTAGTTTATTTGAAAGTGAAATTATGACCTCTTCTTTAGTACTAGCCTTTATACTGAAAAAAGCTTTTTCATCAAACATGTTGCTTATTATCTTTCTTCTTTCTTCCTTTTCATAAAAGGCTTTGTTTACGTTTTCAATTAAGCTATCATCAAATATATTTTCTATATATAAGACAGGTTTTTCATATCCTTTTAATTCAACGGTAGATACTATCAAATCAACATCTTGACTTATAGCCATATCGAGATATCTAACTGGATAAACACCCACAACACTTAAATCACTTATATTCTGTTTTAGCTTTTCAGAAATAAGTTGTCCTGTTCCTATCCCATAATGACAAACTATACAAATTTTCTTACTAGTATTTTTTTTCATTCTTTCATTTGAAGCAGCAAAGTGGATAGCTATATATCCAAGCTCATCTTCATCAAGTTTTAAATTAAACTCAGTTTCTAGTTTATTTGATAAAAACACGGCTAAATTAAAAGCTATAGGAAACTTCTCTTTTATTTGATGAAGCAAAGGATTATTTGATTTTACATTAGCTCTAGCTCTATTTAAAAATCTCTTTATATGGTCAGAGATTGCAACCATAAACTCATCATCTTTTGTATAATCACTACCTGAAATAAGGAATATATCTTGAAGTGCACTACTTATAACACTACTTATTCGTTCCTCAATTTCACTTGTGTTTTTTCTTCCTTGTGTACCTTTATAGGCTATTACACCAGAATAATTTGAAATATAAATTACTTCATCTTCAATAAGTTTAAATCCAATTTTATCAGATATTTCTTTCATTAGATTTTCTATAAAGTAGTAGTTATGAAATCTATAACTTGTATCCATTAAGTTTATATTGTTACTATGACCTCTCTTACTCCTAAATACAGAAACGATTATTTTTGAAAGCAAAAGATTAAAATCTTTATCTGAAATTATTGTATCTTTTTCTCTTAAGTGCTTTTCTAAAATACTTTCTATACAGTGTATATCGTTTTCACTAATGTCATCTAAAAACACCTTCACTTTACTTTTTTCATCTAATTTTATTGCATAGTCAGTAATTAATTGCCTTATATTAATTTCTTCACCATGTATATAGCTTCCATAGTAAGGTTTAGATTTTATAACTAAGTCATACTTTTCAAGTTTTCTTTTAAGCTTACTAGACAATTTATTTATAGCGGCTA
This sequence comes from Clostridioides difficile ATCC 9689 = DSM 1296, assembly GCF_001077535.1. Lineage (GTDB taxonomy): Bacteria > Bacillota > Clostridia > Peptostreptococcales > Peptostreptococcaceae > Clostridioides > Clostridioides difficile. Next base: position 2,729,168 of record NZ_CP011968.1, read on the forward strand.
TACTTAGATTTAATTCTTCTGCCATTGCTTCTATACTCATATAATTTCTATTAATAAGCATACATATTATATTTGACATTCTTGACTCTTCAGAGTCATCTAAAAAACCATCAATATATTTATTTGCTTCTTTAATAGCTCTGGCTATATTGTTTTTAGAACCGCTTAACTTGTATCCTATACCTCTAGAAGAAGCTATTACCAAATCATACTTGCTTAAAACACTATTTAAATCTGCTATATATCTTTTAATAGTTTTAGTAGACACATCCAATTTGATAGCTAATTCGTTTGATGTCATATATCCATCTTTATTGCTTAAACTCTTTACTATTATTGCATGTTTCTTAGTTATCATTGTATCACCTTCTCTTTGATTTCAATTATATATCAAGTAAAATTTTAATTGTATATATAATATGTCTATATAAGGGACATTTTGTATTTATATTTTATTACATAATGTAATTATTGCCTCTGCATATATACCTATTGCAGTTATAAATCTATCTAAGCTAGCAAATTCATTCGCACTATGGACATTGCCAAAGCTACCATCAGGAAATTCACAACCAAATATTACTGAATTATTCATTTCAGAAGCATAACTTCCTGCACTAGTTACTCTAACATCATTTTTTAAATCTCCAGAATACTTTATATATATATCATGCAAACTTCTTACAAGTTTTGAATTTCTATCTATATAATTTGCTTGCTTTAAATTTTCCCCAATAAGCTCAAATTTATTAATATTATTTTGCTCCATATACAAATTAAATTTTTTTATTATATCTTCAATGGTTAATATTTCTGGATATCTAACGCTTAAAACTACTTCTAATTTTCCATCTACTATATTTATTATTGTTGGCACCATTGATAAAATCCCACATTTCCCCTCAATATTTAAACCAAATAAGTTTCCATTTATATTATCTTGATTTATCAACTTATATAAATCTTTTGTCCATTTTTCATCAATATTTTCTGACAAAAGTTTAATTGTAGCTAATATAGGATTTATTGATTTTTCGGGTTTAGATGAATGACCACCTTTTCCATACACAATATAATTGCCATTATCATAATTTATCGATATATTGTTAATATCAAAACATATATTATCTTTACCCAATTTTTCTACATTCTTTATATAAACTTTATCTGGTATTGTATTAAACTCTATTCCACCACTTATATATAAAGATTTATCGTCTATATTTGAAATTAACTTTATTATTGCTCCACCTTTTTCTCCATTTAATACAGGAAATTTAGCATCTGGAGTAAATCCACATACACCATATGGCTCTTTGCTATAATAATGCTTTATACATTTAAATCCACTCTCTTCATTTCCCCCAGCTATTAATCTAACCTTTCTTTTTAAATTAATATCTAAATCCTTTATCATTTTTAGTGCTAAAAAATTCACTATCATAGGCCCTTTATTATCAGATACACCTCTAGCAACTAATTTATCACCTATAATATTTAGTTTAAATGGTTCACTATCCCATCCTTCACCTGGATTTACAACATCACAATGTCCAAATATATCTACATACTCTTTACCATTTCCATATTCAATTTGAACAGCATGATTATCTATATTTTTTACTTTGAAATTGTTTTCTCTACCTAGATTTTCAAACCAGTTTAATGCATCATATACTCCTTTTCCAAAAGGCATATCTTTAGATACAGTTTTTCTATCATAAAATGAAGGTATACTAACCCATTGCTCCAATAATTTTAAAAATTCTTTTTCATATTTTTTGCTTTCTGCCTTAAACAACTCCATAATTATCACTCCAATTTAGAACTTTATATTATATATCATAGTTTATCTTATTTAATAACTCCTTATACTTTATGTCATTTCAAGGGACAAAACTTTTTTACTATTGATTTTATAATCTATTTATATATAATTATTTGTAGGATAAATTTAATATCATAGGAGGAACAGAATTATGGAACCATTATTTTTAAAACCTATTTTTATGGATAGAATATGGGGTGGTACTGCACTTAAAGATAAATTTAATTATGAAATAGATTCGCCAACAACTGGTGAATGTTGGGCTATAAGCTCTCATAAAAATGGAGATTGCTTAATAGAAAATGGAAAATATAAAGGTAAAAAACTATCTGAATTGTGGAATAAAAATAGAGAATTATTTGGAAACACACCTGGTGATAAGTTTCCTTTACTTACAAAAATATTGGATGCAAATGATAATTTATCAGTTCAAGTTCATCCAAATGATGAATATGCTAAAAAAAATGAAAATGGAGAGTTAGGTAAGACAGAGTGTTGGTATGTAATAGATTGTTCTGATGATGCAGAAATTATAATAGGTCATAATGCAAAATCTCATAAAGAATTTGTAAATATGGTAAATAATAATGAATGGGACAAACTACTTAGAAAGGTTAACATAAAAAAGGGAGACTTTTTCTATGTTCCAAGTGGTACTATACATGCTATATGCAAAGGAACATTGATTTTAGAAACTCAACAAAACTCAGATACTACTTATAGAGTCTATGATTATGATAGAACTGACAATTCAGGTAATAAGCGTGAACTTCATGTTCAAAAATCAATAGATGTTACGAATGTTCCTCATATAAATTTCGATACTGACTATAAAATCGTATCAACATCAGACTTTAAATGCACAACATTTGTGTCAAACGAATTTTTTAGTGTTTATAAATTAGATGTTTTTGGAAAATGTAATTTTACACACAATACACCTTTTTCTTTATACAGTGTGTTGGATGGAAATGGAAAACTTATACACAATTCTGTAGAATATAATTTAAAAAAGGGTATGCATTTTATACTACCAAACGACTTTGGAGATTTTAGTTTTGAAGGTAATTTAGAGATTATATGTTCTCACATATAGATATAAAACCTAGCTAAAAATAGGCTATCATAATAATTTACCTTATGATAGCCTATTTCTTACAACTTAAATATTTAAACAAATAGTATTTTTATTTTATTTTTGCTCATAATCATTTTTAATAGTATATATCAGAAAATTCTATTTTTATTTTTTCTTGAATATTATATATTCTCTTATCTTCTGTGTAATGTTCACTACTAAATCCCTTCATTGGAAGTGAAATTAAGAACTCTGTGCCTTTATTCACTTCACTTACTACTTCTATATCTCCACCATGAAGACTTACTAGATTCTTAACTATAGCAAGCCCTATTCCACTTCCTTCAGTATTTCTGGATAAAGTCTTATCAACTTGTGAAAATTCTTCAAAAATCAATTCTAATTTATCTTGTGGTATTCCAACTCCAGTGTCTTTTACACTTATGATTACTTTATCTATTTTATAATGAATACTTACATATATCCAGCCTCCATTATCAGTAAACTTAATACAGTTTGACAATAGATTCAACATAATTCTCTCAATTTCAACCTTGTCTATATAAACATTAATTTCTTCAAGGTCTGTATCAAAAAGAATTTTTATGTCTTTTCTAAGTGCATACTCTTCTATATTCATAAATAAGTCTTCTATTACAGATACAATATTGTATTTCGCAAGTTTTAGTGTATAGAACCCAGACTCCATCTTTGTTAAATCTATAATGTTATTTATTAATCTTTGAAGCCTATAAGAACTTTGTCTAACTAAATCCACATGAGATTTAATATTGTTATTGTAATCTTTTATCTTTTCATTTCTATAGAAAGAATCTACCAGTTGATTTGAACTAGATATAACATTTAGTGGAGTTTTTAATTCATGAGACATATTTGCAAAAAACTCCGTTTTGATTTTATCTGTTTTAAATCTTTCAAGCAGTTCTTTTTCTGCTTGCTCGGAATATTTCTTATGTACTAAATCTTTTATAATAAGCATTATGTATCTAGTATTGTATATAGCAAAAGGTAATGCACTTAATTCTACTTCTACTATATCATCATAACTATTTATCAATTCATATTCCAGTAAAAGTATACTTCTATTTTCATTTAAAACTTTAGCCATATTATCCGTAAATTTCATTTTTTCTTCAGTATTCGCATTCATTAATAGTTTAATATTAGAATCTTTTATATCATCTATGTTTGTAAAAGCTAGCATATCTAAAAACGACTTATTTGCATAGTTTATACTTAAATCTTCTTTTAATAAGCATATGCCATCAGGTAATATATCTATAAATCTTGAATATGATGATTGACTTTCCTCAAGTTTTATTTGAGATATTTTTCGAGAGGTTGTATCACGTATTACAATAATAGTTTTATTAGTACCAGCATTAGTATACTGAGAAAAACTCATCTCTACATACTTTACTTCACCATCTATTACATATCTTTTTTCTATACTTTCTTCACTTTTACATACTAATGAAAAATCAATACTCTCTAAATTATTTTTAAAAATTTCCCTACATGCATTATTAACATATATTTTGTTATTACCTTCAAGCACTACTATGCCATCTCCAATACTTTCTAAAAAATCTTTACTTCTCTTATTTGCTTCAATAAGTTTGCGTTCGTACTCCTTTTTCTTAGTCTTATCTTCTAGTACACACAATACTCCTTCTGTTTGTGAAGCAATAATTAAAGGTGCAAATATAGCTTGATAAACTTTATTATCGCTTGTACTAATAAGTTTCTCTGCATTCTTCTCATGAACAAACACATAATGAATGCTTTCTATCAAATCATTGAAGTTTTTTATTTTATCAGTCAATTTATCTTGTTCTTTATAGTCTCCAAAAGTATTTCTAAAGCTCTTATTTGCATATGTAATTTCTCCATCTTTGCTAAATACTACTATGCTATTTACTGCTACATCTAATGTAGATTGTAGCCTAGATTCTCTTTTCATAAGTATTCCCTTAAGTTCCTCTATCTTTTCTGTCTCATAGATTAATTTTTTATTCTTTTCTTTTAAACTTTCCGTTTTTTTTGTTAATTCTTCATTCGTATCATGCAATTCCAGTGCTGTTTTCTTAATATTCTTAGATACTATGTAATTATATAAATAATATAAGGCTACATTTATTATTATCTGGGATAATATCCTCTCTACATTTCTATTATCAATAACTATATGCAATAGATTTGGAACTCTTGATAAGATTATTATTACTATTATTCTGTTAAAAATCTTTTTTTCATCATATTCCCATTTGCCTTTATTTGAACTTGAATTTAATTCAATTCCACTAACAATAGAAATAATTATTATGAATATAGATATTATAACTCCTAAAGCATATTGTGATTTACCATTTCCCAGATAGTCACAAATTCCTGATATTATGAATAAAGATGTTATTGTTAATGTAGCAGTTGCTATAAATAAAATTACACTTGAATAAATTTGTTTGTTATCCTTAACAAATTTAAAACTTAAGTATACACCCAGTATAGGAAATAAATCTGTTATTGCTGATATTGTGATGTTAATCTCCATTATAGACTTAGTTTTAATCCCCAAGGAATTAAATAAATATATACACTCCAATACTCCAGTAGCTATAAAAATTAATCCTAAAAATGTAGAAAATGAATCTACTTTAAATTTTGTAGTATTAAATATAATTACTCCTGTAGCTACTAAAAATATCGTATATATGGCATGTAATAAAGTTTCATATTTCTCTATATCTTTTATAATAAATAATAAAAGTACTGAGCCCATTATTATAAATAAAAGGCTCATGTCTTCTCTTTCTTTTATATCTGGTTTTACATCAGGTATTATATTCTTCAATACTTTACACTTCCTCTTAATTAATATTTTATACTAATTAATTATACGATACTCGACATTATAATTCCTTCTTTATACCTTAAAGCAAAAACAGACATTTTCTGCTAAAACAAAATTCTTTTGTTTTCTACTCTTTTAGTTATTTTGTTTCTATCGAAGTTTTCCAATATAATCATGCAATTCTTTCTGCTAGAATCAATCAAATCTCTGTATTCTCCTAATGTTATTTCTTTATTTTCTTTTATATAATTTATCAAAATGTTCTTTGCATTTTCATAAATATCTTTGTCCATTATATACAAATCATCTAATTTCTCTACTTTATTACCTATCATTGACTCCAATACTTCAGCATAGTTATGATTTCCTTCAGAAACTTCATCTATTGTCAGTATAGAAGAAACTCCACATGATTTTAATCTTTTTTCTATTTTTTTTGCTATTTCTTTTTGCTTATCATTTAAAATAACCTCAAAATCTAATAGAGATACTATATTATTTTCTATTTTTATAGCATTTTCTGTAGACAATTTTTCTAATAAAATATCCATCTCCCTAGTCTTAAAATTACTCTCTATCTTAGACCTTACTTCTTCTTTTAGTATCCCTTTTCTAAGCCTATACTTCTTATGGTACTCACTTAAAAGCTTTATTGTATTTTCTTTTAATTTATTGTATTGATTTATATGCATATACATATTTCCTATAATAAATACTTTATCTTCTGATATAAGTGTTTCAAGCGCTCTTTTTACATCTTCTTCATGAGCACCACTATAGCTCATTATTTCTTTTATATTTGGATAATTTTTTAAATTCCTTTTTAAGTACTCTTCTATTATATCTTTTAGTTCGCCTTTTTCTTTTATTTTTAATGCTTCTATAACTTTTTCATCAAATTTCTTATGTTTTTTAGGAGATGGGTCAATTATTACACCTCCACCTATAGTTTCCATTGGAGAATAACGTCTCACTACAAACGTATCACCTTTCTTAGATACTATGCTTTCTTCAAGTCTCAACTGAACATAGCCACTTTCTCCACTTTCAATTAATTCCTTATCTAGTGGAACTGCTCTACAAAGTATCTCTCTAGTTCCATGATACAATCTTAATCTATCCCAGTGCTTTAATCCTTTATCTAAATGATTTACCAATGATAATTTTACATCTAACATCATTGATTCCTCCAATGAGTTTGGTGCAGCTAAAACATCTCCTCTTTTTATATCATCCACTTTTACATTTGATATATTGATTGCTGTTCTTTGACCTGCATAAGCTGTATCTTTATTTTCTCCATGAACTTGTATACTTCTTATTTTTGTTTTTAATACCTGTGGATATATAACCAAATCATCTTCTATACTTATCTTTCCTTCTATTAAAGTGCCTGTTATTACAGTACCAAACCCTTTTATTGAAAATACTCTGTCTATATTAAGTCTTGCTGGAGAATTTTCATTTTTATCTTCTATATCATCACTCATTTTATCTATTTTTTCAATAAGAGTGTCTATACCTCTTTTAGATATAGAATCAACTTCAATTATTTCAGCATCTTCAAGAAAAGTTCCTTTTATTTTTTCACAAATATCTTCTTTTGCTAGCTCTCTAAATTCATCATCTACAGTATCAGACTTAGTTAGAACCACTATTCCATTTTTGATATTTAAAAAGCTTAGAATATCTAAATGCTCAACTGTCTGTGGCATAACTCCTTCATCTGCTGCTACAACAAGTAAAACTATATCAATTCCTGATGCTCCAGCTAACATGTTTTTTATAAATTTTTCGTGTCCTGGGACATCAACAATTCCAGCTCTTCTATTGTTTGGTAAATCAAAATAAGTAAATCCTAAGTTTATTGAAATACCTCTCTTTTTTTCTTCATCTAATGTATCAGTCTCTCTTCCAGTCAATGCTTTTATAAGAGTAGTTTTTCCGTGGTCAATATGACCTGCTGTTCCAATTACTACATTTTTCATTTTTTGCCCCCTCTAAACCTGCTATGACTAAAGTCACAAGTGTGTGTAGCTATTTTTTAATTAAAACTTCATACTTATACTTCTAAATTTAATATTTATTAACTCAAATTTATTTAATTAAATGCTTTTCTCAATTCCTCAACTATTACATCAAATTCATCATCAAATATAGTTCTTACATCTAGTACATATTTATTATCATACACTCTGGCTATTATATGTGCTTCACTAAGTCTTAGTTTTTTTTCTAAAGATGAAACATTCATATGTTCAGGAGTTATTGATATTACCTTTGTACTTATAGTTTCAAGAGGCATAGACCCTCCTCCCACCTGTGAAAATCCATCTTCTATATTTATGTTTGCATTTAAGTTTAAAGCAGTTATTTTTTCAAATAGTTTATTTGCTTTTACTTCTAATTCTTCAATTTTATATGTCAACATTTTTAAAGTAGGTATATTTTCTATAGCTTTTGTCTCATCTAAATACATTCTCAATGTTGCTTCAAGAGCACATATTGTAAGCTTATCAACTCTAAGTGCTCTAGTAAGTTGATTTTTCTTCATTTTTTCTATATACTCTTTTTTCCCAACTATAATACCTGCTTGTGGACCTCCAAGCATCTTATCTCCACTAAAAGTTACTACATCTGCACCTTGTCGAATAGAATCCAATACAGTTGGTTCATAAGATAAACCATATTTTGATAAATCTATAAAAACTCCACTTCCTAAGTCTTCTATTACAGGTAGTTTATATTTTTTACCTAAATTAACCAATTCTTCTATAGAAACACTCTCTGTGAATCCCATTATTCTATAATTACTTGTATGAACCTTCATCAATACATTTGTATCTTCTGTAATGGCCTCCTTGTAATCTTTCAAATGAGTTTTATTAGTTGAACCAACTTCAACTAATTCTGCACCACTAAGAGCCATTATACTTGGAATCCTAAATGAACCACCTACTTCAACTAATTCTCCACGAGATACAATTGCTTCTCCTCCTTTAGCCATTGTGCTAAGTACAAGAAGTACTGCCGCTGCATTATTATTTACAACTAGTACATCTTCTGCTCCAGTAAGTCTTTTTATTGTACTAGTTAAATGAGAGTATCTTGAACCTCTTTCTCCATTATCCAAATCGTATTCTAAGTTTGAATACCTTGAAGCAGCACACCATAATTCATCTTTTATATCTTCACTAAGTAAAGACCTTCCTAAATTTGTATGAATAACTGTACCAGTTGCATTTATAACTTTTTTTAAAGATAATGAGTAATTTAACTTAACTCTCTCTATTGCAGATTCTATTATTTCACCAAACTCTATTGTTACAGAGTTTGATGCATCTTCTTTTAATCTTAATATAAATTGTCTTTTTAAATCTATTACTTCTCTCACAGATTCTAAAACTAAACTTCTAGGATATTCATTTATTATTTCTACAATTCTATTATCACTTAATACTTCATCAACTGAAGGCAACATTGCAAACAATTCTCTTTTGCTCAAAACAATCACTCTTTCTCTATAATATTTTATAAAACTGTAATATATTTTTCCCCTTTTGGAACTACAGAACCTATAATTTTAGCTTCTATTGCTCCATTTAATTTCATATCTTTTACAAGTTCCTCTGCAAGTTCTTCTTTTACTGAAATTAACAACCCTCCTGATGTTTGTGGGTCGTATAAAATATCTTGAACTGCAACTTCTATATTTCCTACAACTTCTACATCTTTAGATACATAATGCATATTTTTATACATACCAGCAGGTATAATTCCCATTTGTGCCATTTCTATTGCACCTTCAATAATTGGTACATGTTTTGATTCAATTTCAATACTTACTTCAGAAGCTTTGGCCATTTCTAAAGTATGACCAAGTAGACCAAAACCAGTTATATCTGTAACCGAATTTACATCAAATTTCTCAAAACTCATTGCTGCATATTTATTTAAATGTATCATTATTTCTATTACTTTATCTGCTATATGTTGTTCTACCATACCTTCTTTCATGGCTGTATTTAATACACCCACTCCAATTGGTTTTGTTATAATTAACTTATCACCAGGTTTTGCAGTAGCATTTGATAAAACTTTATTTGGACTTACAATCCCAGAAACTGAAAGACCATATTTAGGCTCTTTGTCATCTACAGTATGCCCTCCAACCAAAAGTGCTCCACTTTCTTTCACTTTATCAAACCCACCTTTTAATATTTCTGCAAGTACATCCATATCATGGCATGATGGAAAACAAACAATATTCATAGCAACCAAAGGTTTGCCTCCCATAGCATATACATCTGATAGTGAATTTGATGCAGCAATTTGACCAAATACGTATGGGTCATCTACCATTGGTGTAAAGAAGTCTAAAGTTTGGATAAGTGCCATATCATCATTTAATTTATAAACTGCAGCATCATCTGCTGTATCTAGTCCTACTAATAAATTTTCTATATTATCATTTTTAGGCAATTGAGATAAAACTGATGCCAGAACCTCTGGCCCTATTTTAGCGGCTCAACCACCTGCTGTTGTCATCTCTGTAAGTTTTTTTTGTTCTTTTTTCATAAAAGTGCCTCCTTTACTAAATTTCCACATGTACACACATATACATACATATTTATAATAACATATCTATATGTAAGTTTTGTATTATATTTTAGTCTACACAAATTAAATCTTTTATATTTTCATACTTTTTATCTCCAATACCATTTACATTTTTTATTTCCTCAATTGAACTAAACTGTCCATTTTCTTCTCTGTGTTGTAAAATTTTATTGGCTGTAGCTTCTCCAACCCCAGGTAGAGAATCCAACTCTTCTATAGTCGCTACATTTATATTTACTTTTGATTCGTTAGATATATTTTTATTGGATTTATTTTTAGGCTCACCTCTTGACTCATTCTTCTGATTTGGTTTATTGGAATCATCATTACTTGTAACAGATGTTGCTTCACCTATTTTAGGTATTATGTAATGTTGTTCATCTTCTAATCTTACTGATAGATTGACTCCATTTAAATCTGCTTCTTTTGTCGTTCCTCCTAGTAATTCTACAGCATCATAAAGTCTCTTGTCTGACTCTATAGTTACAATTCCAGGTCTATTTACTGCTCCACTTATGTATATAGTTATTTTATTATTTTGAAAATTTTTATCTATGTCTTTAGTTACTTTATTGTGATTATTATCTTCACCTTTAATTTCATTCTCTACAACATGTGTTTTTTCATTAGGTAAATTTTTTTTACTTACAACATAAATATCATCTTTGAAAATAAGCGATTTATAAACGATTATTGATGATATTATTAAAATAAATAAAACAAAAAACGAAATAAATTTTACCTTTTTTTTCATATATTAATCACTCCTTTCTTTTAATTATTGACAAATATATGCTATACTAAAAGATGAATTTAAAATTTGGAGGCTCACAATGAAAAGAAATTTATCACTTTTATTAATCTGTTTATTGATATTTACTTCATTTTTAGGAAGCTCTAATATCTCTTTTGCAGATAATGAACCAGCTATAGTTGCTAAACATGCAGTTTTAATGGACTATGAGTCTGGCAAAATACTATATAATAAGGATGGAAATTCTAAGCTTTATCCAGCTTCAACAACTAAAGTATGGACAGCTTGTTTAGTTCTAAAGGAGGTTAAAGATTTAAATCAAGTAATAGAAATTAAAGATTTACCTCAAATAGATGGCTCTAGTATGTATCTAAAAAATGGGGAATCTTTTACTGTAAAGCAGTTACTAGATGCTCTTTTGGTTCATTCTGCTAATGATGCTGCTTTTGTATTAGCTAGATATGTTGGTGGTGGCAATGTACAAAAATTTATTGACCTAATGAACTCTGAGGCAAAAAAAATTGGAGCTACTAATACTCATTTTAATAATCCTCATGGATTACCAGACCCAAATCACTACACAACAGCTCATGATATGGCTCTCATAGCTAGAGAAGCTATGAATAATGATACTTTTAGACAAATTGTAAAAACTAAGTCACTTAAATTTGAAGCTACAAAAGCATATCCTTATGAGAGATACTTTGTAAACACTAATAAGTTTTTGACATCACATGATAAGATTACATACAAAGGTCAACCTATAAATATAAAATATGATATAGTTGATGGTATAAAAACTGGATATACTGATGCTGCTGGTAAATGTCTTTTATCGAGTGCTGTAAAAGATGGCAGAAGAGTTATCGTTGCTGTATTTAATTCAACTAATGCTGATTTATATTTAGACTCACGTATTCTGATTGATTATGGATTTGATAACTTTAAGTGTGCTACTATTGTTGATAAAGAAAAATACACAGATACTAAAAAAGTATTGTTTACAAAACAACATGAATTGATTTATGAACCAAAAAATAGTTATAGGATATTCTTAGAAAAAGATGAATCTCAAGGCAATTATGATACCAAAACAGAGTTAAATAAAATTGATTTGCCTATAAAAAAAGGAGCTAAGGTTGGTACTTTAAATGTATATAATAATGGTAAACTAGAAAACAGTATAGACTTAATTGCAAAAAATAATCTTGATAGCAGTCTTCCATTTTTGACTGAAAATAATGTTTTAATGACTTTTGTTAAGATTATTGCAGGTATTCTAGTGCTTTTAGTTTTATTTATAATAGCTTCAAATATAAAGAAGAAAAAAAGAAAAAAAGCTAGAAGTAAAAAAAATATGAAAAAGTAACAAGTAGTTAGAAATTATAATAAAAAATTTATAATATACTTATCCTTATAAATCTAAAAGTACTGAGATAATAATTATAACTATTATCTCAGTACTTTTAATTTTATGTTTATGTATTTTTTATACCTATATATTTTTTTGTTTTTGTTTGTCTTTAAGCTTACATTTTGAACAATTTCCCAGACATTCATCAACCATATCTAGACATTCATTAAATGCTACCTTACTACTATTTTTATGCCTTACGATTAATATATCTTGTTTTTTAGCTTGAGACTCAACCGTTCTAGACATCTTATGTGAAACAGTTGATGTAAGTATGACAACTGCATCTGGTCTTCCTATAGAATTATTTAATTTAGATGACATGGTAGTATATACCTTTGTCTTATAACCTTTTTTCTTGGCCATAACCATATAATCTTTTTCCATTCTTTCATGACCACCAATCACTAATAAGTTCATTAGATTTCCTCCCATTTATTTGATATTGATTTTCATTATTATTTATATTATATATAATAGTATTTAGAAATAATTTTGTCAATACTTATTGATATTAATTATCATTTTAATAATAATTTTTTATTTGTATTTATTTTAAATACTACTCCTTTTAAGTTTCTTACTTTTATATAATAAAATCTTACACAATAAAAAGCTGTAAATTTAAATGATAACATTCAAATTTACAGCTTTTAAAAATAAATACATTATTTTAAATTCTTTTTTATTCCCTTATTTAATATACTCTCATAGTCGATAAAATCATAAATATCTTCCTTAAAAGCATCTGAAAACTTATGTAATTCTTCTAATGTTAAATCTTCTATTGCTTTTTTATTATCTTCACAATATATAACGATACTTCCTACTATACCATGTGCATCTCTAAAAGCAACATTATTTTTAACCAAATAATCCGCAACTTCTGTTGCATTTAAAAAACCATTTTTTACTGCTTGTTTCATTTTATCCTCATTTACCTTTAGTGTGGCTATCATTCTATCCATTATTTGTATACACATTTCAAGAGTATGTACACTATCGAAAAAACCTTCTTTATCTTCTTGCATGTCTTTATTATATGCTAATGGTATTCCTTTCATTACTGTAAAAAGACCAAATAAGTTTCCATATACTCTACCAGTCTTACCTCTTATAAGCTCTGCACCATCTGGATTTTTCTTCTGAGGCATTATACTACTTCCAGTTGTATATAAATCATCTATCTCAACAAATCCAAATTCTTGAGAACTCCAAAGTATCAACTCTTCACTTAATCTACTTAAGTGCATCATTATAATTGAAAAATCACTCATTAGCTCTAGTAAATAATCTCTATCACTTACTCCATCCATAAAATTATCTACTACTTTTTTAAATCCTAATTGTTCACAAGTTATACTTCTATCTATATCATGCGTAGTTCCTGCTAAAGCTCCACAGCCTAAAGGTGATTCATCTAATATTTCTATAGCATTTTTTATTCTTTTCTCATCTCTATCAAACATACTATAATATGCCATTAAGTGATGCTTAAATGTCACTACTTGTGCCCTTTGAAGATGAGTATAGCCTGGCATCATCACTGGGTTTTTGTCAGCAACATCTTTTATAGTAGCTTTAAATTCAGATATTAAATCCACCAAATCATTTGCTTTTTCTTTAGCATACAATCTCATATCAACTGCAACTTGGTCATTTCTACTACGTGCTGTATGAAGCTTCTTGCCAACATCTCCAATTCTTTGAATTAAATTTATCTCAGTAAAACTATGTATATCTTCATACTCTCCATCCAATACTAACTTTCCATTTTCTACATCTTCAAGTATCCCTTTTAAACCTTCTGTTATAGACTTTCCTTCTTCTTCTGTTAAAAGTCCACATTTTACTTGCATATGAACATGTGCTACACTTCCTTCGATATCTTTTTTGTACAGTACACAATCATAGCCAAAAGATTTATTAAATTCTTCCATAAGTTGATTTTCCGCTTTTCTAAAGCGTCCGCCCCATAATTTCATAACTTTCACCTCATATTTTAATTTTTTGTATTTTAATTATAAGTCTTGTAACTCAATGAAACTAAAAAATCTCTTGGTCAAAAAGACCAAGAGACGAAATATTCCGTGTTACCACTCTAGTTGGTAAACAATGTTTACCCACTCTATTCTCTTAAGGCGAGATTACCTACTACCATACTGAATTTCAAGTAGTATTCTCCAAAGTTCTTTTCAATATAAAGTGTTATCATTAGGCTCACACCATCCCCCAATTCGCTGAGATTTTCTCTATATCTACTCTCTTTTTCACTGAATCTAAATTTTTATGTTTTATCTATTTGTATTATAATTACTATCTACAAAATAGTCAACCTATTTTTTCCTATTATATACTGTTTTAAGAGCTAAGTGATTCTTTTAACTCTAGGAATTTATAAATTGCCTTTGCAACTCCACTGTCTTGATTTGTATCTGTAACATAATCAGCTTCTTGTTTAATCAATTCTTCTGCATTTCCCATAGCTACCCCAAGACCAGCAAACTTTATCATTTCTATGTCATTGTAATTGTCTCCAAATGCAATTATATCTTCTCTGTCTATATTCATTTTTTCAGCTAAAATTTTAACTGCATTACCTTTATCAACACCTTCATTCATGACTTCAATATTGTTTGGCCATGAAGAAGTTATCTTTATTCCTTGAACTTTTCTCAATTCTTTTCTTATTTCATCCAAAATAGATGGATTTTTTTCTTCTATGATTACAAATTTTAGTATATCTTTTTTAAAGATTTCTTCTCTCAAATCATCTTTTACAATTACTTCTGTTTCAGAGCCTAAAAATACACTTAATCTATCTTCACGTCCTTCTATTTTTTTCGAAAGCATAGAATCTATACTATTACATTGGTAGTAAATATCGTATTTATCTAATACATCTAAAATGTTTAAACATGTTCTTGTATCAATCTTATTTGAATATATTATATTTCCATTTTGCTCTCTTATTAATGAACCATTACAAGCTATTATTGGCATGTCCTCTTTAAGAAAATCTACATTGCATTTAGCTGAATCGAAGGCTCTTCCTGTTGCTAAAGTTACATTAATACCGCTTTTTATAACTTTTTGTAGTGCAGTTTTATTTTCATCTGTAACTTTATGATTATTGCCTAATAAAGTTCCATCCATATCTGTTACAATTAATTTATATCCCATAATCCAACTCCATAACTTTTTATTGTATACCTATATTTCCTTAATATAATCTAAAGAATTACCCTTATTAGATTATATCATAACTTTATACTTAAACTATTTCAATTTACAAAATTAATAACATTCATTTAACTTATTTTAAGAGCAAAATAAATCGTTTCTTGTAGTATTTTTCTGAATATTTTCAATTTATAGTCTTATAATGCTAGAAATTTTACAATATATGATATATAATCATATTAAATAAAGTGAGCTATTATAATATTTATATTCATTTTTACTATTATATATTTTCATAATATTTTAAATCTAGCAACTTTTATAACATTTATTATTGACTAAATAAGGAGTGATAAAGTATGAAACTAAAAATTAACAAAGCTATTGAAATGCAGTTGAAAAAAAGTTATGCAATAGAATCTGGACATTCAGAAGATGTATTCGAGATAGACTGTGGTGAAGGTATAAATACCGTGTCTTACTCAAACAAAGCTGTAGAAGCTTTTAATGCTTTAAAATTTGATATGATAAGAGGATATCCTCATTCAATTGCTTTAAAAGATAATATAGTCGATTATTGGAAAGATTTTATAGCATTAGATACTGACAGAATTTGTTTGGCAGATGGTTCTATACATGTTATTTACCTTTTAAATAGACTATTTATTGAAAAGGGAGATAAAGTTTTAGGATATTCACCTCAGTTCTCAGAATATGAGACAGATATAAAAATGCATGGTGCAACTTATGATTATGTTCTTTTAAAGAAAGAGGATAATTTCAAGTTTAATGAAAAAGAATTTATTGAAAAAATAAATCCAGAATATAAAGTAATTTACATAGACAATCCAAACAATCCTACAGGACAAATTATACCTTTATCATCAATTGAAAATATAGTAAAGGAAGCAGCTAAATATGATATAGCAGTTATGGTAGATGAAGCTTATGGTGAATACATGCCAAAAGAAAATTCAGCTGTCAAGCTTCTAAATAATTATGATAATGTAATTGCTTTAAAAACATTTTCAAAAGGATTTGGTTTAGCAGGACTAAGAGCAGGATATGCAGTTCTTCCAGAACAACTTGTTAGCCCTATTAAAAAGATTTCTACTCCTTACGAAGTGTCTGAAATATCTCGTAGTATTGCAGCAAATTTATTAGATGATGTTCAATTTATAGAAGAATTAAAAGAAAAAACAAAAGATATAAAAAATCAATTATTAATTCCATGGAAAAACCTTAATATAGCTGAAACTAGTGATACTGTATCAATTATGACAGTTGAACATAAAAACAAGGACATAGATTTACAACAAGAGTTTGCTAAATTAAAAATAAGAGTTATATCTGGAAGTGATTTTACTGGACTTGATAAAAATTTCATAAGATTTAGAATGCCTGAAGAAAAAGAATTACCTGAAGTTATAAAAGCATTCCAAATAATCGATAATATAGAATAAATTAGACTATTTATAAAAGGCATATTGTTAAAATCAATATGCCCTTTAATTTTTTGATTATTTTACTTCACTTCTATTTATTAATTTGTTAAGTTCCATTAATATTGATGAAATTAATGCTAACCCTAGGCAAATCCCCAACTGGTACAATCCAAACGTTGTTGGTATAGAGAATATTCCTCTTAGCACTGGTATTAGTGTTAAAGAGTAAAGCCCAAGACAGACTAAAACTGCTCCTATAACGTATTTATTGCTGAAAAAACCTAATTTTATTACTGTTTGATTATTAGAACGTGCAGGTAATGTTTGCATTATTCTAGCTAATATCAATGTTGAAAATGCCATTGCTACTCCAAGTTCTGGAGATACTTGTAATCCTATATATTGTGCAATTATTGTAACTACACCTATTATACAACCTCTTATAGCAACTGCCTTCAATGTTCCTCCTGCTAGTATACTTTCATCCGGGTGTCTAGGAGGTTTATTCATTATATTTTTTTCTGACTTTTCAAACCCTAATGCAATTGCTGGTAAAGAGTCATTTACTAAGTTTATAAACAAAAGTTGTAAAGCTGTAAATGGATTTGACCAACCTGCAAACACTGCAAATACTATGGATACTATAGCTCCTAAGTTTCCTGCAAATAGATAAGTAATTGATTTTATTATATTACTGTATACTGTTCTACCAACTTCAACAGCATTTACTATACTTGCAAAGTTATCATCAACCAATACCATAGCAGAAGCATCTTTTGCTACATCAGTACCACTTCCCATACCGATTCCTATATCTGCTTGTTTTAATGCAGGTGCATCATTAACACCATCACCAGTCATTGCTGTTATATTATTCTTATGTTGCCATGCTTTTACTATACGAATTTTATTTTCTGGCGAGACTCTGGCATATACACTTATATTTTCTAGTTTTTCATATAGTTGTTCTTCACTCAAAGCATCAAGCTCTTTTCCAGTAAGAGCCAAGTCTCCTTCTTCCATTATACCAATCTCTTTTGCAATTGCTGCTGCTGTTGTTTTATGGTCACCAGTTATCATAACAGTTTTTATACCAGCACTCTTTGCCTCTTTTACTGCATCCATTACTTCTTCTCTTGGTGGGTCTATCATTGCCATTATTCCAACCAATGTCATGTCATGTTCGTCATCAATTGAAGGTATAAAATCTTCTTCTGGGACATCTTTTATTGCAAAAGCTAATACTCTAAGTGCTCTATTTGAGAACTCTTCATTTTTATGTTTATATTCTTCTATTATCTCATCTGTTATATCTACTTTTGAACCATTTTTCAAAGCATATTTACATCTACTAAACACAATATCTGGAGCACCTTTTGTAAACATTATATAATCTCCATATATACTATTTACAGTAGACATAAGCTTTCTGTCTGAGTCAAATGGTATTTCATTTATTCTGATATACTTACTTCTTAATTTATCATAATCTAAATCATTTTTACTTGAATAATTTATTAAAGCCACTTCTGTTGGGTCACCAACTTCTTTACCATCACTAGTTATATGAGAGTCATTACACAATGTAGAAACCATAGTCAATAATTTAGCATGATAAGAATAGTTTACTTTTTCTTTATCTAACTCATCATTATTAGTTCCATACATATAATAATCAACTACTGTCATTTTATTTTGTGTAAGAGTACCTGTTTTATCAGTACATATTACACTTGTTGAACCTAAAGTTTCTACTGCTGGTAATTTTCTTATTATGGCTTGTTTTTTTGCCATACTATTTGTTCCAACAGCCAATACTATAGTGACTATTGATGATAGAGCTTCTGGTATAGCTGCTACTGCTACTGCTACAGAGAACATGAATGAATCTAAAATAATTTGTGTCATTTCTCCATTTCCAGCCATAAAGTAATTTCTTGCTACTTGAATTATAAATATTAAAAGAGCAAGTATTACAATACCTACACCAAGTTTTTTACTAAAATCCTCTATTTTTTGTTGCAATGGTGTAAGTTTATTTTCAGCACTTTCTAAAAGCCCAGCTATTTTACCCATCTCAGTATCCATACCTGTTCCAGTCACTACAAAAGAACCTCTACCATAAACAACTACAGCACCACTAAATACCATATTTTTCTGGTCACCTAAACTTACATCTTCACTTATTTTTTCTGTATGCTTTAAAACTGGTTCTGATTCTCCAGTTAACATCCCTTCTACAACCTTGAGAGATTGTGCTTCTATAAGCCTTCCATCTGCTGGTATGTAATCGCCAGCTTCTAAGAATACAATATCTCCAACTACTAAATTTTTTGCTGGAATTGTCATTTTTTTATTGTCTCTTATTACCTTTGCGTTTGGTGCAGATAAATTTTTCAAACTTTCTAATGAACTTTCTGCTTTTTTTGTTTGTACAACACCCAGAACAGAGTTTATAATAATAACTGCAAAAATTATTATAGACTCCACTGTTTCACCTAAAAATATTTGTACTAAAGCAGCTATCAATAGAATTATTACTAATGGGTCTTTAAAACTTTCTAGGAAAAGCTTATAAGTAGGAACCTTATCTGCTTCTTTTAATTCATTAGCTCCATTTTTTTCTAACAACTCTTCTGCTCTTTCTTTACTCAAACCAGATAAACTTGAGTCTAAATTTTTAATTACTTCTTGATAAGTACTTTTGTAAGACATTTGTTGCCCTCCTCTTCAATAAATTTATTTTATGTTTGGGGGCTCTTATGTATACTTGAAATTTAAATTTTTTTAAATAAAAATTCCTTGAATAAAAAAAGACCCCAAAACAAACATACCTAATGCTTATTTTGAAGGTCTTGCTATCAAGGAATCCCTTGCTAATTAACCGAGTATTTCTACTGTCTTGACGATTAATTACCACTTTCGTGTAAGCTACTCCCCTTCGAGTAGTTATCTTAAATTGTATTTACATTATATCACTTTACACAGCTAATAGTCTAGGTTATTTTTTATTTTAACCTAATTTTAACAAACCATCTCTTAATTTATATGTAAATATTCTTCTAAAGTCAAATTATTCATTGCAAAGTTTTTGCTATGTTCAGTTCCAACATATCTATAGTGCCAAGATTCATACATATATCCTGTTATATTCTCTTTACCTTCTGGATATCTAAGTATAAAACCATATTTATATGCATTTTCATACAACCACTTAGCTTCTTTTGTATTGTTGAACTTTTTATTTGCCCAACAAGACTGGTCATCTCCTCCAATATCAAAAGCAAGTCCAGTTTGATGCTCACTCTCTCCAGGTTTAGCTGAAAATCTATTTGCTTCTTTTTCTCCATGTTCTTTTACATATGACTTAAATAATCTATCTTGATATTCATAACTTCTATATGTACTAAAAGCTTTTAAATTTAATCCTGACTTTTGAGCATCTTTATTCATTTTATAAAAAGCATCTCTCGCTTCACTGCTTTCCTGAGGAGAATAATCTTTGGGCAAACTATATTTTTTATTCGCTACTATAATATTGTTTATTGATAATACATTTACGCCTTTCCTGTATTTACTTAATTCAGCTGTCATAATTTTACTTCCTTCGCTAGAGCTATCAATAAACATTTCTACAAAAACTATAAATAGAGCAAAAATTATTGCTACACAAATTTTCTTTTTCATATACTACACCTCCATAATTGGAATTTGATACAGAAAAATTTCAAGACATTCTCTTTCATACTATAATCATACCACTAATTTATTGCAACTTCTTTAAACAATTCTTAAGAAACTCTTAAGTTTCTTTTTTATACGACTAAAAATAACAACAAATTTTTCAAAAATTTCATATTACAGTCTATATATTGATTTTTTTTCCAAATGATGTATAATATATTTATCAAAACTTGTAGGTACTATATAGTACTAAACGTTTTTGCGTGAAAGGAGATAATAAAGTGACAGAAAAACAAAGGCTCATTATAACTATTGCACAAAAAATTTTTGACCAAAAAGGTTTTCAAAATACTTCAATATCGGATGTTGTAAAAGAGTGTAAAATGTCTAAAGCTACTTTTTACAAGCATTTTGAAACTAAGGAAAGTTTTATCTGCGAAATAATCAATTATTATGATGAAAAGTTTTTAGAAATTATACATTCCATAAATGAAAATAATGACATTCCATCATCAGAAAAGTTAAACAGAAAGATAATTGCTGTATGGAAAAATATTTTTTCTAGAACTACCATAAATACCTATATAAGAGAAAACTTTTCTGAAGAGCAACGTAAGGCTACAAGTAAATTGCAAACAAAATCAAGAGCTAACTTATTGAATGAATACAAACTAAGCTTATTTGATAACTATGGTGATAAAATAGAAAAAATTATATTTGATTTAGTTTTCTTATTGGATGCTCTAATTCATCAGTTTATATACATTATTCATGTACAAAAAAGAGAAATAAATGTATACTTTATTGCCAAATTTACTATACAAATTCTAGATTTAGTTGTAGAAAATATGGATAATCTAAATCCTTTAATTGAAAAATCAATGTTTTTACATAAACAAGAAGATGAAGTTTACTTTTCCCTTCATAATAAATCGCTATTTTTTAAAACGATACAAGATATAGAAGAACTAATCAAAACGGATACTTCTCTCCTTGAAAATCCTAAATTACTAGAAGCAATAAAAAAATTATACGTCGAGGGAAAAAATCAACAATATGATTCTTTAATTATGGATGCAATGATTGCATATTTAGAAAAAGAAGACACTTTAAGACCAAAAGTACTTTTATTGAACAGCATTAAAAATCAATTAAAAAAGGAGACGTTATAAATTATGGAAACCCAAAGTAACAATAAAAAAGGAAATTTAATAATAGCAATTGTAATGACTGGTGCTTTTATAAGTTCTCTCAGTCAAACACTATTGTCAACAGCATTACCTAATATAATGTCAGATTTTAAAATTACTGCTGATGTTGGTCAGTGGTTAACAACAATTTATCTACTTATTGCAGGTATTATTGTACCCACAACAGCTTATTTAATAAATCGATTTAGTACTAGAAAGTTATTTATTACATCAATGTCTATCTTTTCTATAGGATGTATTATTGCACTTTTTTCTAATAATTTTTCAACTATGTTGATTGCTCGTGTGTTGCAGGCAATGGGTTCTGGTTCTCTAATGCCACTTTTACAAGTTATTATACTCTATTTATGCCCTGAGGAAAAACGTGGTGCAGCTATGAGTTTAGTTGGTATTACAGTAGGATTTGCTCCAGCAATAGGTCCAACTTTATCAGGATGGTTAGTAGATTCATTTGGTTGGCATAGTTTATTTCTGTTTCTTTCCCCTATTGCTATATTAGATGTTATACTATCATTTATTTTATTAAGAAATGTTGGGGAAACTCAAAAACTAAAATTAGATATACCTTCAATAGTACTATCATCTCTAGGTTTTGGTGGTTTATTAATTGGATTTACTAATCAAGGTAATTATGGGTGGACTAATATTGCCACATATTTACCAATATTAATAGGAATTATGTCATTAATTTTATTTACATTGCGTCAATTAAAATCTAAAGAACCTTTTTTAGAATTGAGGGTTTTTAAAAATAAACCATTTCTTATTTCTACAATATTAATTATGATTGTATATGCCTCAATGATGTCTGCTACATTAATGATTCCTCTGTACGTTCAATCTGTAAGAGGATTTTCTGCATTATCTTCAGGTTCATTAATGTTACCTGGTGCTATATTGATGGTTGTACTCAATCCAATTGCAGGACGTCATTTGGATAAATATGGACCTCATGCTCTATCAATATTAGGAACAGGATGTTTGTTTTTAGGAACTTTATCCTTCGCTTTTTTAGGCAGAGATACATCTTTAATTCATGTGTCATTGATGTATTGTATTCGTATGATTGGTATTTCAATGGTTTTAATGCCATTAACTACATGGGGAATTAAAACATTAGATAGAGAACTTATATCTCATGCCACAGCAATTAATAACACACTCCGTCAGATATCTGGAGCTATAGGTTCTGCTATACTTATTACTATAATGACAAGTGCTACTAAGAAAGCTCATATGAGTTCAAACATGCTGTCTAACATTCATGGAATAGATGTTGCATTTTCAATAGCAGCTACTCTTGCATTTACTGGTTTAATTGTATCTATATGTTTTATAAAAAGACATCAAATTATTAGAAGTTAATACAGAAAAGGAGTTATCCTATGAACAATTTAAGTTTGCTCTGTGATAACTCCTTTTTATTCATTTTAACCAGTACAGTTTTAATTATTCTATATATTTCCTATATAGTTACCTCTTAAACACTCATTCATTTTTATCAATATAATTGTTTCTAGCCTTACATACATTTTTTGTCATTATTTTTCTGATAAGATGTACATATATGAAATTTTTTAATTTTGACATATGTTGTGAATGAGTAGAAAAAAATACGTCTGGTGATGGAAAAATACCATAATCATACACGATAGCTTCTTTTTGGATAAAAGTATCTTTACCATCCCAATCAATAGATGTATTTTTCAAATCATTTGTAGCTATTGCATACTTTTTAAACGTTCCACCATGATTAAAAAATTTCTTCTGAATTGCTTCTAAATATTTTTTATCAGTTATGACACCCTCCAGAGCAATCCACCTATCTTGATAAAATACCTCTACCCAAGTATGAAGAATATATTTTGGTGCTAATAGTGAAATCAATTTGGATGTAGCTCCTCGTTGAAAATCTTTTGTTACATCAAAAGCATGAAGCCTACAGGGGATATTCACTGCACGTAATAATGCCATTAAAAGAGTAGCTTTTGTATTGCATTGTCCCATACCATCATTTAATACCTGTGTTGCGCTTAACATATCAGAAGCATTATATCCAAATAAAATATCATTCTGTACAAACTCATAAATAGATTTTATTTTATGAAAATCATCTAATTCCAACCAATTCTTTGATGATACCAAAAGCTTAAGTTGTGGTTCATTATAATTTAACATTTTTGTTTCTTCTAAATATTCTTTATTCATAACAAAGCCCCTTTCTTAGTACAACTTCATTATATAACGAGAATATTTAATATACTTTCAAAAACTCGCTATCTTTCAAAGATAAAGAAACAGGCATTCCCATCATTCGCTTAACTGTCCCTGCAAAGTGTGATGGAGTATCGAATCCAGCAGTCATAGAAGCTTCGGTAACATTTTTTCCAGAAAGTAATTCTCTAAAAGCACACTCCATTTGATGAAATAAGATATAGCTTTTTAAAGGTATCCCTATTTGTTCTTTAAACAGATGTGATAATCTACTTGCTGATAGAGACACTTTATCTGCAAAACTTGAAATAGTATGATTATCACAATTACAAGTACGTAATAAATTGAGCAATTCAGTAATTCTGTCATCATAATGTTTTAGAGTTATAGGTATATTCAAATAGTTATTAAGCATTTCCATAAATCTTAAATATTGTTCTTTACTAGAGTTATCTATCAAAAAAGTTCCTTGTTGACGTAATTTCTCTAATCCATTATTGTCACATATCCAGTAGCCAAAATCATTCATTTTTGAGGTAAGCTGTTCTGCATATATAGATGTAGGTTCAATAATAGCAGAGTAATAAACTTTTTTTCTTGCTGAAAATGAATGAGAGATATTTTTATCTACTATGATACAATTACATTTAACTAATTTTTCATTAACTGTTATTTCAATGCTGTCTTCTATCCCTAAGAACAGTTGTAACATACAGTGACTATGTGTATCTGCCTCTAAATTATTTGTAATCATGCCAATCCTATCTTCTTGCCAAAAAATTTTATTTATAATGTTCATTGCATCACCCCATTCTTCTAAAAATATCACTCTTTATTTTAATATATTGCCATATGTTTGTGAATACATTTTGATAAAAGACTCTGAAAACATATCTAATGATTAAATAAAAACCCTTTCTTTTATCCTACTATCTTAATTCTGGCCAGTATTCCTTATTAACTTCTATCATTTCATCCAAAATTTCTTTAGCAACATTCATACTTGGAATAGTTTTATTTAATGTGAATGCTTGTAAAGCTTTTTCATAACTATTTTCTATATAAGCTTCTACTATCAATTTTTCACTGTTAAGTTGTTGCATCATTAATCCTTGTTGAAATAGAGGTATTGGACCTCGAGCAATAACTTCTGGACCATCTTTACCAATATATGCTGGAATTTCTACCATTGCATCATATGGCATGTTTGGTATAGCTCCACGATTTTCAGTTATAACTAAAAAACGACTACGTGTATCATTTTTAATTGAAACTGCCAAATCACTAATCCAATCTCCATGTAAACCTGCATAAAATGCTTTTTCAGAAATTTCTCCAGTTTCTAAGTAATGTCTCACACCTTCAAATAAGTCTTTTTCACGGCTTTCCATAACCTCATTTGCACGAGTACGATTTATGTTTGAATGTTCCACTGTTTCTTTACTTAAAAGATAGTATGTTAAATAAGTGTTTGGCAGATATTTTGGGAAGCTTTCTAACATTGTATAAACAGATTCCCAAACATGTATCCAGCTACTTACAGCATGGCGATTTCCTGTACTACGACTTTTATTTAAGTTTTCTATATAAGATTTTGGTAATAATATTTTATTTTCTTTTATGTATTCCTTAATCTCTTCCATTAAGTCTCTATGTTTATAATCTATTGAAGTAAACCAGCCAAAATGATTTAGACCAAAATAATCATAGCGTATATTATGAACGTCATTGATATTTAATGACCCCGCTATCATATCTATAATAGCTATTGGCATATCACAGATATTTATAATCCTTGCATTTGGTCTTAACTTACGACAAGCTTCAGAAACGATTGCAGCAGGATTAGAGTAATTTAATATCCAATAATCTTTTTTAGCATATTTCTCTACATCATCAATAACCTTTATCATTGGTTGTATTGTACGCAGTCCGTATGCCATCCCTCCACAACCACAAGTTTCTTGACCTACACAACCATATTTCAATGGAATTTTTTCATCCTGCTCACGCATTTCATATTTACCAACACGCATTTGTGCAAATATAAATGTAGCATCTGTATACGCTTCTTTTTCACAATTAGTTACAGTTAGTTTAACATCTGTTTTAACATCTTCTTTTAGTATCCAGTTGACAACTACAGCTACTTTATCTTGACGTTTTTTATCAATATCAAATAAACGAATTTCCTCAAGCTCTAACTCTTTTTCTCTTAATGCAATTGACTTAACAATACCTGGAGTAAATGTGCTTCCTCCACCAACAATAGTAATAATCATAATAATTATTCCTCCTCTATAAATTATATGTATCTTTAATAAATAGTAAACAGCACTTAAAGCTGTTATTTACCCTTGCTATATAAATATATATCTTTAATAAGCTTCTAAAAAATCTTCTACTGCACGTCTTACCTCATGCACATGAAGTCCAAAAATTATTTGTATATCTTTTCCTTTCCTTACAATCCCGCTATTTGGCGTTAAATTAATTATATCTTCATTAATCTTACTTTCATCTTTTACATTAACACGTAATCTAGTGATGCAATTTTCTACTGTATTAATATTTTCTTTTCCGCCTAACCCATCAATTATATTTTCTATCCCTGCATCTAAATTAAGTTGTTTTGATTGTTCTTCGCCTGTAGCTGTACTCTCATCTTCACGACCTGGAGTTTTATAATTAAATTTCTTAATTAAAAAACTAAATACTACAAAATATACAATAATTTGTGCAAGTCCTAATATCATCATTACTGGCCAGTGTGTTTTTTCTACGCCTACTGTAGTATTCATTATAATTGATACTAATAAGTTCCCTCCACATAATGCAGTAACATCAAATATTTTTAATAAAGCTATAAAAAGACCAGCTATAACTGCATGTACAAAGAATAAAAGTGGTGCACAGAATACAAACATAAAGTCTAATGGTTCTGTTACAGAGGCTAATACTGCTGTAATTATTAGTGGAATAATCGTTGCCTTAACCTTCTTCTTATTTTGCTTATATGCAGTATAAATAAAGGCAGCTCCTATACCTATATAACCAAACATCTTTGTAAATCCAGTTGCCATATAGTATATACTATCTGAGAAACGCTCAACTGGTAAATTCATTTCTGTCATAACTATAGCATAGGCTCCTGAAACTGTATCTGCACCAACTTTAAGCACTCCTCCTAAATCAGAAAACTGAAATGGTGTATAAATTAAATGATGAAGTCCAGTTGGTACTAATATTCTCTCTAAAAAACCATATAAGAATAAACCAAATGTACCTGTATCTTTGATGACATTTGCAAGAGAAGCTATTCCTTGTTGAGCTAATGGCCATATAAAGTTACTCACAACTCCAATTAAAATGGATACAAAGAACATGCATATAAAACTAAAATTTGCTCCCGAGTATATCTGTAAAGCTCCTTTAAATGTTTTGTTGCTTGTACGATTAAATACATATCCAGCTATACACCCTAAAATAATTCCACCAAATACACTTGTATCTACAACTTGAATACCTAAAATAGTAGCTTGTCCAGTCCCTATCAGTCCAAGCATCTTGCTTTCTTTTGCTAGTTGACCTAGTGATGTTAACATAGTGTTGGAAGCTGTAAGGTATATTATATAACTCATAAATCCTATTAACGCTGCTTTGTGCTTCTCTTTTTTTGCTAGTGCAGCAGGAATACCTATAGCAAATATAACAGCAAGATTATTAATAATAGCCATTATACAGTTATAAATTAGGCTTCCAAATATTTGAATTGGCTCCCATTTAAAAAATGGAAGTACTCCTAATAACATATCATTTGTAAGTAGTACACCTACCACCATTAATATTCCTGCACTCGATAAATACATTAATGGCTGAACCATTGCCTTTGCAAATGTTTCCAGTCCTCCAAGTAGTTTTTCTTTCAATCTTATCCCCCCCTAAAATTATATATATTTCTATTACTAATTCATCTCATTCTTATAAGATTTTTGTTAGGTGTAGTAGTAGATAAATTTTTTCAGGTTTATCTAATTTATACCTAAACTCCTTTTCAATATATACATTTAACTTTTCTAAATATTCTTTATTTTTAGGATGATTGTTAATTAAATAATCATACATTTCAATCATTTTATCATCCTGACAAATTTCATTCTTAAAAATTCTTTGAGCAAGAAATTTAAGATGAGTTCTAAAACGTAATGTACTTAAACTCGATTCGTCTAATTCTAATCCATAACATTCTTTAATCAAATCAATACTACCTTTTACAAATTTTAAAGTATCATATGCCAAATTATCATTTGATTGTAAATTGACAAAATGTAAAGCTATGTAACCTGCTTCATCTTCAGGCAAATGGATATGACATACTCTATATATAATTTCTAAAGCTTTTACTCCTAATTCAAACTCTTTTGAATACATCATCTTTATATCCAAAAGCATTAAATTAGGTAAAAAAACATTATTTTTCATTCTATCTATTGCAAAACTAATATGTTCCACTAAAGATAATATCCCTTTATTATTAAATTTTCCCTCATTTCCTGGTATAAGACTTATAATTTGTTGTGAAGCATCCATCACTTCTGGACTAACATTTTTTAATAATTCTAAAAATTTTGTTTGCATGTGGTCTTGAACATAATAAATCTTTTCTATTTTATCTTCATTAACTTTATCTCCTGGACGTTTATTAAAACCTATACCAAGACCTAGTAAAATAGCTTCTTTCCTATCATTAGTTACTGTAGATAATGCATTATTATTAAAGATTTTTACTACTCTCATATTGAATTAATCCCTTCCTATTATTTCATAATTTCAATAACAGTATCTTGCCCTGCAACAACTTCATTTTCTACCATGCAATTTATTTCTGAAAATTCGCTATGATTTAATACAATTATTATTGTTGTACAATCAATTCCCTGAGAATTTATTTTTTCTCTTTCAAAACTTATTATTGGACTACCTTTTTTAACAGTATCTCCTTGAGACACTTCATTTTTAAACCCCTCACCCTGTAAACTAACTGTATCAATTCCTATGTGGACTAATATTTCAACACCCTCATCTGAGACCATACCAAAGGCATGCTTTGATTCTGTAAGCACAGTTACTTTACCATTACAAGGGGCTACAACAACATCACTATTAGGAATAATTGCAACTCCATCTCCCATTAACTTTTTTGAAAACACAGAATCGTTTACTTTCTCAATATTAATGCTGTTACCACTCACTACTGCATGTAACTTATAGCTTTTATTTTTCTTGAAAAAATTTAACACAGTACTTCCTCCTTATTAAATAGATTTTTGAATTTCAATACAAAAAAGGCATGAATCCTCAGGATAAAAATATCCAAGAACTCATGCCTAATTTAATAGTTACACGTTTCAAATTATATACTCATTATAAAACCTTCTCAAAAATATTGCAATATTTATTTTAATTTTATTTTTTAATTCGACAATATTTATCATGTTCTTTATTGTGATTTATTTTTTTATAAAAAGGCTGAATCACTAGAATATAGTTTTTCAGCCTTTTCAAATTAAAAATATTGTATTTTTATAATACAGCTATTACTTCTATTTCAACTTTAACGTCTTTTGGTAATCTAGCAACTTCTACACAAGCTCTTGCTGGTTTATTTTCTCCAAAATATTCAGCATAAACTTCGTTTATAGCCCCAAATTCATTCATATCTTTTATAAATACTGTAGTCTTAACTACATTTGAAAAATCAGCTCCACTTTCAGCTAATATAGCTTTAAGATTTTTTAAAGATTGAGCAGTTTGAGCTTGTACATCTCCTTCAACTACTTCCATAGTCTCTGGTACAAGAGGAACTTGTCCAGATACAAATAACAAGTTTCCAGCTTTTATAGCTTGAGAATATGGTCCTAAAGCTGCTGGTGCATCATTAGTATGTATTACTTCATGTTTCATTTTAAAATCCTCCTAATTCGTTAATCTAATACACATAAAATGTATCTTCATACACTATTATACTATTTTTCTTGTATATTATATACACTTTTTATTATAATTCTATAATTTTAAAACCTTTTTCTTCTATAGCTTTCTTTATTCTAGCTATATGGTCATAATCTATTGTCTCTAATATAAATTCCGCACTTTGTTTTCCTAGAGCTTCCCCTGCTGATAATTTACCTTGATTAGCACTTAAAATGTTTCCACCATTCTCACTTATTATTCTAGTTAACTCAGCAAAGTTTCCTGGCTTATCTTCCATAATTGTACTAAATGAATATCTTCTTCCTTCTTTAGCTAAAGCAACACCTATTATTCTATATAACGTATTTATGTCTATATTACCACCAGATATTATACAAACTACATTTTCATCTTTTGCTGGTACATACTTACCACTTAATATAGCAGCTGTACATACAGCACCAGCACCTTCTGAAACTATTTTTTGACTTTCCATCATAAATAATATTGATTCTGCAATTTCTGTCTCTTCAACCACTACTATTTCATCAACCAATTCATTTATTATTTCAAAAGTTAAATCTCCTGGAGTTTTAACAGCTATACCATCAGCTATTGTAGTATCATTAAATGCTGTTGTTACTTTTCCATTTTTTATTGACTCTTTCATTGAAGGTATATTTGCAGTTTGAACACCGACTATTTTTACATTAGGATTTAATGCTTTTGCTGCAACAGCAACACCAGAGATGATTCCTCCTCCACCAACTGGGCATAGTATAGTATCAACTTTATTGTCTAATTGTTCGAAAATTTCAAGAGATATAGTTCCTTGTCCTGCTATAACATACTTATCATTGAATGGATGTAAGAAAGTTGCTCCTGTTTCTTTTTGTATTTCAACAGCTTTTGCATATGCATCATCATAAACCGCACCATTTAAAACTACTTCTGCTCCATAACCTTTAGTTGCACTAACTTTTGCTAAAGGCGCAGTTGCTGGCATTACTATTGTAGATTTTATACCAGTCATTTTTGCTCCCAATGCAACTCCTTGAGCATGATTCCCTGCACTTGAAGCTATAACTCCATTTGCCTTTTCTTCATCTGTTAAACTCGCTATTTTGTTACAAGCTCCTCTTAATTTAAAAGAACCTGTTTTTTGAAGATTCTCACATTTATAGAACACATTTGCTCCTGTTTTTTCGCTAAGTTTAACACTTTCAAGTAAGTCAGTTCTTTTTACTATGTTCTTAATGGTCTCTCTAGCCTCTTTTACATCTGTTAAGGTAACATTCATCATTTCATTCCACTCCCGTAAATCCAATTTTTGTTTATTACTTTCTATATAATTCTATATCTTTTTTTTTTAAAAATCAACATGTAAACGATTTTTATAATTTTTTAATTAATCACAAAAAACCTAAAAATACAACAATTGCATACAATAAACATATATCTTCAATTCATTTAAATTACATTAAATGATAATTTAAAAATATTTTTTACATTCTTATTAAAGCAATAATATATACTTTATTATTTTTATTAAAATTTATATTTTATATTATTTTATTTACCCAAAATCTATTTTTTTGATTTTATTTAACATTATTAAGATTAATAAATTAATAAAATACATGTCTTACTAAACAACTTCAATATAAAAGAAAGTTTTACTTTATTTTTATTCAAAATTAGAAAACTATACATATATAATAAAATACAATAAAAAAACTAAGGTGATAATTAAATTGAATATTTATTTTATATAACAATCATTTTTTATTAAAAGGTATTTTTTATTTTAACATATATTTAATAAGGCTAAATAGAGTTATTATTTTAATTTCATACTTTACTTTTTCTATAAACCTATTATAATTAAAGTATAATCATTTTTGCAACTTGTTTATTTTATTATAAAAATGTGAAACTTATTACATAAGGAGGAATTTAACATGAAAAATCATACTTATAAAGAAATCAAAAACATATATGGAAAAATAAGCCCTTTTGAATTTAAGGACAAATTAATAGATATTGCAAAATACACTGCAAAAGAAAATAACAGAGAATTACTTGATGCAGGTCGTGGAAATCCAAACTGGACTTGTTCAACTGCTAGAGAAGCCTTTTTTACTTTTGGTCATTTCGCTATTACTGAAACTCGTTCTAATTGGGATTTAGGTCATTTGGCTGGAATGCCTCAAAAAAAGGGTATTAAAGAAAGATTTTTTAAATTTATAAATGAAAATATAGATATGCCTGGAGCATATTTAGCTAGAGATATTATAAACTTTGGTATAAATGAACTTGGATTTGATGGAGATGAATTTGTTCATGAACTAGCTGATGGAATTATTGGTGATAACTATCCACTTCCAGATAGAATGTTACCTCATATGGAAAAAATAGTACACGATTACCTAGTTCAAGAAATGAAATATGATATATCAGGTAAATATGGTGATGTAGAAATTTTTGCTGTTGAAGGTGCTACAGCTGCTATGTGCTATATATTTGATTCATTAATGGCAAATGAACTTCTAAAAAAAGGAGATACAATAGCCTTAATGACTCCAATATTTACACCTTATCTTGAAATACCTAACCTTCCTCGTTACGACTTTAAAGTGGTAAATATAAATGCTAATGAAGTTGATGAAAAAGGTGCTCACACATGGCAATATACAAAAAAAGAATTAGAGAAACTTCGTGACAAATCTATTAAAGCTTTATTCGTTGTTAATCCTAATAATCCTGCTTCTATAGCTATGGATGAAACATCTTGTAATAATCTAATAGATGTAATTGAAAATTATAATAAAGATTTAATGATAATATCAGATGATGTATATGGAACTTTTGTAGAAGATTTTTCATCCTTAATGTCAAAACTACCTTACAACACTGTTGGAGTATATTCTTATTCAAAATATTTTGGAGTTACAGGATGGAGACTTGGTACATTTGCCCTTCATAAGAAAAATGTTTTTGATAAGAAAATAAATGATTTAACTGGAGAATTAAAAAAATCAGTAGATAAGCGTTACAGTGATATGAGTCTTAACCCTTCTAGCCTTTCATTTATGGAAAGAGTTGTTGCTGATAGCAGACTTGTTGCTCTCAACCATACTGCTGGTCTTTCTACTCCACAGCAAGTACAAATGGCGTTTTTCTCTGCTTTTGCATTGATTGACAAAGTAGATGCCTACAAAAAACTCAATATGAGTATCTGCCATAGACGTCAAAAACTATTATTTGAAGCTTTAGAGCTTCCAATTAATGAAAACAAAAACAATGCTGCATATTACACTCAATTTGATATTGAAGAATGGGCTAAATTAAACTACGGAGAAGGCTTATTTAAATTTATAAGTAAAAATGCATCTCCAGTAGATGTTCTTTATAAATTAGCTAATGACTATTCAGTAGTTTTACTTAGTGGAAATGGATTCTATGGTCCTGAATGGTCAATTAGAATATCTCTAGCAAATCTATATGATGAAGCTTATACTAAGATAGGAAAAGCCATAAGAGAGATATTAAATGGTTATATCGTTGAATGGCAAAAAATTAAGAAATAATTATATTACACTGAAATATCTAAATTATATGAATAAAAGAGTTTATGTAGACCTTAACTACTTTTTTTGATATAATCCTATCGGAATTATAAATTTTATTTATGAAAGGCAGAGAATAGTATGAGTATTAAGAAAAAAGTTGCCATAGTTTTTACTGGTGGAACTATATCTATGACAGTAGATGATAAAGTCGGAGCAGCTATACCAACTTTATCAGGTGAACAAATACTATCAATGGTTACCAACATTGATAAAGTTGCAGATGTTGAAGTTTTTAATTTTGATGAAATTCCAGGACCTCACATAACACCTTATAGAATGATGGAATTGAAAAACTATGTAAATGATTTATTAGCAAGAAAAGATATTACAGGTGTTGTAATAACACATGGTACAGATAGTTTAGAGGAAACAGCTTATTTTCTAGACCTTACAATTGACAACATCAAACCTGTAATAGTCACAGGTGCTATGAGAAGTAGTTCTGAACTTGGATATGATGGTTCAAGTAATTTATCTGCATCAGTTTGTACTGCAGTATCCAAAGATGCTATGGGAAAAGGAGTCCTTGTAGTTTTAAACAATGAAGTATTATTAGCTTCTGAAGCTACTAAAACAAATACTCTTTCTCTAAATACATTTAAATCTCTAACTAGTGGCCCATTGGGAATAATTGACTGCAACGAACTTGTCCTTACAAGAGATATTGTAAATAGAACAATTATAGATACTGATAAGGTAGAATCTAAAGTTGCCTTATTTAAAGCATATGTAGGAGAAAATGCTGACTTTATAAGATTTGCTGTTGATAGTGGTTATAAAGGTATAGTTATTGAGGCAATGGGCAGAGGTAATATTCCTCCTCAAATGCTTTCTGGAGTTGAATATGCTAGAGAAAAAGGACTTCCTGTAGTTATAGTTTCTAGATGTCATTCAGGTAGAGTATTCGATAGTTATGGTTACTTTGGTTCTGGTAGAGATTTAAAAAATCTTGGTTGTATATTTGGTGGGGACTTACCAGGTCAAAAAGCTAGAATAAAACTTATCTTAGCACTTGGAAAAACTGATAACCTTGATGAAATCAAAGATTTCTTTGAAAAAGGAATCTATTGTTAATTCTAATAACTTCTATTTAATTATTTATTGATATTTCAACATTTTTAAATCAAAATCTAATACTTATGTCAGTTAAATGTCAGCAAAATATTTTATCCACAATTTTTACACAAATTTTCCACAACTTATCCCCAATATTATCCACAAGAAAAAAGGTAGCACTTATATTAGTAGCTACCTTTTATTTATTAATCTTCATCTTTCCAGCTTTTTATCCAATTTCCTATTTCTATTATTTTTTCTTCAGTTATTTCTTCTCCATCATGTAATTTTGAAATTAGTTCTGATAATGGATTGTTATGTAGACCTCCAAAAATTCTTTTTCCCTCTATTTTGAGATATTCTTTCTCTTTTATTAATACTCTATAGTGTACATGTTTCCCAATTCTCTGCGATATGAAAAAACCTTTTTTAGTTAATCTAGCTAAAAGTGTAATTGTAGTTGTATGCTTCCAAGCATATGTTTTTTCTATTTAATCTGCAACATCTTTTGATATTACAGTTTTATAACCAGTATTCCATATGTATTTCATAATTTTTAATTCTGCATCTGGTAATTTTTTATTCAACATAATATATTCCTTCTTTCAATTTATGTCACTTCCTCAAACTTATCTAGCTTAAATTAATAATAGGAGCTTTTTATCACAAAAACTACAGGTAAATTTTTCTATATATTCTACGTATTTAGTCTGTTTTTAAGTGTGAAATTACGTTCATACCTATAAATTTATTCAATTTTCAAACAATCTTGTTGAATAATAACTAATTCTATTGTATTATTTAGTTATAGAATAAAACTAAATCGGCAAAACTAGAGAAATCTAGTGACGCAAAGCTATAGGGACTAAGACTTATATAAATATCTTATGAGTTATGTTAGCCAGTTGCCAAAGAGATATTGTTCTTTTTGTTTTTATGAAAGTTTTTTAGGGGGATAATAATTTATATGTTTAGAGATAAAATGGATAAATGTACACATATATTGACTGCTTATATTAGCAGTTCGTATGATTATTGTAATTTTTTGGATACAATTTACATTCCATATAGTTAATATAAAACTTGTGTTTATTGTGATAGTGCCGAACAGGTGTTAATACGATTTACATTCCATATAGTTAATATAAAGCTCTAATTTAATAGCTTTATTTTTAGCAAAATACCCAAATTTACATTCCATATAGTTAATATAAAACCGGTTCCCTCCGAAGTTCATAGAGATTCTTATCAGCATGATTTACATTCCATATAGTTAATATAAAACAAATGCTGAAAGATAATTCGGTTGGGGATTTAATGAAATTTACATTCCATATAGTTAATGTAAAACTAAATAGAGCAGATGAGGCTTTTCAAGAAGCCGATAGATTTACATTCCATATAGTTAATATAAAACTCTGATGTTGTGAGATTTGAAAAAAACGGTAAATTGAATTTACATTCCATATAGTTAATATAAAACGCTGATAAAGTTATTAAAAGTAAAATTGCTGAAATACTATTTACATTCCATATAGTTAATATAAAACATGAGGAAGTTAATAAAGTAAATGGCATAGATGCTGAATTTACATTCCATATAGTTAATATAAAACCCCAAAATAAATTGAGTATTTCCAATGCCTACACATATACAAATCTCTCAAATTTGCAGTGAACCATGAGTAGTGCAATTGATAACACTTATCACAAGTCCTCAATGCCTTATATTTCAACTGTTAAGCCTTAATTTCTTCAAAAAATCGAACACTGCAAAATTTCTATGACTTTATTATATCATAAAAATATTATTTTTGAATATCTGTACCAATTTGTGATATAATAAAAGCAAGAAGAACTACAATCTATTTTGCTGTAGAGTGGAGTTCATAATTTAGAAATTACTTAGTTTTATGGAATCTGATTTTTAAATCAAATTCCCAACCACTCTTAGTTGCCGCTTTGAGTGGTTTTTTACGCTTTCTAAATAGTTTGCTAGCTATATAAACTATTAAGCTAGCAGATAGACTTGCTAGTATGCCTTGTAAAAAATTATCCATGTATATTCACCTCCCTTCTTAGCGTCGGGAGGATAATTTTTTGATACATGAACTCCACTCTATAAATTGTAGATTACATCTTCTTGCTAAAAATATTATAACATATAATTCTTACATATTTTACCTATTTATTACTTTTTACATTATAATAATATTCTTTTAATCAAAAAAACACCTACTATTAAAGTAAATGTTTTTAAGTATTTTTAATTTTAAAATCCATATAGTTCATATGAAACTAAATATAATAACTCAACATATGAGCAATATCGAGACATTTACATACCACATAGTTAATATAAAACGAAAATAAAAAAATTAAACTTATAAAACCCTTATTAATTTACATACCCACTAGTTATTTATATTCAAAAAAATCTTCTCCATCTGGGTTATAAAATAATATTCTACTTGCCAATCCTTGTTCATATTTATAATTTTCTTTATCACCTACATAAGAAAATGTTAATGTCATGCTTCTTGATGGATCTAATGAAATTATATCTAAATAAATAGTACATTTTTCTCCTGGCTTTAATACACCGAAACTATTAAAATCCATTTTTATTTTAGCATATTGCCCCATATATAATGTTGAATTAGCTTCTCCATAAACTTTTAATTTTGTTACATCTAAATTTTGTGTACTTGTATTTTCTATATTTATAGGAACTGTTGGGTCTTTATATTTTTCAGTATAATATTCAAGGTTATCATCATAACATTCAAGATAACTTCCTTTATCTTGCCAAATTATGTGCTTTGAATCAAAATCAATCTTTAATCCACATATTATATTTTTATTTGAAGACGGAAGACTAATATTATTGATGGTATTTTCACACTCTAGCATAATTTTATCACTTAGATTTCCTATCCCAGTCACTTTTGCAGCATTTTTAAGTATATCTTTATTACTTCCAATATCAACTAGTACAATAGGATTATTTTTAGCCATTGGTGAAGCAACTAAAGCATAAACTAAATCAGTACCACTAGCTATATAAAATTCTTTTGCGCCATTATAGAACTTATTTACTATTTTTTTATTAGTATCATATCTATCTACTCCACCTAATCTAGTTGAATTAGTATCATTAACTAGTTTGTCACTCATTGATGAAGTACCACCTATTACATAACTTTCTACACCAGTTGTATTAAATGGAACACTTTTTCCATCAGTTAATACTATAGCTGCTTTATCTCTAACTGCTACAGGTGCAGCACTCATTGCATCAGGCTCTCCTTTAAAAGCATTAGTCAATATAACTTTATTTACTTTGTTAATTGAGTTTATTTCTTTTGCAACATTATAGCTTGTCTTAATTCTATCACTACCTTGAAGTCTTT
The DNA here is from genome assembly GCF_001077535.1 of Clostridioides difficile ATCC 9689 = DSM 1296. Lineage (GTDB taxonomy): Bacteria > Bacillota > Clostridia > Peptostreptococcales > Peptostreptococcaceae > Clostridioides > Clostridioides difficile. The sequence goes on from NZ_CP011968.1 coordinate 2,767,548, forward strand.
TAGCCTCTATTCCTTTATCTTTTAGAAGAGTTTCTGTTGCTTTATCAATAGAACTTTCTCCACCTATTATGTATACCTTTTTAGCTTTCTCTACTCTTTTAAGAGTTGCATTAGGTATGTTATTTTTCTTAGTTAAAAAAATTGGTGCATTTGTTGCTCCTGCAAGTCCACTCGCACTTAATCCATCAGCCATTGTGCTGTCTGCATTAATTAATATAGCTGTAGTATAATTTTGTTCATCAGCTATAAGAGCAGCCGTTTCATATTTATCTTTTCCTTGAATAGTATAAATTGTATCAAGTGCATTAGCTGATATAGGACCAGCAGCAAACATTGACACGGCTAACCCTAGTGATAATAATTTCTTTAATTTCACAATATCTCCCCCTTTTATATATGAAATACTATATATCTTACATAATTCTACATTAAATTTTCTTTTCCTCCTTTAATGATATTTATCTTCCTGTTAATTTAAGTGTATACAAATACGTGTTATAATGTAACTGTAAAGAATTAAAAAGATAATGACATAATTAGAGCAGTCCAACTGTTCTTTTATAAAACTAACTTATAAAGGGAGCGTACATATATGAATATCAAATCAGCTTTTATAAGAAAAAGATGGGAAAAATTCTATGTATATGTGGAATAAGAAACTGGCAAAAAGAAACAAAAAAGTTATGGAAGCTATAAAAAGAAAAAGGATGCTGAAAAACATTTAATTGAAATAAAGTCTACTATAAATAATAATAAGTTTGTTGCTCCAAAAGGTATGACATTTGTAGAAAGATGTTATAAATATATAGACATGAATAAAAATAATTGGTCTCCATATACTGTTACAAATACAAAATCTTGGGTTAAAAATTACATAGAACCTTTTTTAAGAATCTAAAACTCACAGAAGTAAATCCTAGTTCAGTACAAGCTTTTGTAAATTATAACTTTAATAATTCTACCTTTACTAGTGCTAAAGTAAGGTATAGCTTTCTAAGTTCTGTAATAAGGGAAGCGTATAGATTAAGAGAAATACAAGAAAATTCATGTGATTTTATAAAACTTCCTTCTAAAGAAAAATATTCTACAAATGAAATATACAATAGAGAAGAAGTATTATTGCTAATAGAAAAGTTACTTGGTAATAATATAGAAATACCTATTCTTTTAATGTTACTTCTAGGTTTAAGAATGTGAGAAGCTACTGGGCTTAGGTGGTCAGATGTTGACTTAGATAACAATCTGATAAATGTTAATCAAATTCTTGTCTATTCTAATGGCAAAATATCTTTTAAAGAGCCAAAAACACCAAAATCAAAAAGAGCTTTATCAGCTCCAAAAGAATTAATTGAAAAATTGAAAATTGAAAAACTAAGACAAAGCAAATTAAAATTGTAAGGTATCCTGGAAAACAGAAATAACTTAGTTTGTCTAAACACCAATTTAAATCCGTTTCTACCTTCTTCACTAAGAAAAACGTTTCACAATTTTACAAAAAAAATAATTTAAAAAAGATTAGAATACATGATTTAAGATATACAAGTGCCACTCTGTTGCTTTTAGGGGGAACTAATATGAAAGTTGTTTCTGAAAGATTGGGTCATACAGATATAAAAATAACTATGAATAGATATTCTCATGTACTTAAAGAAATGGACAAAGAAGCTTCCGACAATCTAAGCGAACTTCTATTTAAATAGTAAAAACTGACTGTCAGTTAAATGTCAGTTAAACCTAAAAAAATAGGTTTTGTCAGTTGATTATCAGTCAATTATTTTATAATAGTTTCACTTAAAAACGTCTATATCTACACATTTTACTATTTGTTTATGCTTATTAATATCTATCTGTTATTATTAATTCTAATAGCTTCTATTTAATTATTTAGTTCAGTTTACAGGAAACTACACACAAACCATAAAATAGGATGTTGACAATATAACAGATAGTATGCTCCTGTAAAAGGTAACATACTATCTGTTATGTTGTCTGGATTTCCAAATGGTTACCCTTTGGCACACGACTTTGCTATCTCCTTGGTAAACTAAAAGTTTGTAATCTAAAATCCTAATCCATCTCTATAAAATTTAATTGACTTCTCCATACTTTTTACACCTAAACATATAAAAGTAATTTTATTCACTTAATGACCTCCATAATTCCCAAATTAGCTATTTGGAACTTAACTAAAAAATCCTAATATAAGGGCAACTATTATAATGGCAATCGGAATACATACTGTGTAATCCTGTTCCATAGAGTCATCATCTGAATGTAGTTTTACAATTCGCAATTTAGCAATCAGTTTGAAGCAAAAATAGCCTATTATTGTTCCAATTACGTTCGTGAGTAAGTCGTCTATATCGGTTGCTCTGTGTAACGTAAAAAGCTGAATAGTTTCGATAAAAAGAGATAATCCAAAACCAATCAAGAATGTATTTCTCAAACGTTCAAAGGTTTTGCTTATAAGCGGACATAAAAAACCTAATGGGACAAAAAGTAAAATATTCAAAATAAAACTCAAACTAAATCCATCACTAAAAGGAATAAGATTTATGTTTGGATTAAAGAACGTTTCCCCTAACTGTGACAGTCTTATATATTCACCGAATGTAGGTATACCAACAATATGTGATAGTGTTAAACATAAGTAGTAATACATTGCCAGTGATAAAATAGATGTTTTTACCTTTGGAATATCACTATTTTTCTTGAATATTACAACTAAGAAAATACCAATCAAGATAATTCCCAACAAGAAAATAGGATTAATTAACAATAAATCTTTGATAGCTTCAAACAGACTGAGTTGAATTTCTACACCTGATTGATTATTTGTTACAGTCTCCATTTGTACATACCTCCTCATAACATTTCAATTATTTCTAAAAAACAAAATAGAAGATAAATCTTAAAATCATCCTATCAAAATTTTTAAATTTGCCTTTATCAGTTTATACCACCAGTTAATTCCTGTCTTACTTCTGTATGGTATTCTTGGGATTCTTTCATCAAATTAGACAAAAAATGGTTACCATATCAATAAACTGGTTACGCTCCATATCTCCCGAAGCAACCATCCCCTGAGAATAAATCCGTATCAGGAATCTCCACATCTACTGCACCTATCACAAGTTATTTGATAACATCCTCAGACAATCCCAACTTGGATATATCGACAACACCCATTAGAATACCACTGCTGACCATACTTGTTTTCCTGCTGATAATTTTAATCAACTGGGAAGTTGAAACGCTATCTTTTTTACAAGTTCCTTTTTAGAAACATGGTAGCTATTATATGAATCTGAATTTCGTTGTCTGGGTGTTTCATATAAAGCATAGATATGCACCTTTTTTGCCTGTTTTCATTATATAGAAAAAAATTTCAAAATACAATAATTATATTTTTTTCGTTTAAGCTTAGAGCAGTTCCTTGATGAACAACACTTTGGAAACTGAATGATTTACATACCACTTAATACATTAACTCGATTTAACATTAATTATAATAATATTTAAAACAACAACTAGGGTATATAAGAATGAACTTTTTAGTTCTTTAATCATTTTTTTGTATAAAATCAAATCTATTTTTATAATTTCAACAATGAAAAAAGGCTTATCTCTATTTTGAGACAGCCTCATTTATTTTATAAATTTATATTTTTGTTCATATTTTTGAGTTATTTAACAACTATATTTACTAATTTTTTAGGTACAGCTACAACTTTAACTATAGTTTTACCTTCAACTAATCCTTTTATTTTTTCATCTTCTAAAGCTACCTTTTCCATCTCATCTTTAGATATATTTGAGTTAACAGTTAATTTTCCTCTAACTTTTCCATTAACTTGTACAACAACTTCTATTTCATCTTTTACTAAAGCTTTTTCGTCATATTTAGGCCAGTCTATATCAAATACACTTCCTTCTTTACCTATCATAGTCCATAGTTCTTCACCTAAATGAGGGGCAAATGGTGCAATTATAGTTACTATAGTTTGTACACCTTCTTTTATAACTGCTTCGTTTATATTATCTAACTCTTTATATTTATACATATCATTTATTAATTCCATAAGAGCTGATATAGCAGTATTAAATCCGAATTTTTCACTTAAATCAGCAGTAACTTTTTTAAGTGTAGAGTGTATAGTATATCTCATATCCTTATCTTGGGAATTTAATTCTCCAAACTCTACATCCTTTTTAACCACATCTGCTAACTCGTCAACCAATCTATAAACCCTATTTAAGAATCTAAAGCATCCATCAACACCTTGCTCTGACCAGTCCAAATCTCTTTCTGGTGGTGCTGCAAATAATACGAAAAGTCTTGCAGTATCTGCTCCATACTCATCTATTATATCCATAGGAGATACTGTATTCCCTTTAGACTTACTCATTTTAGAACCATCCATAAGTACCATTCCTTGAGTAAGTAAGTTTTTAAATGGCTCATTGAAGTCTACCATTCCCATACTCTTAAATGCCTTTACAAACCATCTTGCATAAAGTAAATGCATTATAGCATGTTCTACTCCACCTATATATTGGTCTACTGGATGCCATCTATTAACTAATTCCTTACTAAATGGTTCATTTTCATTATTGCTATCCACATATCTTAAGAAATACCAAGAAGAATCAACGAATGTATCCATAGTATCAACTTCCCTTCTAGCTGGTTTTCCACAGTGAGGACAAGTTGTTGACATAAATTGCTTTGAAGTCGTAAGTGGAGATTCCCCTTTTCCAGTAAATTCAACATCTGTTGGTAAAAGAACTGGTAAATCTTCCTTTTTAACTGGAACTATTCCACATTCATCACAATAAACCACAGGTATAGGACAACCCCAGTATCTTTGTCTTGAAACTAACCAGTCTCTAAGTCTATAATTAATTGTTCTCTTTCCTCTACCTTCTTTTTCTAACTTATCGATTATTCCTTCAAATCCTTCTGAAGCATCTAATCCATTAAATTCTTCTGAATTTATCATTTTGTTATCTTCTGTTATTACATCAATTATGTCTAAATTATATTTTTCAGCAAAATCTCTATCTCTTTCATCATGTGCTGGAACTGCCATTATAGCACCCGTTCCATACTCAACTAATACATAGTTAGCTATCCATAGAGGAACTTTCTTGCCATTTAAAGGATTTATAACATATCTACCTATAAACATTCCTTCTTTTTCTACATCAGCTGCTGTTCTTTCTATTTCTGTCATAGTATGCATTTTTTGAACAAAAGTTTCAACATCTGCTTCATATTCAGTCCCTGCAACCAATTCTTTAACTAATTCATGCTCTGGAGCAAGTACCATATAAGTAACTCCATAAGTTGTGTCTGGTCTAGTTGTAAATACTGTCATAGATTTATCAGTTCCATCTATATCAAAAACTAAATCTGCTCCTGTACTTTTACCTATCCAATTTTTTTGCATTGTTTTAACTTTTTCTGGCCATCCATCTAATGTATCTAAGTCATTAAGTAATTCTTCTGCAAATTCAGTAGTCTTAAAATACCATTGTTCTAAATCTTTCTTTAATACTGTTGCTTTACATCTCTCACATGCTCCTTGAACAACTTGCTCATTTGCAAGAACAGTCTCACAAGAAGGACACCAGTTAACATATGATTTTTTCTTATATGCAAGCCCATGCTCTAAAAACTTCAAAAATATTTCTTGTGTAAATCTATAGTATTCTGGAGTTGAAGTTGCAACTTCTTTATCCCAATCATAACTAATCCCTAATAAATTTAATTGCTCTTTCATTTCTTCTATATTTTCCATTGTCCATTTATGCGGATGTATTCCATGTTTTATAGCTGCATTTTCAGCTGGTAATCCAAAAGAATCCCATCCCATTGGATGAAGTACATTATATCCTTCCATTTTTTTGAATCTTGCGACAACATCACCTATAGAATAATTTCTAACATGTCCCATGTGTATTTTTCCAGATGGATAAGGGAACATTTCTAATGTGTAATAATTAGGTTTTTCAGTTTGTGCAGTATCCATTTTATACTGATTATTATCTTTCCAGATTTTTTGCCATTTCGATTCTACTTCTTTAAAATTATATACGCTCATATTTTGCCTCCTATTTTTAATTGTGTATAACTACCTTATTTAGTATTATTTACTTATAATTTCCAAATAATTCTTTGAAAATAAAAAATCCTCGTCACTAAACTTACGTTTAGGGACGAGGATAAATCTTCGCGGTACCACCCTAATTAGCCTACTACATATATAGACTCTCTTAGATAGCTTTTAATCCAGCCATGGAGAATAGATTTTAATCTAGTAAGTTCAAAGTTATATAATATTAGTTCTCACCTTCCACTAACTCTCTGAAAAAATATAATCTTTTACTGCTCTAGTCTATTCAATTTAATATAATTTTTGAAATTTTCTAATTATAATAACATATATTATCATGTTTATGCTAATGTGTCAATATCTATATAAGGTGCATCTTTCCATAATTTTTCTAAATTATAAAACCCTCTATTTTCCTCATTAAATACATGAACCATTATGTCTCCATAATCAAGGAGTACCCAAGTTTGAGTTCCTTGTCCTTCTTTACCTCTTGGCTCTAATCCTAGTTTTGCTAATTCATCTTCCACATTGTCAGCAATAGCTTTTACCTGTCTCTGAGAAGATGCTGTAGTAATAATAAAATAATCACACAAACTAGAAACTTTTCCTATATTTATTATAACTGTATCTTGACCCAGTTTATCTTCTATGGCATCATATGCTATTTTTGTCATTTGTTCCACTGTCATATAAAAATTCCTCACTTTCCTAATTAAAATACACTTAGTTATTGTAACATATTAATACGATTTTGTAACATAGTCAAATTTAAATTTATTAATATGTTTGCCTTTATATAGCTTTTTTATAATAACTTTTCTTTAATTAGATAGTTTCTTGCCATAACTGTTCTTGGATGTATCTCTTCTTTTTTATTGATGACAAACATTAAAGTATTATTAAAAGAAGTTAAAAGTGCTTCATCAAGCTTCCCTCCATATGCTAATTCTCTTAATGTATCTACAACTGGGAATTTTCTTCCTTCTTCAATTAAATCAGCTATGTAAATTATTTTTTCTAAAAGAGACATGTCCTCTCTCCCTGTTGTATGATATTTGATTGCATTTATAATATCTTCATCTTCTACTTCAAATTCATACTCGCATATGTACGCCCCAATTACACTATGAGACAAGGAACGATTTCCATCCTCTATTGGGTCTAAATATATTTCATACTTATTTACATAATCCTCTATTTCCTTGTCACTTAAATACTTTGCACAATCATGAATCATTCCTGCTAAGTAAGCTTTTTCTTTGTCACATCCATAAATCTCACATAATTTTTCAGCACATTTTGCAACATTTTTTGAATGGCTAAGCCTCCCCACTGGTAGCATTTGATTTAGTCTTTGGTTAATATTTTCTAAGTTCATTTAATCATCTCCATATTGATATAGTTTATTTTCATATAAATAATTTTCTACATTTTCGGGTACTAAGTAACGTATTGACTTGCCTTCATTTAGCTGTTCCCTTATATATGTGGACGATATATCCAGTGATGGAACATAAACTGTTATAATGTCAGCATTATACTTCTTAGTTAGTTTTTCTATAGTCTCTTGTGACCTTAACAAACTAATTCCTGGTCTAGTTGCGGCTATAAAAGTAGCTAACTCAAAGTTTTTCTTTACATCTTTCCACTCTTCAACACTACAAATTGCATCTGCACCTGTTATAAAATAAATGTCTGCATTTTTGTATTTTTTCTTTAAGTATTTTAATGTATCTATTGTATAAGTCCTTTTCTTTCTTTCGATTTCTACTTTTGAAACTAAAAAATCTTCGTTGCTTTCAGTTGCTAGAAGTGTCATATTATATCTATCATACTTATCTGTAGTGATACATAATTTATGTGGTGGATTTCCTGATGGTATAAAGATTATTTTGTCAATGTCATACTTATCTCTAATAAATTCTGCTGTTGCTAAATGAGCATAGTGTATAGGGTCAAAAGTACCTCCCAATATACCTATTTTGATTTTGCCTTTATGGCGATTAAATTTCTCTAGTTTTTCAGTATTTTTCAACTCTGCCATCTTAACTAGATTTTCACTTCTCATATTTTGTCTCCTTTTAATGTTATAATACTATTGTACCATTATTTTTTATTTCTTAAAGCTTATAATTTGTTTTTTTGGGTATATAATTATATTTATATGCTAAAAAACACTTAAAAAAATAATTATTTAACATGATTCTACTTTACTTTTTAATAAAAATAACTTTTTACTATTTTGTCTTAATTTTGATAAAATATAACATACAAATATAAGTTTTTTGTTAAATTTTATTAGTTGCTTTTGTTAATATAATTACATATAAAAAAGGAGGACTTATGGGTATAATTACAAAAATAGAACAACAAAAAAGAAATGATGATAGAGTTAATATTTATGTAGATGATAAATTTTTTATTGCTATATTTAAAGAACTTGTTTATACATTTAATTTAAAAAAGGGGAATGAAATAAATGAAGAAGAATTAAAACCTATTTTAGATGATGAAATGTATATAAAAGCTAAAAATAAAGCATTAAATATTTTATCTCATGCTGACCAATCTGAAAAAAAATTAAAAGAAAAACTATCATCAGAATTTGATGAAAATATAATTGAGAGGGTCATAGATTTTCTTAAAAGTTATAATCTCGTAAATGACAGTGTATTAGCTCAAAAAATTGTTAACACAAATGTTAACCTAAATAAATGTGGCAAAAACAGAATTAAGCAGAATTTATATAATAAAGGTATCAATAGAAGTACAATCAATGAAGCAGTATCTGAATTAGACAAGGACACTGAATTTGAAAATGCTATGTATCTAGCAAAAAAAAGGTATGAAAGAGTAAAGAAAGAAGATAAAAAGAAAATATATCAAAAAATTTCTCAACATCTTTCCTATAAAGGCTTTGATTATGATATTATTAAAAGAGTTTTAAACAAACTTTTAAATTTTGATGAATACGATATATAAGTATAAATACTAGGGAGGTAAATTATGAAATTAATCATTGGTGGCTTAAGCTTTTTATTAGGATTATATAATATATATCAATTATACAGAGAAGATAGTATGAGATAAATATTATTTTTTAGATGTAATATTTATTATGGAGGAGAAATACAATGAAAAGTCAAAAAAGATTTAAAATTTTAGATATTGATGTATACCTACAACCATTTGAATCTGATATAAAAAAGCGAATGAAACATTATGAGGATATGAAATCAAAAACATTGAAAAACTATAAAGATTTTAGTTCTTTTGCAAATGCTCATCTTTACTATGGATTTCATCAGACAAATGATGGATTCTTCTATAGGGAATGGGCTCCAAATGCAGATAGTTTGTCACTAATTGGTGACTTTAATAATTGGAATAGAAAATCTCATCCTCTAAGAAAAATTGGGTCTGGTAATTGGGAAATATTTATTCCTGGTCAAAATAGCTTACCTCACAAATCAGAGGTAAAGGTACAAGTTACTGCAAATGGAAAAACATTTGACCGTATACCATTATATATAAAAAGAGTAATTCAAAAAGATTTTGGTGGATTTAATGGACAAATATGGCAACCAAAAACTCCATTTATCTGGACTGACAATAATTTTGACTTAAAAAACATAACTTCTCCACTAATCTATGAATGTCATATAGGTATGTCTACTGAAAGCGAATCTATTGGAACTTATAATGAATTTACTGAAAAAATACTTCCTAAGATAAAAAAAGCTGGATACAATACCATTCAGCTTATGGCTATTATGGAACATCCATATTATGCATCTTTTGGATACCAAGTTTCAAACTTTTATGCAATCTCATCTAGGTTTGGTACTCCTGAAGACTTAAAAAACCTCATAAACACTGCTCATTCAATGGGGATTGCTGTTTTATTAGATTTAGTTCATTCTCATGCTGTAAAGAATACTTTAGAAGGAATAAATGAGTTTGATGGAAGTGAACATCAATTTTTCCACTCAGGTTCAAAGGGAAATCATCCTGCTTGGGGTACAAAACTTTTTAACTATGGTAAACCTGAAGTAATACATTTTTTGCTTTCAAATATAAAATTTTGGTTAAATGAGTACCATTTTGATGGCTTTAGGTTTGATGGTGTAACTTCAATGTTATATCATAACCATGGTCTTGGAGTTTCATTTGATAGTTATGAAAAATATTTTAGTATGAATACAGATATTGAAGCTATAACATATCTCCAATTTGCAAATGAATTAATAAAAGAAATTAAACCTAATTCGATAAGTATTGCAGAAGATATGAGTGGAATGCCTGGTATGTGTATCCCTATAAAAGACGGCGGAATTGGATTTGACTATAGACTTGCAATGGGAGTACCTGATTTTTGGATAAAAACTATCTCTAACTTATCTGATGAAGACTGGGATTTGGGAAAAATGTGGTATGAACTTACTACTAGACGACCTGGAGAAAAAAATATAGGATATTGTGAATCCCATGACCAAGCATTAGTTGGCGATAAAACAATTATTTTTTGGCTAGCTGACAAGGAAATGTACTGGAATATGGAAATAAACTCAAATAACCATGTTATCAATAGAGCAATATCTCTTATTAAATTAATTAAATTAATAACTTTTTCTCTAGCAGGTGAAGGATATCTAAATTTTATGGGAAATGAATTTGGACATCCTGAGTGGATTGATTTTCCACGAGAAGGCAACAATTGGAGCTATAAGTATGCCAGAAGACAATGGAGCCTTTCAGAAGATAACAACTTAAAGTATAAACAATTATTAAATTTTGATAAATCTATGCTCGAACTTACAAAATACAGTGATATTTTTATCCAAAATAGTCATGAACTTATACATATGGATAATGATAAAAAGATTTTGGTGTACAGTAAGGGCAAATATTTATTTATATTTAATTTCCACCCTAATCTAATACAATCAGTTGATATTTCAAAGTTTCAAAATACAAACTACAAAACGATATTAAATACTGATATGGTAGAGTTTGGAGGAAACACAAAAAAAGAAAACTTAAGAGATTATGATGTATACTTTAACTCAACTCCTCCTTCTTCTAAAATGCCTATTGCCTCTCGTACAGCAATAGTGCTTTTAGATAATGGTATTTAAATATGAGCCAAATATATTAGGAAACTGCAAATATAGTCCAGTATAAGGCAAAAAAATAAAATAATGAAAGCATGGCAATATACCTGTTCAACATGCTAAAAAGACACATTGACAAATCATTATGTATTTGCTAAGATAAACATACCAAATGATTGTTTTGAGGAGTGAGCTTTTTGGGAAGAAAAAAAGAACCTGATAATACTATACAAAAAATACTTGATATTTCACATAAGTTATTCTTAGAAAAAGGGTATGAGCAGACAACGATTCAAGACATTGTAGATAATTTAGATGGCCTTTCAAGAGGTGCTATTTATCATCACTTTAAATCAAAAGACGAAATAATTAAGGCAATCACAAGTCGGTTGTATAATGATGGATTTTATGGGTATGAGGTAAAAAATGATGAAGGAAAGACCGCATTAGAAAAATTACAATATAGGTTGCTTCATGCTTATGAACAACACAATAAACAAGACATTTTTTTAATGTCATCATCACTATTGCGTAATCCTAAGTATTTAGCTACGCAGTTTGATGAGATTATAAATGATATTGTGCCTTGGATAAAAGCATTGATTGAAGAAGGAAATCAAGATAATTCTATGGAAGTTAAAAATCCAGAGATTGCTGCTCAAATGTTTGGTTTTCTTCTAAACACATGGTGTATTCCAACAGTTTATCCAGGTAATCCACAACAGATGATAGAACGTTTTACTTTGTTTGGTGAGCAAGCTGCTTTTATGGGTATTTCTTTTATGAATGATAAGATAATGTGTGAATATCAAAAATTTGTTAATAAATTTTCTAAATAGTAAATATAAAACTGCCTTAATATCGGCAGTTTTATATTTACACAAAACAAACATTTAGTTGGTATTTTTAAAAATTTAATTTATTTCAGTACATGCAAAAGGAGGTTGCTATGAACAAACTAATTAAAGATTGTGTAAACTTTTTTAATGATTGTGGCTTTTCATATTCAATATGTGGTGGATATGCCCTAGAATTATTTGCGAATATGCATATTCGCCCACACAGTGATATTGACATATGGATTTCTGACACAGATAAAGAAAAGAGCATTCAGAGTATATGCTTAATCAAGGATGGGATATATATGAGCCCTTGGGTAATTATTTATTACGACCTATTATCGACCTTAACAAGCAACATATAGAGCAAATTTGTGTTTTTGCGATTAAGCCTGATTGCTCATTTATTGAATTAAAAAAAGTCGAGGATGATAACTATAAAATGAATATACAGTGTGACGAACAGTTACAGTTCGATTTTATTGAATTGATACATAATCCACAGAAAGATGGAAAATTTCTTTTTTCCCAAAATCAAAGAATTATAAGAGATATGGATAAGGCCAGACTGATAACATCAGATAATATCCCATATATGGCTCCCGAAGTGGTTTTGTTTTGCAAATCAATATACATAGATAGGCTTGGTTATCAAAAAGACTTCGATGTAACAGTCCCACTATTATCACAAGAGCAAAGGGATTGGCTTGTAAATGCTTTAATAACAGCATATCCAGATGGACATGCATGGATTGACCAATTGGCAAATCAGTATTAAGACTTTTAGCTCCCGAATATGACATTATGATAATCCACACTCTAACAGTTTGTTGGTTTTTCTAGTATATAACACTCATATTAAAATAAACACTAAAAGCCAAATAACAATTTAAATACAAAATGTTATTTGGCTAATTTAGTTTGATACTATTTAACTATCTTTTACATTCAGTTCTATAATTTCCAACTTTTAATTTGTGGTATTATATTCATCTTAACAGTTTGATTCTTTAAAGCTTTTCTAAATTTCTCAGTTGAAGAATCTTTAAACATTTTACTAGAAGCACTCTTGAGGTCTTCTATAGATTCCCAATGTTGTATCATAATCCACTTTTGAGACTTTTCATCATATAAAAGCTCAGTATCAATAAAACCAGATTGAATAGAATGAAATTTTAATTCTAAGTCATTTACAATTTCTATAAACTCTTCTTTTGATAAATTTTCTTCCACATTAAACTCAACTATTTCTGTAATAATTTTCATATGTAAAACCTCCAATTTATTTTCCTATATCATATCAAAAAATAAATTGGAGGTATTGTAAAAAATCGACAGTATAATTATAAATAGCTGTACTTTATATTTTCTTTAATCGTCTTATTCTCACCAATAAATTTAATTGGTGACGTCCCTGAAAATTTTTTAAATTCTTTTATAAAGTGTGCTTGGTCATAGTACTCATTTTCATAAATAAAATCAAAAAGTTCATCATCTTTATAATTATAAATAAGTTGATTACTTGCCATTTTAAATCTGTAAATTCTCTTTAAAATCTTAGGTGTATACCCTGTATATTTTAAACAGATTCTTTCCAATGTTTTAATATTTATATTTGTATCATCACAAAATGCCTTTATATTGCTATATCTATTAACATATATAAATGAATTTAGAAGCTTTACATATTTATTTGAAATTAAATCTTCTTCTAATATGGATAATAATACTTCTTCTAAATATAAAACAATTTTTTCTACTGATTGTGTTGGACTTAATGACTCTTCCAATTTTTTTGCAAATAGCTGTGATACTACTTCTAAGTCAACAATTTGTCTGTTAAACTCTGAAATTGGTATCTTTAAAAATGGATATAAACCAAATGGATAAAAAGAAATCCCTATAACACGTATATTTCCATGTTGAATAATAAATCCATGTTTATCCCTTATTCCATTAAAATGCATATTACTAGCAGTATAGTCTTGATTTTCAATTTTATATTCCATAACATCAGAAAGATTGAGAATAATATCTATACTGTCTGTCGGAAGTAACTTATTATTTAACAGTATATTTGATTTTGTCTCAAAATACCAAATAAACTTTACCCACGGCTTTAAACGAACATTTTTGATTGAATATCTTGTAACTGATAACATTGTGAACTAACCTCTATACTAAAATTTTTTAATTATGTACTCCATCCTAATATTATACAGTATAATTTATGCTATCATAAATTTTAGTTCACTTTATATTTATTTTATACAGTTTTTCAATACCTTAGAAATAGGAAGCGCTATTATAAGACCTATCAATACTTGCATTAAATTACCTGGTATTGAAGTAAGAGGTACTATAAAATTACCATAAAGTATAACTTCTGTTACATAATATCCAAATAGCATCCAAATTGATGAGACACATATTCCTATTACATTGATTAAAAAATTATTCCCATTATTACCATTTGCCCATGCAATCTTTCCAAGTAAATAACCCATAACTCCTCTAACTATAAAGGTAAACGGTGCCCATAAAGTCCACCCAGATATCAAATCAAAAAGTGACATACCAATAGCCCCTGATAAAGCACCTTTTTTACCTCCAAATATTATTGCTGATATGAACAACATTGCAGTTCCTAAATGCACAAGCCCACCATTTATAGATATTGGTAATCTTATGTTTATAAATTTAGTTGCAATAAATACTAATGCTATTAATAGTGAGGTTTCCACCATGTCTTTCGTTGTAAATTTTTGCTTAGCTGTAACTTCCATACTATATCCCCCTATCTATTAAAAATAATACTTATTAAATAAATTTAACAAATTTCCATTTCCTTTGAATCCTAGTGCACTTAAACTTTTATCCAAAACATTTAGTACATGTTCTATTTTATTTAGATTTGCATTCTCTCCCATATGACCTATTCTTAAAATAGTATCCATATATTGATTTAGTGATGTTGCAACAAGTGTATTATAATTTTTAAGCATATAATCAGTAAGTTCTAAAGCTCCTATACTTTCAGGAACTTTTATAGCTGTGACTGTATTAGAATATCCTTCTTCTAAAAATAGTTCTAGACCATATTCCTCAATAGATTTTCTAACACTATAAGCTATCTTTTCATGTCTATTTAATACATTTTCTATTCCTTCTTCTAATATATTATCAAGTGCTTTATCAAGCCCCATTATGTCACTTATTGGCATTGTATAAGGGAAGTATTTTTTTTCATAATAGCCTTCCCATATATTTAAATTACAATAAAAACCTATTACATCAGTTTTTCTATTTTTTATACAATTTTTTGCATCTTGACTTATTCCGACTATAGTAAGTCCTGCTGGTGCAGAAATAGCTTTTTGTGAACCACCTAATATTATATCTATTTTAGATTCATCTACACTTAATCTTTCTCCTACCATACCTGCTACAGAATCAACTACAGTTAATATTCCATATTTTTTAAGTAATGGACATATTTTGCTTACATCATTTAATACGCCAGTTGGAGTATCACAATGCACTACTGTTGCATATTTAAAATTACTATCCTCATCTAAAAATGCTTTCAATTCATCAATATCTATACTTTTAGTATATTCACTTGAAAAAAGCACATACTCCCCACCATACATTGTTACAAAATCTTTAAAACCTTCTCCATATATACCATTATCAATTACAAGTACTCTATCTCCTTTTTCTGTAAGTGATGCACATGCTGCTTCAAGACCTAATATTCCTTCACCACTCAATATGTAAACATCGTTTTTTGTTCCAATTATATTACCAAACTTCTCGCATGTCTTTTTATAAAATTCAACAAAATCAATATCTATATCTGGATTTGTTGTTTTTTCTGCTCTTGCTAATCTTACATTTTCCCTAGTTTCAGTTGGTCCTGGTGCATAATTAATCTTCTTATTCATATATATCAGCTCCTATTTATTTTCTATACGATTATTATACAAAATTTTCATTTTATATGGTACAATTTTATACTTTTTTAGAATTGTACCGGTACATTTTCTAACATGAATAATATCAGTATATTAGATATATTATTGATTACATAATAAAATACAGAGCAAACATCTGTTTAAATTGTTTGCTCTGTACTATGCTTTAACCTATTTAATTATGAATTTCTTTAACTATATTTTTTTATATGTTTTTTGCTAGTTAAACTAACCATAAATATTTGCATTTTATTCACTGTATCTTACTCTATCAATAAGAGATTCTTTATTAAAACTTCGTCCTATCAAATAAGTTGTTATAAATTGAGCTATAAGAATACACACAATCATCAACAAGATTGGTACTATTGGCAAAGAATATGTTGCATAAGATAATCCAGTCTTTTTTAGAAATATAACAGCAATATACCCTAATATACCTCCAAATAGAATACTTCCTATCATCATTCCAGAAGTGTAATACATTGCCTCTGAATTAAGCATTTTCACTAATTGTTTATTAGTAAGACCAATAGCTTGAAGCATACCAAGTTCTTTTTTTCTAGTAACTATGCTAGTTATCATTGTGTTGACAAGATTCATAAATCCAATCACACCTATTATGCCTGTTAGCGTATATCCCATTATCTTTATAAATGAAATAGTAGCCTTATTTGACTCAATTCTACTATCTATAAAGTCAGTCTCTAAAAATCCATTATTTTTAGCAATCTTCTTGATACTATCTTTGATTTCTTGATACTTTCCTTCTTCTGTATATATTCCCAAGCTACTAGTTGAATCGTATTTCAAAGTTCTATCTATAAAATCTTTCCCTATACCAAAACTTGGAACCCCCATAGCTATTGCTTGAACTTTAAATTCTTTTTTTATCTTTTTATCTCCATCATATAAAGTTAATCTTATTTTATCTCCTGCTTTTACTCCCATTTCTTTTGCTGTATCAACATGAGTAATTACTATTTCATCTCCAGTTTGAAGTCTTTCAAGATTTATTTTTCCATCTATTATATTCTTGTTTAATGATTTTACATCATTTTCATTTATACTTTGTAAAAGGTCATACTTAAATTCAACATCATAGTCCTCCATACCAATTTTTACACTTCTTGCAGATTCTATTCTTTTAATTCCTTCCATGTTCTTTATTTGATTAAAAAAATCTTTACTTAGAGGATTATCCATTTGTAAAATATTCAAATTATCTTTAGGATTTTTATCACTGTTCATTTCATAACCAGATAGTCTAACTTCTATATCATAAGGAAAGTGTTCTCTTGCCATTTTCTCAGCATCAAAACTTTCTAAGGCAGTTGATACTGTTATAAATATAGTTCCACTAAGTATAAGTGATGCCAATGTCATGTAAGTACGTTTTTTATTTCTTTCTAAATTGGCATGTGATAATCTCTTTAGATTTATATTTTTATATCCTTTTCTCTTACTCTTATTACTTATTTTATTTCCTGTATATCTTACTGCGTCAACAATGGATACTTTTGATGCTACTTTCATTGGTTTTAAAAGTGATAAAACAACAGATATAAAGCTTATTACCACAACCGATAATATAACTGGTAATCGTGATGATTTTACATCTATATCCATAAATGATTTTATTATAATATTTGCAAGTACATAGCCTAAAATTATTCCTATTGGTATTGCTATTCCGGCTAATATGAACCCTTCTTTAAACACTATATTTTTTATTTGTTTCTTAGTTGCACCAATTGCTCTAAGTTTTCCAAATTCTTGAACCTTTGTAACTATTGAAATATAAAATATATTGTATATTACTAAAATACTAGATAATACAATTACTAACCCTACAAAAACTCCACCCATAATCGTTTCCATATCTGGTTTTAAAGCATTTATATAATTTTCATTTACAGCAGTATTAATAGTATCCAGTCCTATATCATTAGCAATTTTATCTAATTTTTCTTTTGCTTGCTCTATTGATAAATTACTTTTATCATTAAATTTCACATAAATATTAAAATCTTCTTGTGACATATCTCTAGTATTTCTCATATATGATTCTGATATAATAGCATAATAATATTTACCTGCTTCAGATATTTCGCTAGTTTTTAAGATTCCACTTATAATGAACTCTTTTTCAATTTTTTTATCATTTTTATAGTCATCATAAGATATTTTTATCTTTTCACCTAAATCTTTATTTTTATAACCAAGTGCCTTTAAAGCTCCACTATCTAACACAATTTCATTCTCTTTTGATGGCAATTTTCCTTTGATAAATTCAAAACTATTTAATTTCAAAGCATCTTCATTCATGTATGCTAGAGAAATATTTGAATCATCTTCCAGTTTTTCAACACCTACTCCATTCATTTCACCAGTTAATTCAACATCTGCATGATTACTCAATATATCAGCCTGTTTTTCATCTACATTTGCTAATATACCTTGATAATTACCTGAATACTTTATAGTGTTTTCTTTTTGATATGCTCCTGCATCAA
This sequence comes from Clostridioides difficile ATCC 9689 = DSM 1296, assembly GCF_001077535.1. GTDB lineage: Bacteria > Bacillota > Clostridia > Peptostreptococcales > Peptostreptococcaceae > Clostridioides > Clostridioides difficile. The sequence goes on from NZ_CP011968.1 coordinate 2,786,116, forward strand.
CAATATAAATTCCAATAGAAGAAAGCATTAAGGTTGAAAGTATTATAGTAATTATTATTAGAATACTTTTTGATTTATTTTGCTTTAAATTACTTTTTGCTATTTTAGTAGTATTAATCATTTTTATCACCAACCTTTGACACCCTGCCATCTTCTATGAATATAACTCTATCAGCCATTTGGGCTATACTGTCATCATGAGTTATCATAACTAGAGTTTGACTGTACTTCTTAGACATAGATTTTAATATACTCATAACCTCATCAGACGTTTTAGAATCTAGGTTTCCAGTTGGTTCATCAGCAAGTATTATAGCTGGTCTTGTAGCTAATGCTCTTGCTATTGCCACCCTTTGTTGTTGACCACCTGATAATGTATTTGGTAAAACGTCGTGTTTATTTTCAAGTCCTAATGATTTTAAAAGTTCTTTTATAAAAGATTCATCTACTTCTCTACCATCTAAACCGATTGGCAACACTACATTTTCCCATACATTAAGAGATGGAATTAAATTATAGCTTTGAAATATAAACCCTATTTTTCTTCTTCTAAATACAGCAAGTTCTTCTTCTTTTAATGTAAATATATTTTTATTATCTATATACACCTTCCCAGATGTAGGTATATCAAGACCTCCAATCATATGCAAAAGTGTACTTTTTCCAGAACCTGATTTTCCTATTATTGCAACAAATTCACCTTCATTTATTTCTAAGTCAACATTGTCCAAAGCTCTTACTAAGCTTTCTCCTTTTCCATAATGCTTTGATAAATTTTCAGTATATAGTATTTTCATAAAATTATCCTCTCATTCTAAGTTATATTACTCCATATTTTATTAATTTTTTATTTCTGGAGCTGTTTATACTTATATAATAAATGTAGAGGCTTACATTTTCCTTTCATTTAATATTACATAGTTGTAAGAAACAAAGAAAACTTGCTCCCTATTCCTACTTTTGAAGAAACTATAATATTTCCACCTTGTTCTTCTAAAATCTTTCTACTTAAATACAATCCTACCCCACTACCTTCTACAGATTCAATTTCATCAGCAGAACCTCTATAAAAACGTTTAAATATATTATTAAACTCATTTTTTTCAATCCCTATGCCATTATCCTCTATTATAATTTTAAAGAAATTAGCAGTTTCTTCTACAGATATATTTATTTCTCCATTTACCTGTGTATACTTTACAGCATTGTCTAATACATTAAAAATACTCTCCTCAGTCCACTTTTTATCATGTGGTATAATTCTACTGTTAAATTCATTTAAATTTAATGTTATACTTTTGCTCTTAGCCTTAGGGGTAACACTTTTTACTGCATTTAGAATAGTATTTTTTATATCATTATCTTCTTTTTTTATGTTTATCATGCTAATTTCTAACCTTGATATGTTCACTAAAGAATTTATTAAATTTTCTAATTTATTTATAGAAGCCTTATTGGTTAATAAGAACTCGTTGGCTTCATCTTCTTCTAATTCTTCTTCTATAAGTAATGTATTGTATAATTTTAAGGATGCTAAAGGAGTTTTTAATTGATGGGAAATATCTGTTACTAATGATTTTACACTTTCTTTTTCTTTTTCTAATTTAATAAACTTTATCTTTAAACTTCTATTAAGCTCATATAGACAGTTATTTATCTTACTAAATATGCCTTCTTTAAAGTATTCATTATATTCTACTAGATAACCAGTTTCTTCTGACTCAGTAGTGTCCTTCAAGTAGTTTTCTTGTGACATCTTATCTACTATAAAATAAATTTTACTCAATCTTTTATTTATGTATCTTATAAAATAATATATTATACCTATAACTACTATAAACATCATTAAAAAAATAAAAAATGATTCCTTAAAAAAAGATTTTAAGTATAAGCTAAAATTTTTATCATTTGACATTTTATTTTCCAATCCATAGCCAAATTTCTTAAATGCCTTTTCTCCAGTAGACACCTTACTATAATCAGAATTATAAATAGAATTTACTATATCTATTTCATCATTAGGATATTTTTCAATCAATATTCCAGCAATATTTTGAGTATTTTTTATTTGATGTTCATACAATTTATGTAATCTGCTATATTCAAAAAGTATAAATACAAGGGTTACTATTAGTACAGATAAAACAGAATATACAATAACTCTTCTCATTATATAATCATCTTTCACACTTAAACCATCTTTGAGGTTCATATTTTTTAGCATTTTTTTATACTCCTTTCTCCCCACATATATCCAACCCCTCTTACTGTTTTTATATATTTAGGTTCAGATGGATTTTTTTCAACCTTTTGTCTAAGTCTTCTTATATTTACTGCAATCGTATTATCATCTACAAAATTACCACTACTATCCCATAAAGATTCTAACAGTTGCTCTTTAGTCAATGTCTGCATAGAATTTTCCATCAAATATTTTAATAGTTTTGTCTCTGTCTTACTTAAAATTATCTCTTCTTCCTTATCATCTGTTCTTATAATTAATTTATTTTCTATATAATAAAAGAATAAATCATCACAAACTAATAGAGTATAATTTTTTACTGTATTTACTCTTTTCATAAGCGCATTCACTTTTGATATTAATACCATCAAGCTAAAAGGCTTTGTGATATAATCATCTGCACCTAAATCATATCCTGTGACAATATCCACCTCTTCATCAAGAGCTGTCAACATTATTATGTAAACATCACTTTTCTTTCTAATCTCCTCACAAAAGTCAAAACCACTACCATCAGGTAGACCTATATCGGAAATAATTAAGCATATCTCTTCTTTTGCGAAAATATTTTTTGCTTCTTCTATACCAAATGCACTAAAAACATTGTATCCTTCTTTTTTTAATTTAAAACTAATTCCTCTATTTAAAGATTTGTCATCTTCCAAAAGTAATATATTATTCATCCCTATATCCTCCATCATCATATATACTAGCTAAATTATATCATACTAATAAAATCATTTTTTTATCAATTTGTAAATATATCAGAAGTTGTTAATATGATTTCATTTACTTGAATAAAAACTAAAAATCCCCATAATACTATGCCATTTAGTGTAATTATTTTTCATAAAATACAATTTTATTTAAAAGTAATCATGTTAAAACATAAAACAAAGGAAATTAGTATTTATATAACTAATTTCCTTTGCTGTTTACTATTATCTAAAATTAAATTACTATCTACTAATTTTTGCTCATTAATTTTTATTTTGACTTTTTATCCTTTAACTCTTTTTGATTAAAATTCAATAAACATATCAATGTACTTGAAACTATAAATATAATTATACTATTTGAAAAACCTAAATCTCCTGTTTTAGGAGATTTTTCTTTAGCTTCTCTTTTAGATATTCCTAGATTAGAACTTTCTCTAGCACTTGTTTTATCTAAGCTTTTATTTTTATCACTATCAGAGCTTTTTATATTATTAGATAGATTCTCTTCATTATCATTGATATTTTTTTCATTTTCACTTAATATCAAATCACTCTCATGATTCTTGCTTATTAACTCATCTTTAGATTTAATACCAATTCTTCCATCTACATTTTTTGATATTTCTTTTTTGTACTCTATATATTCAATGACTGCACTCTCTAAATTTCCAAATTCCTTTAGTACTGGCTCTTTTGAAAAACAAGGAAATTCATCTCCACCTGATGCTATATAATCATTCGTTGCAACTACATACTTTTTATTTAAATCTAATGGCTTTCCTTCTTTTTGAATATTTGTTATTTTTTCGCCTTCTTTTTGTTTAGGATTAAAGTAATATGAAATTCCTCCCACTTGCAAAAAGGCTGAACTTTTTTCTGGATAAAGTTTTACTCCATGCTCCAATACATCTTTAATCTGTGCTCCTGTAAGTTCTTTGGTAACTATAGTATTGCTAAAAGGAAATACATCTACAATATCTCTTCTTGTTATATTGCCTTTTTCTATCGTATCTCGAATATTCCCTCCATTAAATAAAGAAATATCAGCCTTAGTTTTATCTAGTAAAATGTCACTTATTAAATTACCCAAATTAGTTTCTTTTGTCCTTACATTTTCATATGAACCATCTAGAGTATTTGTAGTTACCCCTATAACTTTATCTAATATTTTTTCTTGTTGTTCTTTTATTTCATCAACCTTTTTACTTACAGCGGAGTCAAGCTTATACTTTAATGCTTCTTCTTTTCCAATTAATCTAACTGATTTATTTTCTATTTTTATATTTTCTACATCATTAGTATCCAAAGTTAGTTTTATCTCGCCAATATTTTCTAAATATTGTCCTGCACTTACAATCAATGTATCACCCACTTGTTTACCATTTTCAAACTTAGTGTGGCTGTGTCCATCAATAATCAAATCAATTCCTTGAACCTCATTTGCTATATCTATACTATTTGGCTTACTTAAACTATTTGTACCAATATGACATATTGCAACTATTACATTGGCACCCTTTCCTTTTAATTCATTTACTTGTTCTGTTGCACTTTCTATAGGATTTTTAAACTCTAATCCTTCCACATTTTTAAATCCAGTTTTGCTCTTTGTTTCCTGGGTTGAGAGTCCAAAAAATCCTATTTTTATTCCATCTATTTCTTTTATATCATTACTATCAAAAACTTTTTTTCCATTTTCAAAAATATTTGATGATAAAAATTTTAAAGTATTCTCTCCTAAATTAGCACTTTTAGATAACTCAAACAGTCTATCTTTTCCATAATTAAAGTCATGATTTCCAGGAGTAATATAGTCATATCCAGCACATTTAATTAATTCAATTGCACTTTTCCCTCTATCCATATTTACTATTGGAAGTCCATGCAAACAATCTCCTGCATCTACTAAAATTGAGTTTGGAGTTTCTTTTTTCAATGTGGCTAGATTTCCTATTTGTATATGGTCATCACCTTCAGCATATCTTCCATGTATATCATTAGTGTGAAAAATGGTTATTTCTTCAAATCGCTCTAGCCCATAAGAAATAAAACTCTGACTTGTTGTAATTAGAATTATAATTACCAAAATTAAATACCTTCTAATCTTCAATATAAATTAGCCTCCTCAAATTAGTTTTAGCTTTAATATAAAATTTATATTTTACATAAAACTTTTTAGATAAATATTAAACTATAGTAAGATTAATTAGTGTAATTTTTAATATTTATCTATCAATTTAATTTTGTCCATATCCAATTAGTTTTAATCTAATTACATTTTTTCACATCTATATTTTTCTTTTATTATATAAAATTATTATTTTAAAATCTTTTCAACTGGTCTCTTTTAAAAGTCCATTGAGGTATTGTCAAATCACCTTCAAAATCTAAACTATACCAAGGACTCAAATTTGGATTTTTACGATTAATAAGAAGTTGCGTTTGTTGTGCAGGCATATAGCTTTGGGCTATCATAAATACCTTTTCACCAGTCTTTTCATTTTCTGCCATATCCATAATTATACTTGCATGTCCTGGACTTCCACCAACTATAAACACATCTCCTATTTTCATATCCTCAACTTTTACAGGCTCCAATTCTTTTTCAAGAGATAACGTTCCTGAATATGCAAACACTATATCCATAAACTTTCTGAAACTCTCATAAGATGTTGAATATTCAGTTGCTTTATACCAGCTTGAACCACTATCTTTTACTGAAATTCTATATCCTTGTGCCCATTTTGAATACTTCGCCTTAAAACCATCAACAAAATCAAAACTTATTTCATCATATAGTTTATTCTGATACAAGTATTCTGCTCTCATAAGCATAATTGCATCTGCACATTGATGTAAATCTCTATTTCCAATATCAACATCAAATACACTATCATAAATACCTTTTGATTCCTTAGTTCTTCCATCATAATACTTTACTTTCTCTCCATAATTTTTTAGCTTAGTATTCCTAAGAAATGATTCAAAACTACCTTTTTCTACATCAACTCTTTTAAATCCTTTTGGTGGCTCATACCTATCTTTCAATATATTTGCATCTTTATGCACTATTATAGGCTGTTCATCTTTTTTAGAATTTTGAGTTTTCTTAGAACCTTCAACCACTTTTTTCTCTTCTCCGTTACTACAACCAACTAAAGTTAATGTAATCAATAACAAAATAGTAATTTTCTTTAATACTTTCATTAAATTTTCCTCCTTTAAATACTTCTAAATATAATTTTCACTTTTTGTCCTCCAAATTTTTATACATTGTTATATAAAAACTTTATTTGACAATATTTCTTGACTCAAATACACATTTATTGTTATATTTAATGTTAAAATAATTATAATAGGATATCATAATAAAAACAAACAACAGATTTGTGTTAATTTTAGAAAGGGGAAAAAATGATAGATTTAACTTTACTTGGATGTGGTGGAAATGTACCTATGCCAAACAGATTTCTATCCTCTGTATTTATAAACTATAAAGGTAGAAAAATACTAATTGACTGTGGTGAAGGTACTCAGGTATCTATGAAGCTAAAAAAATGTGGCTTTAAAGATATAGACTTGATTTGTATAACCCATTTACATGGTGACCATATATTTGGACTTTTAGGACTTTTATCAACAATTGGGAATAGTGGTCGTACAAGTGATTTAACTATAGTTGGTCCAGTTGGAATAGTCGATTGTATACGTTCTATGAGAAATTTAGTAGAATATGTACCATACACTTTAAAAATTATAGAAAACCCTCAAGGCAATTTTTCTTTAGATAATAAAGTTTTAAGAAATTTAGAAATTTCAACAATCAGTTTAGAACACTCTATAGAGTGTTTAGGATACAGTTTTAATTTTAGAAGAAACCCTAAATTTGATATAGATAAGGCAACTAAAAACGAAGTTCCTAAAATATTATGGAACAAACTCCAAGAAGGTCAAAATATAGTTTTAGATTCAAAACAATACACTCCAGATATGGTCTTAGGAGAATTAAGAAAGGGAGTTAAGATAAGTCTTACAACCGATACAAGACCTATAGAATCAATACCAGATTTCATAAAAGATAGTGATTTATTTATATGTGAAGCCATGTATGGTGATGATTTAGATATATCAAAAGCTGTTAGAAACAAACATATGACTTTTAGAGAAGCTGCTAATCTTGCAAAACTTGGAAATGTCAAACAACTTTTACTGACTCATTTTAGTCCTTCTTTAGACATACCTAGTATGTATTTAGAAAATGCTACTAATGTTTTTGAAAATACTATTCTTGGAGAAGATAGATTAAGCTTGCGTTTAAATTTTGATGAATAATTTAATGGAATCCTTATTTCTAAAAATTTGGAATAAAAATTTGGAATAAAAATTTAGGAATGAATTTTACCATGATAAAAATAGTTTAGGTAAATTCATTCCCTTAATTGCTTGTCAACTATATTAGCTATAATCTAAATATTATTTAGATATATTTCCAGCTACATTTAAAACATCCCATGTTCTTGCAAATGGTGGAGCATAACATAAATCTAACATTCCAAGTTGACTTGTGGTCATTTTTCCAAAGATAGCAGCTGCCAATACATTTGCTCTTTGGACAGCATCCTTAAACCCAGCCACTTGTCCGCCTAAAATAACTTTTGTATCTGCATCATAAATAAGCTTTACATATATTTTATTTCTTCCTGGATAATAATGAGTTTGATTATAATCAGAAATAAATTTAGATTTGACATTTATGCCTAAATCTTTAGCTTGCCTTTCTGTAATTCCAGTTGATGCTGCCTCCATATCCATAATTTTTATACAGCTTGAAGATAGTGAACCTTGATAAGATACTTCTCTTCCTGCTAGGTTTTCTCCTACTATCCTACCCAATTTATTAGCTCCAGTAGCTAAAGGAACATATACATTTTCATTACTTACTATATTCTTTATAGTTGCACAATCTCCAGCAGAGTATATATCTTCTACAGAAGTTCTTCCATACTCATCAACTACTATAGCTCCATTTTTTAGCATTTTTATATTAGTATTTGACAAAAACTCGGTATTAGGTCTCACGCCAGTAGCAATTATTACTACATCTGTATCTATTTCCCCTTTGTTTGTTATAACTTTTTCTACTTTATCTTCTCCACAAAGTTCTACAACCATTTCATCTAAGTGCAAATTAACATTATGTCTATTTATTTCTTCTTCTAATACATCCGTCATCTCCTTATCAAATACTTGTGGCAATATTCTATCTTCTAACTGAATTACATCTACATCTTTACCTAATTTCTTACATGCCTCAACTGCTTCTAACCCTATAAAACCAGCTCCTATTATTGTCACTCTTTTATTATCTTCATTACTTAAAAGTTTTTTTAGATATTCTCCATCATATAAACTTTTTAATGTAGAAACATTCTTCAATTTTATGTTTTTTATAGAAGGCATAATACTTCTTGCTCCAGTTGCTATCATCAATTTATCATAGTAATCTTCATATATTTCATCTGTTTTTATGTTTTTTACTTTTATTTTCTTAGATTCACTATCAACCTCAACGACTTCTCTAAATATATTTAAATCAATTCCAGCTTCTCTAAGTTTCTCTGGTGTTCTTGCTAATAATTCATCAGCATCATTAAAAAATCCACCAACAAAGTATGGTAATCCACAAGCACCAAAAGATACTATTTCAGTTTTTTCATAAACAACAACTTCATACTCAGGTTTTATTCTTTTTAATTTTGCTGCAGCACTCATACCAGCTGCAACACCACCAATTATTATTACTCTCATTTTATCTCTCCTTTGATGTCTAGTTAATTTCTTCACTTATTTTAAGCTTTTCATTTGATATATATTCTATGAAAACATTTTTTATAATAATTTTTAGTTATTTATTTAACACATTTTAATTTGAAATCAAATCTTATAAAAGCTATTTTTTATTTTCTTACCACAATTCAAATTCTTTAAACATTTATTATACCCTATTTTTCTGTACTTAATCACATTTTTCAAAATCAACTTGTTTTACTCTATTTAAGTAAATTGTGATATAATATTGACATTTTTTTAATATATTGATATCATTTAAACTTAGAAAAATTTATTTTTAAATAAAAGGAGAAAAATATTGGAAAGTTCATTTTTATCACAATTTCTTATGATTACAGATTTTAAAACAATTTTTTTCATAATATTACTTCTAGGTACGTTCTTTATTGTTAGACAATTTGAAAAGAAAAAAATAAAATTTTCATTGAGAACAATATATGCTACAGTACTAGGACTCATATTGGGAATCATAATACAAGCTTTTGCTGGTTTCCCTAATGATACAACTCAAGTCATTTGGCTACAAGAAGTAAGTAAGTGGTATAGCCTATTTGGTTCTGGATTTATGGACTTATTAAAAATGTTAGTAGTACCTTTAGTTTTCTTATCCATTATAAAAGTAATTATAAATATGAAAGATAACAATCTTGGAACTCTGACATTTAAATCTTTAGGTATGCTTCTTGCTACTACTGCTATAGCTGCAATTGTTGGAATTATCGTTGCAAATATAATGAAGTTAGGTGTAGGAGCTAATATGCCTACTTTAGTTGAAAATCAAGAACTTAAAGAAATAAACTCTCTTGTGGATACTTTAAGAGGATTACTACCATCTAATCCTGTAATGGCTATGGCAAATGGAAATATTGTAGCTACAATAATATTTGCTACATTTATAGCTACCTCAATAAAGAGATTAAGTAAAAAACATTTTGAGACAATAAAACCATTTATAGATTTTATAGAAGCATCTTACAAAATAATTGTAAGTGTGTCTATGACTGTTATTAAATTTATGCCTTATGCTGTGGTTGCTCTGCTTGCAAATACAATAACTTCACAAGGTATTAGTTCAATAGTATCTGTTTTACAGTTTATATTAGCTCTTTATATATCAGTTGCAATATTATTTATCATACATTTAATTTTTATAACTTTAAATGGTCTAAATCCCATTACTTATATAAAAAATTCAACTGAAGCTTTACTTCTGGCATTTACTTCACGTTCTAGTTTAGGAACATTGCCTGTAACGATAGAAAGTCTAGTACAAAATCACGGAGTTGATGAGGGTGTATCAAGCTTTACAGCAAGTTTAGGTGCAAATATGGGTATGAATGGTTGTGCAGGTATATATCCTGCTTTAATGGCTGTAACACTTGCCAATATGGCTGGAGTAAACATGGATATGAGCTTTTATGTTATGTTGTTAATTGTTATAACAATTAGTTCGTTTGGAATAGCTGGTCTTCCAGGAACTGCTACAATGGCCGTTTCAGTTGTTATCTCTGGAGTTGGTCTTGGTTCTTATTTTCCATTAGTTGGTGGTATACTTGCAATAGACCCTATACTAGATATGGGACGTACTATGATAAATGTTAATGGTGCTATGGTATCATCAATTACTGTAGGAAAATCACTTGGAAAAATAGATAAAGAAGTATTTAGTAAAAAAAATATTTCTTAGAATAACACTCAAAATAAATGGCTAACTTTTTACCAGTTAGCCATTTATTTTATCAGAAAACTTTTTTAGAAATTTACTCACAAAACGGAAAAAATTCTTTTGTAAGATTTTGGGGATATACAGATATAAAAACAAAGTCATAGTCATGGGATTTTGCATATTCTAGTATATCTCCATCATAATATCTAGGGTCTATCATATCTATAGATGAACAAACAGAGGAAAAAAATGCTGCTGTTGGTACAATTAGAGAATCTTTAACAAACAGCACTTTTAATCCATCTGGATTTTCTATATTTTTTATTTTAACTAATGGTCTGTTCCCCAATAAATATGTAAAATACTTATCTGATTGACCATCCATTAAATTAAGGTCTGCATTAAAAGGATATGATAATATTAAACTCTCTTCAAACCTTCCTTTTAATTCAAATTTTTGAGATTTAGAATCTGTATAATAAGTATAATTAGTCTTAAATTTAGGATAAATTAATGTAAAATCATCTATACCACCATATAAGATACCAGTCTTTCTTCCCATAGAACCAAGAAATGACTTAGGATATACAATTGAATTATAATTGTCCTTATCTCTATAATAATGATTTTCATCTAAATTCATATTGTATTTTTTATTAAGTTGCTCAACTAATTCTCCAAATGCCCAAAAAGAAGTTTCTACTTTCCAGTGATGGTCTGTTTTAAAAAATAAATCATCTTTTGGAATACCACTCTTTAAAATATTTTCTCTAAAATCAATATAGTCCACATTATACTTTTTTAGTTGATTTAAAAAATTATCTGCTGTCTCATTACTATAAGAATAAGGTATTCCTTTGGGAAATTTTGTCACTCCTTTTATATACTTATCTGGAGTCATTAGGTAAACCAATTTAGTGTTTTGCTTTTCCATTTCATCAGAAAATTTTCTTACCCTATCTGCTATCACACCAACTGGATTTGGAGCTTTAGCAAAATATGTATAATGCATCTTTCCAGAAGTATCTTTTACAACACTAAATTTTGAAAACTCATTTTTACCCATTAATTTTTGTAAATAGCCATAAGTTTCAATGAACGTATTTTTGTATATTACTTTGTCATTCACTGTATTATCAATAGATGATATTGTATCTTTTAAACTACTTTTTTCAGCTATTGAATTTTTTATTTCCTGTATCGTATCTTTTCCAGAATAACAAACATTAAAGATAGAGAAAGCGAATAAAATAATTAAGAACATAATTGCAGTTATTAATCTTACTTTAAAAAATCTATTCATACTTTTCCTCCCAACTAAAAATTAAAATAAATAAATGGATTATAGCTTCCAGTTACTAAATATGTCACAGAAATAAAAAACAATAAAATAGCTGAGATTGGATAAAATACGTTAAATATCATACTATATTTAGCTTGTTCAACAACAAACTTATTGATTTTCTTTGCAATAGGTACACTAAAAATAAATGCAAATATAAAGAAAACCCAGTATTCTTTTAAAAACATATATGTATAATCACTCCATATAGCTCCATTGCCTCCAAACATAGCTTTAAAATAATTATATGCTTCTTTTAAATTAGGTGACCTAAACAATACCCATCCAAAATTAACTACTAATAAAGCATAAATATGTTTTATAAAATTGTGATTTTCAATCTTTTCAAACATTATAAATCGCTCTATAATTAGGAAAACAAAGTTTAAAATCCCCCAAATTACAAATGTCCATTCTGCTCCATGCCATATTCCAGTGAATAACCACACTATAAACATATTTCTAATCATAATATCTTTATTTGCTACTCTAGAACCTCCAAGCGGAAAGTATATATAGCTCTTAAACCACATTCCCAAAGAAATGTGCCATCTTCTCCAAAACTCACTAATTGATTTTGATATATATGGATAATTAAAGTTCTCTTCAAATTTAAAACCAAACATAAGACCTAAGCCTATAGCCATATCTGAATAAGCAGAAAAATCAAAGAATATTTGCAGAGTATAGGCTATTGAACCAAGCCATGCAAGTGATGCAGCTATTTCTCCTTGACTATTCATAGTGTAAATATAGTCTGCTACTATAGCCATGTTATTTGAAATTAATACTTTTTTACCTAGACCTGTTATAAACCTACAAGTACCAATAGAAAATTTATTCCAAGTTTCTTTTCTATTGAGAATTTGTTCTGCCACACTCTCATATCTAACTATAGGACCTGCTATTAATTGTGGGAAAAATGCTATATACAATCCCACATAAAAAGGGTTCTTTTGGACTTCTCCATGTCTACGATATACATCTATAACATAAGACATTCCCTGAAATGTAAAAAATGAAATTCCTATGGGTAAAACAATACTAGGTATAGTCAATTCAGTACTAATAAGTTCACTAATATTTCTTAGCGCAAAAGCTAGATATTTAAATATAAATAAAACACCTATATTGTATGCACACATCAAAACTAAAAAAACTTTTACTTTTATTTTACTTTCCCTATATCTATCTACCAGTAAACCAAATATATAGTTCATTATTATGGAAACTATCATGATAACAACAAATTTTGGCTCTCCCCAAGCATAAAAAAATAAACTAACAGCAAGCAATATCATGTTCTGTATCGTTCGGTTAAACCTAAATACATAATATAAAACCAAAGTTATAGGTAAAAAATAAAATAAAAAAATTAAACTTGAAAATAACACAATCTAACCTCCTCTCTTTACTTAGTTTTTGAACATTTTTTCCAATATAAATATATTCCAAAGCATATTATTACTAGAGATACAAATAAAATTCGAACAAACGTTATGATGTTATTCATAAAGTTTATTTTTTTCATATCTTGTACTGTTGGTGATTGCTCAGGATATACTAATGTATATGGAACACCATCCTTATCTTTTTTATTAACACTCCAAGACTCAGTTAATGTTATTTTCTTTCCAATTTTAAACTTATCATCAACATTAACTTGTAAAATAATTTGTCCAGGTTTGGCTTTATTACTTAATGTTAATTTACCTTTTTGAGATATGCTCACATTATCTTGTTTTCCCATAAGAGAGTACTTAATTTTAGAATCACTTTTAAGACCTAATACTTCATACTGACTTATACTTTGACCCAATACTGGTATTTGTACTTCTTCATCGCCAATTATTTTAATATTATTTAAAAATCTTAATTTCTCTTCAGACAATAAAGATATCTTTTTTATAATAACAATATTATGTTCTTCATCAGATGGAATAAACGTAATTCCCCAACTAACAATGTTTGAAAGCATATTTGAGTCCAGCACAACATTACTTTCCTCATTTATAAGGCTATTAAAGTTCACATAAATTTTGCCTTCAAATTCACCTGGTACTTCTATGCATCCTTCTTTTATTTTATCTGAATATATTATATTTTTACCTTCTAAAAATACTTCACTACCTTCTTTTAATCTAAATTCAAGCATATTTTTACTTTGTATGCTTAAATTTATTCTCTGAGAACTTTTATTTTTATTTTGAATTTCAATATAAAAATTATTATACATGCTCCAATTTTCTTTTATATTTTGGTAAATATATAAATAACGTTCCTTATCGCTTTTAGAACTATCCGTTTCTATTCTTACACCTGTATCCTCATATGTAATCTTAGAACTTAAGTCAGTCTCTATCTTTTTAAAGGATAAATCTAAAATTTTATCACTTGTTGCTGAACTTATAAAAGTAGTATTTATAAAAAAAATAAACACCAAAATAAGATATTTTGTAGAACAAAAAAACACTTTTAAAGTCTTCATTTCATCTCTCCTAAATATATTCCATGGGTTCAAACTCATCTATACTTTTTTCCTTCTTTTCACTAGGCTTTGAAACAAGAATTGTCTTATTTTGTAATATCCAATCCATCATTTCATCTCTTAAAAAGAAATTTTGCATTATGCTGTCAATGTTATTTACTTTATATAAGATACCTCTTTCATCAATTTTACCCTCACACAAATCACATTCTAACACAATATTTTCATTAATTTCCAATGCTATTTCTTTAGGATAAATACTTTTATTCTCAAAATTTAATAATACATATTGATAATTAAAATTCACTATTCTTAATTTACCTGTATTTTTTATATCCATCTGAAAATTCATATTGATTCTTGGACTTCTTCGTGATAATGTTCTAGTTTTTTCAATACGTTTTTTTACATTAATTTGCAAATCATCAAAGAAACCTAGTTGATTAGATATTGTCATTGGTAAAGTAGGTATTCTATCGTGAACAATACACATCCAATTATCTATTTCACTATCCTCAATATGTGTAATATAAGCTGCATATTTCCACTTTGAATTTACTTCCACAACATTAACAATCTTTGCTTTCATATTAGCTATATACATTTCATTTCCAGATTTTTCTCTAAACTCTACCTCAAACTCTTCTTCTGGGGAAATATATTCTGGATTTTCTAGCAAAAATGCAAACCCATTTTCTGATATATCAATTGTTTTTGAAGAAAGAACATAAGAATTTTGCTTTAACTTAAAATCAATTTCAGCAATATAACGCTCAGACTTTCTTAACTGCTGTCTCCCTGATATAAATAATGTAGCCATAACAAGGTTAAAAAGGTTTCCAATCAACCAAAATAATACAACTGAATATGTCATTGAACTCATTTTAAATATTGCTACAAACATTTTTAAAATTCCTATGATAGATAAGACCATGTAAATAAAATAAGGTATTCCCTGTAAAAACTTATACATTCTATTTTCTTCTAATTTACTCTTATTTGTTACTGAAAATTTATTTTTAGATATTGCAAACGTTTCAAGTATTACTGCTGGCATTAAAGACTGAAACATTATAGTTTCATATATATTGGTCCATCTAGTATTTCTTATATTTTGAGAAAATATTTTAAGAGATAAACTACTTAAAATATACATTGGCAACCAAAATACCAATACTTGAAGTAACGTACATTTTACTACAATCACATTAAACACAGAAAATAAAATAGGTGCCATTATATATACAAAGCGTTTTATACTTGCATACCAATAAGTAATTGAAGAAATATAACTTATTTTCTGCCAAAAACCTAAACCTCTCCTAAACAAAATATTTAGACGTCTACCAGTTTGTATACATCCACGTGCCCATCTTTCACGTTGCTTAATAAGACTTTTTAAATCTGTCGGAGATAAACCTGATGCATGTACTTCTGGAATAGCATAACATCTATACCCCTTACTTTGAATTAAGATACCTGTTGCAAAATCTTCTGTAATAGAATAAGTATAAAATCCATCAACTTCTTCAAGTGCTTCCCTTGAAATAACTGTATTACTACCACCATAAATTACAGAATTTGTCCTATTTCTAGCCAATTGAATGTCTCTGTAAAAATAATCTTGCTCATTTGGAATCCTTCCTTCAGAGTGCAGATTAAATTGAAACAAGTCTGGATTATAAAAACTCTGTGGAGTTTGCACAAAACCAACCTTTTCATACTCCTCTTTTTCTCCATCTTTTTTAGCTTGCTCATTTTTCAAAAAGTATGGTACTGTAGCAATTAAAAAGTCATGCATTGGTATCATATCTGCATCAAATGTAGCAATCAAAGGGGAATTTGTATGTTGCATTGCATTATTTAAATTTCCAGCTTTTGCTCCTTCTCTTTCAGTTCTAGTTATGTAATTTACACCCATTTTTTCTGCTAGAATACACATTTCTTCACGATTTCCATCATCACATATGTATATATGTACCTTTTTCTTATCTGGATACTGCATATGAATACACCCATTTACAGTTTTTCTCACCAAATCAACAGATTCATTATATGTTGCAATGAATACATCTACATGTGGATAAAGTTCTTCACTTATGATTGGTTTTTCAGGGTACTCAATATTTGACATACCATAATAATGCACAAACATTTCCATCATACCCATTATCTCTACAAAAAGAAGTATTATGGCACAGATTAGGGCAAACATCCCTTCTTCTTTAGGTACTGTATAAAAAATTCTCCACAATATATATACTATATTAGTAATAATAGTTAAAGTTATAAGTATCTTTTTTGAATTTTTCTTCATAAAATCACCTCTTTTCTATTAATGCACTTAATATTTCTCTATCCCAAGTCCCTTCAATTTGATTGTATATACCAAATCCAGAAGCAAGCTCCCAATAAGCCCATGAAAAGTTTCGTTTTTCAGCTTCTTCTCTTACAGCTTTTACCCAAGCTCTCCTTGAAGTTTCTGGTGCTTCTTTTGTTACTCCAAATTCACCCAAGAAGATTTTTACCTTATTTTTATTTGCCCAATTTTCCACAGTATCAAACCTTTTTTTTAAATAATCCATTTGTTCATTTGTTCCTTCCCAAGTAATATTGCTTAAGTGCTCAAATCCCTTATGATAGATATTTCCTTGAAATGCAAAATCATTTGGCTCGTAATAGTGAAAGGAAACTACTATATTAGAATCTTTAGGAATATTTAATTCATTCAAATAATCAATTTGATAGAAATTATATGGTCCTACTATAATAGTTCTTTTAGGGTTAGTTTTTCTAATTATCTTTATTGCTTCTTCAATGTATTCGTTTAGTAACTGTGAATATAAATTTTCTTTAGGTTCATTTAATAATTCAAATACCAATTTTTTATCATATTTTTGATACCTATTAGCTATCTGTTGCCATATTTTTAAAAACTTTTCTTTATGAACTCTTGGTTCTTTCATAATTTCTTCAAAATGGTGTAAATCCAACACAACTATTAAGTCTTTATCCAATGCATAATCTACATATTTATCAATCTTTTTAAAAAATTCTTCATCAATTTTAAAATTATCAGAATCTGACGTATAATCAGAAAACCTTACTGGTATACGTACTGTGTCAAAACCTGCATCTTTTATATCATCAAAAAACTTATTTGACATTTTTACATCCCACGGAAAATCCTTAGGTGATTCTAGTGCATTACCTATATTTATCCCTCGTTGCATCTTAACTGTATCACTGTTATCTCTTATTACAAGATAAAATCCAATAAAAGATATACTTAAAAAAAACATTATAATAATACCTATTCTTTTTATATTAATCCCCCCAAACAATGTTATCTTCCATATAATATTATTCAATCCCTATTATAGCAAATTAAAGTACATCATGTTATATATAATTATTGTCATTTATAAACTTTATAGCGTTTATAGTTAGTTTTAAAACATTGAATACAACTAAAAAACTAAAGGGCTGTCTTAGAATAGAAATAATCCTATTTTTCATTGTTGAAACAATGAAACTATATTGATTTCATACAAAAAGAGTGCCTCATGAACTAAAAAGTTCATTTTGAGACACTCTTATATTTTTTATACTCTGTCTAACAACTCTAATACATATTTTTTAACTTTATCATATCCCCAATTATCAAGTGAATATCCTAGTTCTATGTCACCAAAACCTTTAATTTCAGCATTTTCTTTTTTATTTAATAATTCTTGCATAAGCTCAACTTCTATATACTCTCTTCCCTTTTCTTTTTCTAACATTGTAAATAACTCAAAGTCCTGTATTCCAAATCTTAAATTCTCCATTCTGACACTTCTAACTGGCTTTAAATCTTTTCCAGGATAAACAAAGAACATATCTCCAGCTTTCCAAATAGGGAATTTGTAACTTGAATCTTTCCAAGGGTCTTCTGTCCATAAATTATAGTCCCATCTTAAAAATCCATCAAGACCAAAGTAATAAGTATACCATCCTATTATTCTATTTTCTACAAAAGGAGAACTTAAAAAACTATTTGGTTTCTCTGGAAAACAGCATACAAACCAAGTCAATATCCCACCCTTGTCATTGATTTTTTTCTTAAGACTTTCTATATCTTTATAATTTTGTATAGTAAGTTTTAAATTTATTGACATATCATCAATTTCATCTTTAGCTCTGTCTAAAAAGTTTTGGTCGTGAGTTGCTGATTTATATTTAACTTGATGAGTACCTACAGTAGAATTTATAAATTCTATACACTCTTTGACTACTTCTGGATTATTTGGTTCATCAGCTATAATCCTTACTCTGTCCCATAATCCACACTCTATTAAATGATTTAATACTAATCCTATATATTCTTTTAAATCATTTGTATTGTTTATAAATTTAAATACTTTATCCTTTTCATCAAAATATCTTACTCTTATAGGGTCCTTATAACCTTCTACAGGATTTCCAAACTCACCAGCACACCAATTACCTAATAGACCAAATAAATCTATCTCCTTAGCCATTTTATACTTATCAGCTATGCCTATATACCTATCCATACTCTCAAAGTTACATTTAATCTTTCCATCCAATCCTTTTGATACACTTACCATGTTATATTCATATAAGTTTGATGGATTTTTATAAACTTTATAACAACTTTGCCCTGCCCATGGATAATCTGAAACTATAACTGTTGCAACTTTTTCTCCTAAAGATGCTAATTCTTTTAAATAGTTATCGACTATTTCAAAATGTATATCAGACCATAACTCAACTTTATACATTCTAGCTAAACAACTTGGATGTTGCCATAAATCTAAAAAGAACTTGCTTTCATCTAAAGGCTTTAGCACAACATTTCTTACTTTTACAGGAACATCAATTGTACAAACTTTTTCTTCGTCTTCATATCCAAAGCTTTTAAATATATCAATACCTATATCAAGGTTATTTTCTTCAAAATCTTCTGGTACTTGACCTTCAATCCAAAATGTTTGAGGCAAATATTGCTCTACTAACACATCTTTATCCCTTAAAATAGCATCATTCACAAATGCCTTTGTATCATCTTGAACATATCCTAATATATTTATACTAAAATTATTTTCTAAACTATTAGGCACATTTAATGCTAACCTTACTCTATTTCCTAGGCCTTTCCATGATATAGCACTGCTTTTATCAATTGTACAATTAAATTCTTCTGTTGCTTTTAACATAATTTGAAATGCAAATTTTTCACCTTTAGCTACTACAATATCCAAATCCTTATCTTTCCAAGTTTCAGCTTCTATAACTGAATATTTATTGTGTTTGAATGTGCAATCTTTCAGTACATATGAAATTTCCATAGTTTAAATTCCTCCATATTTATATAAGTTTCTTTATATATTATTAAATTAGACTATTTAACCTTTTATACCAGACAAAGACACACCTTCAACAAATTTACTCTGCAAAATCAAATAGAAAATAAATGGCGGTAAAAATGTTATTGTAGCCCCTGCCATCATCTGTCCATAATTAGTTATCTGGAATGTCTTAAGAGTAGATAATCCAACTGTTAATGTTCTCATTGCATCTTTAGTTGTAGCTATAAGAGGCCACATAAACTCGTTCCATGCTCCCATAAAAGTAAATATTGCTAGTGTAATTAATGCTGGTTTAATTAAAGGCAACACTATTTGTATTAAAATTCTAAAATCCGAGCAACCATCTATCTTTGCTGATTCTAATAACTCTTTTGGTACTCCTAAAATAGCTTGTCTCATTATAAATACGCCAAATGCAGTTGGTATTGGCATAATAAGTGCAAGATAACTATTTATCCATCCTAAGTGTTTCATTATTATATATAGTGGTATCATTGTAACTTGGGAAGGTATAATTAAAGTCATTATCATAAATAAAAATAACTTATCACTACCTTTAAAATCCATCTTCGCAAAAGAATATCCTGCTAATGTACTAAATACTAAATTTAATAATACACCTGAAAAAGATACTATTGCTGTATTAAAAAAATATTGTGCAAATCCTTTTTTAGTAAAAATATCTATATAGTTTTGAAGGGTTACTGTTGAAAAAGATATATCCAAACTATATGAGTTATATGTTATCTTCAATGATATTATCAACATGTATATAAAAGGTACCAAACTTGCACACGCTATAAATAAAAGTAAACCATCACTTAATAATCTTCTTGCTGTTTTCATATTATACCTACCTTTCTAAAAATCTGAATTGTCTCGTCTTACAAGCTTATTTTGTAAAATCGAAACTACTGCTATTAACAAAAATAATACGTTTGCTACAGTCATTGCATATCCAGAATTAAAGTTTTTAAAGTTTAAGTTAAATGCATGCATAACTATACTCATAGTAGATATACCTGGACCTCCACCTGTCACAGTATAAATTAAGTCAAATACTTGTAATGACCATATCGACCCTAAAAATACAACCATTATTGTAGTTGGTTTTAATAAAGGTACAGTTATTTTTATAAATTCTTGAAGTTTTGTAGCCCCATCAACCTTCGCTACTTCATAGCAGTGTTTTGGTAAATTCATTATAGCTGAAATATAAATTACCATGAAATACCCTATATTTTTCCACATAGATATAAACATAAGTGTAGGTAATGCTGTCTTACTATCTCCTAAAAGTTTAGATGATTCTATTCCAAAGGCACCTAATACCTGATATATAATAGAACCTTCTCCATTCAATAAAGCCCTCCATACCATACCTATCAAAACCATAGATGATAATACTGGTATAAATATAGCACCTTTAGCAAATGAAGCTATTTTACTATTTCCTTTTCCTGTAATCCAAACAGCCAAAATCAATGATAATATAGTTTGGCAAGGTACTACAACAACAGTAAATTTAATAGTATTTATAATAGATACTTTTAATGTTTCATCTGTAAATAATTTTTTATAATTTTCTAAACCTATAAAAGTAGCTGGACTAATAATATTATACTTTGTAAAACTAAAGTATATTGACATTATTATTGGTATCACATAAAACGCCACTAAAATTATTCCCAATGGCAATATATACATATATGGTTTAATATTTAATTTTGTTTTTTTTCTTTTTGAATTTTCTTCAAACTCTCTAACTAAGTTTTCCATTTTATCCTCTCCAATATAAATATTAGCATTGTATTTATAAATACAATGCTAATTTTAATCTGTAAAGTCCTTTACAACATATTACAGCTTTAAACTTTTATTGTGCTAATAAATCATTTGAATATTTTGCAGCATCATCTAACGCTTGTTTTGGAGTTTTATCTCCTGAAATCATAGTTTGAAGTTCTTTCCATAAATATTCATATATTTCAACTCCATGAGGTCCTACTACTAATGGTCTATATACATTTTTGTCATTTTCCACCATTTCTTTGAATCTTTCATCACCTTGATATGGTTCACCTTTTGTTATTGGTGCTCTTGGTATTGCTTTATGAAATTCTGTCATTGATTCAACACTTAACATATGTTGTATTAACTTGTATGCAAGTTCTTTATTTTTCGCAGATGACATTAAAGATAAATGGTCTACTGCTCCAAAAGTTGCTGCTTTCTTATCTTCTAGTCCAGTTACAAATCCCCAATTTAAATCCGGGAATGATTCATCAAATACACTTGTTGCAGCAGAAGATAACATTATTGTAAATGCTGCTTTCCCTGGTCCAAATACACTTTCTATCATTTCATTACTATCTTTAGATAAAGAATCTTCAGGCACATATGCTTGTAATTCTTTTAAGAACTTAGCTGCTTCTAAACCACTCTTATCATTAAATTTAACCGATTTTAAATCATCATTAAATATATCTCCACCAGCTTGCCATAAATAAGGATACCAGTTCCAGTTTAAGTTACCAAAAGTTTTAGCTCCCCATCCCTGAGCTAATCCCCATTGGTCTATCTTTCCATCACCATCAGTATCTTGCGTTGCTTTTTTACAAATTCTTTTAAAATCTTCCCATGTTTTAGGAGGTTTTTCTCCTAATTTCTCTAAAATATCCTTGTTATAGTATAATACCCCTGGATTTGCTGCTTGGAATGGCATACCATACATTCCACCCATCATTTCAGATGTTTTTATATAAATAGATTGCTCTTTATCCTCTTTAGTTGCATAGTTAGTCAAATCTTCTACTGCTCCACTTTCTATAAACTGTGGATACATTTCTGCATACATATATCCTACATCTGGACCTTCGCCAGCACTTATAGCTGTTGCAAATTTTTCAGAATAATTATCCCAAGGAATTATCTGTAAATCTACTTCACAGTTATTTTTTTCCTCAAATTTATCTAAAATAGGGTCCCAAACTTCCTTCATATTATTTTCTACTGGTGGCATCCAAAGAACTAGTTTTTCTTTTTCGCCATCCTTTTTTGAATCTTTTCCATTTCCACTTGAACACCCTGTTATAAGTGTTGTAGTCATAATTGCTACCATAGCTAGTGAACATAATTTTTTTAACATACCCACTTTTATTCCCTCCATTTTATTTTCTTTTTTCATTTTTATTTTCTTTTTTCATTATAATTCTACACATTTTCACTCCATTTAAAATATTATCAAAGCATGTATTTATTGTCTAATCAGTTTTTTCTATGTACTTTTTTTTAATATAGTTTTTTTCTATGACAACGTTTCTAATATTTATAATTGATACCTTCCAATTTATTTTCTCCAATTTAAAATTTAATTACGCATCTTTTTAATCTACAATAATAAAAAGCTGTAGATTTTTACCTACAGCTTTTAAATGATAGCATTTATTATATATTATTAATATTCTTTGTTGATAAACTTCAAAGTTCATTAACATATTTTTTTAACCTTAATATTCATAATGAATTACACTTTTATATTCATCAAAAATCTTCTTATTTAACTCATCTCCACCATCAATATTGGCACTATAGAAAATCGGAGGATTCTTTAGCCCTTTATTAACTAATTCCTGAGTAGCTTGAGCTATAATAGAGTTCATCACAGTAGTTGCTATTACAGTAGAAGTTGGACTAACTTTTTGGTTTAATCCATCTATCTCTACACAGGCATCTCCCTTTTGACCATGATTATCTATCACTAAATCGCATACTTCATAAAGTTTTTTTCCTGAAGAATGTCTTGAAGATACACTTTTTGAGTAACTTAAATTAGTTATACATATTACTATTGCCTTATTTTCCTTAGCTTTCATAGCAAACTCTATACTTACTGGATTTCTACCAGATACTGAATGAACTATAACTACATCTCCTTTTTTAATTGGAGTTTTATCAGCTAGAGCTGTACCATATCCTTCTAATCTTTCCATCTTACTTGTGTGAGTTATAGGTGCTGTATCTAACATTAGAGATTTTGCAAATACTGGATTTATAAGAACACAGCCACCTGCTCTATAGAATAATTCTTCTGTTAATATTCCTGCATGTGAAGCTCCAAATGAAAATATAGCATTTTTACTTTCTATTGCTTCAACAAGGATTTGTACTGCTTTTTCCATATTGACTTTTTCTTCGTTTTCTATTATATCAATTAATCTTCTTATCTCATCTATGTATTTAAATTTCATATCTATAATATTCCTCCAAATAGTGAACCTATAAACCTACTGATTATACCAAATAATGAAAGGTCATTACCTCCAAATATTAGTATCCAATTTTGAATAGTTCCTGAGTAAATTACAGCAGATATTCCTACTAAAACTACCATAAATATTGCAGCTATAGCTGTACCTATTATAGCTCCACGTATACCACCTTGTGATTCTCCTATTACTGCTGCTGCTCCACACTCAAAGAATGAAGTTATAACAAGTGGTATAAGTAGCAAATTAAATACATTAAAGTAGTTACATATTAAAATCATAGCTGTAGATGTTAGCATAGCAACTAAGAATCCTATTAATACAGCATTTGGTTTATAATTAAATAATATTGGACAGTCAAAAGCAGGTAGTGCATTTGGCACAACTTTTTCAGATATACCTTGAAATGCTGGCATTATTTGATTTATTAGCATTCTTACCCCATGAAGCATTATTATAAGACCTGCTCCAAAAGAAAGACCTTGCTTTATTGCATACGTTCCAATAAACTCATTACTATCTTTAAACGCACCTGGTATTACTATCCCAACAACTATAAACATTAAAAACACTGCCATTCCACCACTTATAGATATTTCTCTAAAAAATGATAAACTTTGAGGTATGTTTATATCTTCTGTAGATTTTTCTTTATTTCCTACTAATTTAGCAACAAATCCTGATATAAGTGCTAAACAACCAGATGGATGACCTAATGTAAAAGAATCATCTCCTATAACATCAAACACATATTTTCTTAATAACCAAGGCATTATTGACCAATAGAGTGCTGATAATACTGCTGCAAAAGCTATTAATACTCCACCATTTAATCCAGCTTCAACTCCTGAAGCTACAAATATGAATGGGAACCAATAAAGCATGTGACCTGTTAAGAAGATTGTCTTAATAGGAGTAAATCTTGCTATCATTAGGTGAATAGCTAAACCCGCAAACATTGCTAAACCTATAATTCCACCATAACTTGCAGTAAAAGTAACATCACTTAAACCTTTTGTTACTGCACCACCACTTATACTTTGGAAAGCTCCATTAATTGGTGCTATTGAACTAACTAACATACCTGTTCCAGTCTCCATAATTATAATTCCGAAAGCTGCAAGTAGTGACCCCTTTATAACATCAGATGCTTTCTTCTTCTGTAGTACAAGACCAAATGCTGCTATTAATCCAATTAACATAGATGGATTACGTAAAATATTATTTGAAATAAAATCAAGCATTATATTTTTTAGTGATAAGTCAACTGTTTAAGTTTTCTACCACTAAATCCCTCCTCTCTTTCTTACTATTTTTGAACTTAGTAAGTTTTTATTTTATTCTGATTAACTTAAATTTACTTTTTAAAACTTATACTATTTCTTATCATTTTTATCACTTAAAAAAGTTTGAACAACTTCTGTGACTTCTGCTAAATCCATGTACTTTTTAACTGGATATACATCTACATTACAAGTTCCTTTTAATTCATTTAACAATTCTTGACTTGTGAATATACAGTCACAATCAGCACCTCTAGCTGAATTTATATCTGTATTTTCTACTTCACATTCTATACCTAACTGCTTTAGAGCCTTTTGTATTGTCATTTTTAATACCATTGATGAACCTACACCAAAACCACATACTGCTAATATCTTCATTTTTCATTCCTCCTAATTTTGCTTATTTATAAGTTCTAGTATTGAACTTTTATCACCATTAATTATTAGTTTTACATTTTCTTCCTCGTACATCATCTCTGATAGTGATGCTAATGCTCTAATGTGAGTAGTGTTATCTACAGCAGCTAATACCATAAATATATTTACTGGTTTTCCTAATAAATCAACTTCATCTTCTACTATTAGTAAAGACATAGCAAGCTTGTTTACTCCTTCTTTAGAACTTGCATGTGGTAGAGCAAATCTATCAGCTAAAACAATATATGGTCCATATTTCTCAACTGACTTTATCATATTTTCTATATATAACTCTTCTATAGAGTTATCTTCTAACAATGGCTTTGAGGCTATTTTTATTGCTTCTTTCCAATCTCTAACATTTTTTATTATATTGACCCTTTCTGCATTAATTAATTCCTTTAACATTGGTTGATACATCTCTCCTTCATCTATCTTGTGTATTATGTTTAATAAATCAGCTTTTAGTGCTTCTTCATTATTGATAACTCCATTTTTTCTTATAGCTTGTATTATTAATTCAAGATTGAAATACTTCTCGTTTTCTTTTACACTTATTAGTTTGTTCATAAGTAATTGAACATCTGATGATGTTAAAAGAGGATTTACAACAATTACGTTGTTTACATTTTGTATATCTATAGTTGTAATTATGTAATCGTAGTATACATTTACTTCTTTTAGTTGCTTAATGGATACTATACCTACTATTTCTATGGTTGGTATGTATTTATATAGTTGTATTTCCAAACTCTTTGATACCATAAGACCATTAGGACAAACTAGTAAGACTTTATTTCTTCTTAGACCATTATCCCTAGACCCTCTTAAATATCCTCCAAAATACGCTGCTATAAATCCTATTTCTTCTTCTCTTATCCCCTCAAATACAGGAAACTCTTCTTCATTCTCTATAATTGATTTTATAATTTTATAAAGTGACTCATGTTTATACTTAGTCTCATCTAACATTGGATTTCTAATAGGAAACTTAAATCGTATTCTGTTGTAAGAAGAGTGGAGGTGCCTTAAAATATTTTTCTTAAACTCATGCTTACTTTCTAATTTTATTGCTGTATTTACTTCAAACTTATCTATAAGTTTATCTACATATTCTTCAACAACATCTTCCTTAACTTCACTATTTAAGCTGGGAAGTGAGCTTATGTAAGTGCATATATAGGCTTGTTCATTTTCATTAGCTTCTTCACATAAAAGTTCTTTACAATTACTAAAGTAACTAATTTTTTTAGCTTCATTTAGATATTTATATGAGTATAATGTTTTCCCATCTCTTATCCTTTTATTTAGAAATTCCACAAACTTAGTTAGATTTAATAAAGAATAATCAGTAAGTTTTATATGTCCTTTTGTATCGAAACTACTTACTTCCTCACTTATAGAATTAATTTCCAGTACGTTTTCTTGAACAATTATCAGAAACAGCTCTCTAATAACGTATTCATCACCTATAATTTTGTACTTTCCCTTATACTCTAATCTTAATCCCATTGTTTGAAGGTATTTTTTTACATCAGTTATTGTTTGTACTACTGTGTTTTTTGAAAGTAACATTTCATTTGTTAGTTTTTCTATTGATATTTTTTCGCCAAGTAATATCTTGTTTAATATAAAAGTTTTTCTGTAATCACTATCTAAAAATTTA
This sequence comes from Clostridioides difficile ATCC 9689 = DSM 1296, assembly GCF_001077535.1. Lineage (GTDB taxonomy): Bacteria > Bacillota > Clostridia > Peptostreptococcales > Peptostreptococcaceae > Clostridioides > Clostridioides difficile. The sequence goes on from NZ_CP011968.1 coordinate 2,813,435, forward strand.
TCTTCTTCAGTTGAAATTATTTTCCTTGCATCACATAAATTACCTTCAAATATAAATTTGTGTTTTACATTTTTTATATTACCACTTTTTCCTAGTTGTTTATTTATAGCTAGAATATCGTAATAAATAGTTCTCTTTGAAACATTAAACTTTTCTTGTAGTTCTTGTGATGTTACATTGTTATTTTTAATAATAAAATCTAATATTTTTTTAGCCCTTTCCTTCATACTACCTCCTTAATTTTATTATCTATATTTTCTACATGTAGTGCCATACCAAATAATTGCACATGATTTAGTATTATTTTATAATTTTGCACAGTCTAACTCTAATCTAAAAGAAGACAGTGGTAAAATTATTAAAAAAATTTGAAAATAACCTATATTATTTATACAAATAAATAAGTTGATTTCAACAAATAAAAGATTAAACTACATTATAATATCAAAATAAGATATAAGTAATCTAAAAAGCACAATTATATAACAAAAAATTGCTATATTAAAAGAGAGCTATCACACATAAATTGGAATTTTTTGTGTGATAGCTCCATTTTTATTTATTTAAAATTTATTTTTTAGGTCTAAGTTCAGCTTTATCTCTTTTTACTTCTTCTAATATTTCTCTTAAATTATACTCAACACTAGAAAGCACATCCTCTGCATATTCAATTGACCCAATTCTTATCTCATTGGCTATTCTCTCAGCTCTATCAACTATATCTTTTGCTCTTTGGTCTGCTTGAACAACAGGTTCGCTGGATTCTACATATGCCTTTACTACATCTTCAGAATTTTTCTTTAATTCCTCTATATTATCTTGATATTCTTGTTGTATTCTCTCAGCTTCTTTTTTCGCTTGTTCAACTATATTTGTAGCATCTTGCTTAGCTTGACTTATTATTTTATTTCTTTCTTTATTAATCCATACTGCCTGTGTTACTTCTTCTGGTATTAAAGTTCTTATATCATTAATTATTGCTAAAACCTCATCTTTATCCACTGTGCATTTATGTGAGAAAGGGATTGTAGAAGCACTTCTAAATATCTCCTCTAACTGCTCAAATAGTTCAATCATTTCTAAATCTATCTTCATATATCAATTACCCCCACTAGTTTTTTTCTTTAATTCTTCCAAAACAATCTTTGGAACCAAATTTTTTATATCAGCATCAAAGAGCAAAACCTCTTTTATTAAAGATGAACTTATAAATGAATATTTTGTACAACTTGGTAAAATTATAGTCTCTATATCTGGATTAAGCTCTCTATTCATATGTGCCATCTGAAGTTCATAATCAACATCAGCACCACTTCTCACACCTCTAACTAATGCTCCAATCCCATTTTCCTGACAGTAATTTATTAATAAACCATCAAAAGTCACAACTTTTATATTATTTAAATGGCTTGTACTTTTTTCTATAAGTTTTACTCTTTCATCAAAGCTAAATAGACCCTTTTTATTAGGATTATTTAATACTCCTATTTGTAATTCGTCAAATAACTTCGAAGCCCTGCAAATAATATCTAAATGTCCATTAGTAATTGGGTCAAAACTTCCTGCAAATATAGCTTTTCTAGGTTTATTTTCCATATTATGCCTCCATCTTATAAAAAGTTAATGTAGTATTTCCATATTTCTTATCTCTAGTTTTCTCCAATTTACATATCTTATCTGGAAATAAATCATTCGTATCATGTTCTACAACTATTATTCCATCTTCGTTCAATAGATTAGAATTATCAATTTTTTCAATAGCTTCTATAAACATATTTTTATAATACGGAGGGTCCATAAAAATTATGTCAAATTTACTATTTTGTAATTTAAGTTTATCTATTGCAGTCTTAAAATCAAGGTTTAAAATAATACTTTCACTTTCAACTCTTGCCTTTTTTATATTGGACTTAACAATATCTATGCTTTCCTTACTGATATCTACAAAAGTACATGACTTGGCACCCCTAGATAAGCACTCTATTCCTAAAGAACCAGTCCCAGCAAATAAATCCAGAACTTCACTTTCCATTATATATGAATTTATCATATTAAATAGAGACTCTTTTACTCTATCTGTAGTTGGCCTTACATCTTCATTTTTTGGAGTATTTAGTTTTAATCCTCTCGCTTTTCCTGAAATTACTCTCAATATGACAATCTCCCTTCAGCACATTATTACATTAGTAATATTTTAACACAATTTAAAATTAATTTAATGAAATTTCTTTCAATGTATCTTTAAATTTATCTATAATTTCTTTTTTGAGTGCCATGTTTTCTTTTAATTGTAGATTATTATCTTCACCCAATATATATCGAGCTTCTTGCTGTGCTAACTTCAGTATTTTTATATGCTTAAACAAGTTTGCTACCTTAAGTTCTGGAAGACCATGCTGCCTTGTCCCAAAAAATTCCCCAGGTCCTCTTATTTCTAAATCCTTCTCTGAAATCTTAAAACCATCATTGGTCTCTTCCATTATAGCCATTCTTTGTCTACATACATCTGTTTTAGAATCATAAATTAGTACACAATACGATTTATGACTACCTCTTCCAACTCGCCCTCTAAGCTGATGTAATTGTGCAAGTCCAAATCTTTCTGCATTTTCTATTATCATTAATGTTGCATTTGGCACATTGACACCAACTTCTATTACTGTTGTTGAAACTAAAATATCTATTTCTTTATTTTTAAAAAGTCTCATTACTTCATCTTTTTCACTTGACTTCATTTTACCATGAAGCAACCCAAGCCTTAAGTCGTGAAAATATTCTGCTCTTAACTCCTCAACAAGTTCAACTGCTGATTTGGCTTCTATGGCTTCACTTTCTTCTACCAAGGGACATACAATGTACACTTGTCTTCCTGATTCAACCTCTCTTCTTACAAGGTTATTATATGCTCTATCTCGCTTACTTTTTTCAATAGCAATTGTTTCTATTGGCTGTCTTCCTGGAGGAAGTTCATCTATAATAGAAATATCTAAATCTCCATAGAGTATAAGTGCTAAAGTTCTTGGTATTGGTGTTGCTGTCATTACTAATATATCAGGATTTGCTCCTTTCAATGAAAGTTTGCTCCTTTGCATAACACCAAATCTATGTTGTTCATCTGTTATAACTAAACCAATATTATTAAATTCAACCTTATCTTCAATTAGTGCATGTGTACCTATTAATATATCAATCTCATTATTCTTTATTTGTTCCAATACTGTATCCTTTTGTTTTTTTGTAAGACTACCTATTAATAGACCTACATTTATTCCAAAATCTTTTAGAGACTCAGTAAGTGAAATATAATGTTGCCCTGCTAATATCTCTGTAGGTGCCATCAAAGCGCCCTGATAACCATTTAAAACACAATTTGCAAGTGCTAAGAGAGCTACTACTGTTTTACCACTCCCTACATCACCTTGTACCAATCTATTCATTATTTTCTCTAAATTCATATCTTGTATAATTTCATCTAATGCCCTGTTTTGAGCTTTAGTCAGTTTAAATGGTAAAGCACTTATTATTTTTTTTAAGTCTTTACTTGTTTCAAACTTTATTCCATCTTCTTTATTTCTGCCACTTTTAAATACAAACAACCCTAGTTGTAGTATAAGTAATTCTTCAAATACAATTCTATATAAAGCTATTTTTAATGATTCCTTACTACTTGGTGAATGTATGTTTCTAACTGCAAAATCTATACTACATAGCCTATATTTTTCTATAATTCTTTGTGGCATATATTCTTGTATAATTAATTCTTTATCTTCAAGTACTGTTCTAATTATACTCATAATTTCTTTATTTGTAACACCGTATGTAAGCTGGTACACAGGCATAAATCTACATGTATTCTTAGGTGAATTAGTAAGATATTCTAATTCACATGATGTAAGTTCTAAGTTATTAAATTTTTTCTTAACCTTCCCAAAAACTAATATTGAATCTCCTGGACGAAAAGTATTTTTTATATAACTCTTATTAAAAAACACTAATTTAGCCGAGCCTGTCTCATCTTTTACATCAATCTTTGTTAAAGTCATACCTTCTTTTGGGCTAAATGTATTTATACTTGATATTACTGCTTTTATCGTAACTTTCTCACCATCTTCTAATTGTGCTATTTTCTTTAGATTATTTCTATCTTCAAATTGTCTTGGAAAATAATACAATAGGTCTTTTAGTGTAAATATACCCAGTTTATTTAATTTATCTGCTTTTTTAGGTCCTATTCCCTTAACATATTGAACATCTTTATATAAATCCAACAAATATATCACCTACTACACAAAAATCCTGTACAACCAATTTTATAAAAGCTACTTGGTCATACAGGTTCTTATAATCATTATTCAACTGAAATTAAGTAATAATAAAGAGGTTGTCCTCCATAATATAACTCTACATCTACATCTTCAAACTTTTCTTCTAAAGAAGTACGTAGTTCATTTGCTTGAGATTCTGTAACATCTTCACCAAAGAATAATGTTATTATAGCAGTATCTTCATCAACCAACTTTTCAATAAGGTTTGATGTTACTTCATCCACATAATCTCCTGCTGATAATAAATTCCCTTCTGCAATTCCAATTATATTACCTTCTTTAACATCAATTTCGTTCATCACTGTATCCCTAACAGCAAAAGTTACTTGACCTGATTTAACTGAGTTTAAAGCATTCATCATAGCTTCTTTATTTTCATCTTCACTTAATTCTCCATTAAAAGTTACTAATGCAGCAAATCCTTGAGGCGTATTTTTTGTAGGTATAACTATTATATTTTTATCACTCAATTCTTTTGCCTGATTAGCAGCCATTATTATATTGCTGTTATTTGGGAAAATAAATATATTTTTAGCATTTATATGCTTTATAGCATTCATAAAATCTTCAGTACTTGGATTCATAGTTTGACCACCTTCTATTATATGGTCAACTCCGAAATCTTTAAATATATTTGCCAAACCTTCACCCATAGAAGTAGCTATAAACCCAAACTCTTTTTCTTCTTCTAAAGGTTCACTATCATTTTCTTTCTTTTCTTCTACATCCAGTAATGTATTTTCATGTTGTAACTTCATATTTTCTATTTTTATAGTTAATAATTGACCGTACTTTAGAGCTTCTTGAAGTACATTTCCTGGGTCATTAGTGTGTACATGTACCTTTATGACTCCATCATCTCCAACTACTGCTAGGCTATCACCATAAGCCATCATTATGTCTCTTATTTTAGTATCTTCTACCTTAGAACTTTCTAAAATAAATTCTGTACAATAGCAATATTTTATATCATCTGTGCTAGTAGTACTCTTTGTAAAATCCATACTTGTTGAAATATTAGTATCTAGGTCAACATTTTTTATTTCTATGTTATCGCCTTTTATAGAAGCTAACATTCCTTCATATATAAGTACAAGACCCTTTCCACCAGAGTCAACCACACCAGCTTCTTTTAGATTCTTTAGAAGGTCTGGAGTTCTTTCTAATGAAGAATTTGATTCCTTCACAAGCATACTTAAAAACTTTACTACATCTTTCTCTTTTTTCGCAGTTTTTATTGCAAACTCTCCACTTTCTCTAACTACAGTAAGTATAGTTCCTTCAATTGGTTTTATTACAGCTTTATATGCTGTGTCTGAACCATTTTTAAAAGCTTTTGCTAAATCTTCTGTTGATAATTTACTTTTTCCTTCTATAGATTTAGCTATACCTCTGATTATTTGTGAAAGTATAACTCCTGAGTTTCCTCTAGCTCCCATTAAAGAACCTTTAGATAATGCTTTTCCGATATCTGATATATTATCATTTTCAACTTTTGCTAATTCTTTTAAGGCATAAGATATTGTTAATGACATATTAGTTCCTGTATCTCCATCTGGTACAGGGAATACATTTAACTTGTCAACTAACTCTTTATTGTTTTGGAGATTGTTTGCACCTGAAATAAACATCTCCCTTAACCTTTTACCATCTATATATTGAATCATTTGTTTCCTCCTATGAAATTACTTAACTCTTATTCCTTGTACATTAATATCAATTCTAGTAACTCTTACGCCAGTCATTTTTTCAACTACATATTTTACTCTATCTATTATATTATTGGCAACAGTAGATATATTTGTACCATATTGTATTATAACATAAAGTTCGATTGCTATGGCATCTTCTTCTACTTCCTCAACTCTTACACCTTTAGTTGCGTTCTCGCCTTTTAATAGCTCTACTATTCCTTTAGACTTATATGCTAAACCTACTAAGCCATAACTTTCCATTGCAGCTCTATATACGACTTGAGCTATTACTTGATTATCTATTTCTATATTTCCATATTGATTCGTTACCTTTGCACTCATGGTTGACCCCCTTAAGCTTATTTTTATTAAAAACATTTCTTAATTTATTTTTTACTATTTTTACTTATTTATTATATAAAATTATAATCATATCATACTATAAATATGGTATAATTTAAACCTAGAAAAGTTTTTGGATAAAATTTCTTCTATAGTATATATATTCAAAGAAAAATAATAATTATTTTCCAAATATATTTACTTTATATAAAATTATATATATAATTTTATATGATAATAAGAAATTCTTCAATATGTGTAAGGCAAATATATATTTCTATTGCAAATTTTTGTTATTTATGATAATATAAATATGTTTTTAGTCTTTAAATAGTTATCATTTTAAGGAGGTGTGCGTAGATGGCAAAAGTATGTAGCGTATGTGGTAAAGGTAAGGTTTCTGGAAACCAAGTATCACACTCAAATAAACATAATAAAAGAACATGGTCAGCTAACTTAAGAAGCGTAAGAGCGATTATAGATGGAGCTCCTAAGAGAGTAAAAGTTTGTACTAGATGTTTACGTTCTGGTAAAATTGAAAGAGCTTAGTAACCACGTTTAAAAGCCTACTTCCGTAAGTAGGCTTTTTAATTTAATCATTTTTACTCTTTCTCATAAATTTTAGGATTATACTTGAAATCCATTTTGGTAATTTTATTGTTACTACTTTCATCAATACTCACCCCACACTTTATAGTTAAAACTATTTTAACAAAAAAATAATAATGCTCCACATCCAATAAGTATTAATGCGGTAAGTGCTGACCAAATCCAGCCAGGAAGCAACATTGACAGAATTACAGCCATTCCTGTTGCTAGACAAAGTATTCCTAGCAATACCTTAGACTTGTTATTTCTCATGGAACACCTCCACATAGAACCTGTATCTATAAATATTTTCATATTCAAGTTTATGCGACAGTTTTCCATTTTAGACCAATAAACACATTATGTAATTTTAATTTTTCATACTAGAATTATTACTGAACTCCGATATAGATTCTACAATATCCAAAATTCCTTTTTTTCTACTTAACCTTTCAGGTCCACTATATAAAACAACTGGTATAACTTTAGGAAGTTTAAAATTTTTATCTTCTATTTCTTCAAGGCTTTTTTTCATAATAAAACTTTTCCAAATTTGTTCTCTATACGATTTCAATCTTGGGACAATTTCAGTATCCATTTCTGTTTGAAATTCTAACACTATATAATGTGATACTTTGCCGCTTTTAGAAAATACCTTATAAATTATATCAACTTCTTTTCCTTTATATTCACATATAAAAGATGTTTCTAACTCTATATTTTTAAGAGTTAATTCTTTTGCTATTGAGACACTTGTAAAATTTTGAATCAAACTTAAAAAACTTTCTTTATCTGAATACATTCTTCTGTACTCTTCTCGTTTTTCATTGCTTCTTTTTAAATTCATACAGTTCCTCCTAGACTATAGACCCTCTATTTTTTAGTAAAGATAGTCTATAAATTTTATTTTTTAATTTTCATTAGTGAGTATTGACAGTTGTGTGTAAAATATCCAGTAAAGATATTTTTTTATATTTTTATTAAAAGATATAAATTTTTATATTTTAATGTATTGACATTTACGTTGCGTAAAAGTGTATATTTAATTTATAGGAGGTACTACTTATGGAATATACAGTTCAAAAATTAAGTAAACTAGCTGGTATAAGTACTAGAACACTTAGATATTATGATGAAATAGGTCTTCTTAAACCACTTAAAATAAATTCTTCAGGTTATCGTATATATGGTCAAAATGAAGTTAATAAACTTCAACAAATACTTTTTTATAGAGAATTAGGAATTAACTTAGAAAATATAAAAAACATTATAAATTCACCAAACTTCGATAGTTTAAGTGCGTTAAAAGAACACCATAATAAATTACTAGCCAAAAGAAAGCAAATTGATTTACTAATAGAAAATGTAACTAAAACTATAGCTCTGAAGGAGGGAAAATACACTATGACAGATATAGAAAAATTTGAAGGTTTTAAAGAAAAGATGATTGATGAAAATGAAAAAAATTATGGAACTGAAATTAGAGAGAAATATGGTAAAGATATTATAGATACATCAAACAAAAAACTTAAAAATATGTCTAAGCAAGATTATGAAAATTGGCAAAACCTAAATATCGAAATAATTAGTAAACTTAAAAAAGCTTTTAAAACTGGTGATGCCTCTAGTGAACTGGCTCAGGAAGTTGCAAAATTACATCATAAATGGTTGAGTTACACTTGGAACACATACTCTAAAGAAGCTCATTCCTCTCTAGCACAGATGTATGTATATGATGAACGTTTTACATCATATTATGATAGAGAACAACCTGGATTAGCTAAGTTTTTAAGGGATGCTATAGTAATATATACAAGAGATAAATAATATAAAATAATAAAGGTGGTGTCTCAAAATGAACTTTTTAGTTCATGAGACACTCTTTTTTGTATGAAATCAGATATATTTTTATCATTTTATCAATGAAAAACAGGTTTCTCTCTCTATTTTGAGACAGAATCTTTATTGTATAATAATTATAATCAATACAAAATAATAACAAATTATACAAAACTTACTTATACTATTTATGCTAAAAACAAAAAATATTTTATTAAAGTTTTTAAAACTTATGTAATATAAAAATCTATACTATAGACTTGATTATGGAAAGAAAATTATCAAAATCATTACAATTAGATATACTATCTCTAATATCATTGTCATGAATTATCTTTAAAAGGATATCATAAATGGAGTTTATTTTTATATAATCATCTTTATTTATAGCCAACATCATGATTAATTTAACAGTAGAATCTTCACTCCAATATATTGGTTCATCCAATATGGAAATACAAATCTTAGTTCTTATAGAGCTTAATTCCATAGGATGAGGTATAGCTAAAAAATCATCTATATTGGTAGAAGATAAACTTTCTCTGTAAAATACAGATTCAGCAAATGATGGAAATACAATTTCACTTTGAGTTAATTTGTTGCACATCAACTTTATAAGCTCATCTTTATCTTTGATTTTAGGATTAACAATAAATAAATTTTTATCAAAGAAATTGTCCAAAAGATTACTATAAATATGGGAATTATTAGTGATTGACTTAGATATATTCTCTATATCTTTTTTTAATAGTTTTAAATCCACTAATACAATAGGAATACTATCATGATTTAAAGGAATTGTCGATATTATTATATCTACATCTGACAATTCACTAGCTAAAAATTGATTAAATGATAGACATTGAAGTATATTTATTTTATCATGAAAAACTTTGTTTAATTGAACCTCTAATAACCTACTTGAACCATACCCTGAACCACATACTAATACTACGTTTTTACACTTAATATTACTTTGAAAAAATCTCTCTATTCCAGCACCTATATGCAGGGATACATATCCAATTTCATCTTCTGTTAAAGAGTAAATACTATTTTTAAAAACTTTTTCTATAGCATTTAAAGTTATTTCAAATGCTAAAGGATAATTACTCTTTATTGTATTTATAAGGGGATTCACCTTATTTAAATTATAAGATTTAGAATTGAGAATTGATTTAAAGTGCAGTACTAAATCATCAAATAATACACTATCATTTCTAAGGTCAAAAGTATATTGATTGTTGATTACTTCTAAAATTTCTTCAACATACTCTATAATTTTAGTATCTACCCTATTGGAAACGTTATCCAAAAGAGAACTTTTAGTTATAAAATGATTATATAGATAAACTCTGTCTGCCTTTGAAATAATTATAGTATATTTGCTCTCAATATAATTAAATATATTTTCAACAGTTGTATTCGATTGAAAATCTGTTAAAACAACATCTAAAACATTATCTAAGCAGTAACCATCAAGTATTCTACTTACAGTAATAGCTAAATGGATAATAAAGTTTTTTAGATTAAAATCTAGGAAATTGATATTAAATTTATTAATTTCACTTAACACTACCCTTTGAAGCTCTATTAAATCTACATTATTAAATAATTCTATTTCTCTATCTGTAATTCCAATTATATAGTTTTCAAAATTCCTATTTATCATATTATTAGAAATACATCTTCGAATATCTATTTCCTTCCCTTCAACTTTAACTCCATAATATGGCTTAGAAACTAATATTAAATTATACTTTGACAAAATAGGCTTTATTCTTTTTATGTCATTTAGTATTGTAAATTTACTCACATACAAGCTATTAGCTAAATCTTCTAGTTTTATATATGTATTGTTATAGAGAATATATTTTAAAATATATTGATTTCTTTCTATAGGAGAATCTGGTATTTCACTTGAATCCATAATATCATCAGATATTAATGCTAGATACTGTTGGTATAATGCTAAATTAAGAATATCTATATAATATCCTTCTCCTTTTTTTATTTTAATAATAGCACCATTTTTCTCTAAAGTTCCATTTATAGAAGTAATATCATTTCTTATAGTTCTCTCACTCACTTTTAAATGATTACTTAAAGTTTTACAAGTAATTTTATCATCACTTTCATTTAATAATTTAAACAACGTGAGCAATCTCTTGTGCATAAATATCCCCCCTTATAGAATTTCTTCTAAATTATACTATTTACACTAATATAATACAATTACTCTAATAAAATTGTATTATAATAATTTATTTCCACTTCTATATGGAAATTAGTTATTATCATAATATAAATTTCCATGTCGAAGTGGAAATTAGTTATATTTAATTTAATTAGGATAATGATTACAATATAAATATAAGTTAAGACATTATGAATGGAGTGGAAAAATATATGGTACTACAAGAAAAATATATATTTATAGATAAAGACTTAAAAAGCAAAGAAGAAGTATTAAATTTTATTGCAGATAGTGCTTATATACTAGGTATTACAACTAATAAAGAGGCTCTTTTAAAAGACCTTCTAAAAAGAGAAAATGAATTTCCAACAGGAATAAAAGATGGATTTGCGATACCTCATACAAAGAGTGTAAATGTAAAGGAAGCTTCCATACTCTATATTAAAACAACTAACGAGTTAGAGTGGAAAACTTTAGATGATAGTAAGGTTAGATATGTATTTAGTTTGTTAGCCCCACATAAAAATGAAGGAAATATACATTTGAAAACTCTATCTAAATTAGCCACATGTTTAATGGAGGATGATTTTACAAGTGAAGTTAAAAATGCTAGTGATGCAAGTCATTTAGTAAAATATATAACTAATAAAATGAAGGAGGAATAATTATGAAAATAGTAGCAATAACATCATGTATAGCAGGATTAGCACACACACCTATGGCAGCAAAAGCTTTAGAACAAGCTGCATCAAAAATGGGTCATGAAATCAAAGTAGAACAACAAGGTGCTATGGGACGAGTAAATACTATAACAAAAGAAGAAGCACAAGATGCGGACTTTATACTTATAGCATCTGACCAAACTATATCTGGAATGGAAAGATTTGATGGTAAAAAAGTGATAAAAGTCAAAATAGGTATAGCGTTAAAAAAACCAGAAGCTGTCTTAACAAAGTGTATAGAAGCTATTTCTTAATAAAAAAATCTCACTCTAATATAGAATGAGAAAAATCAAAAATTAAAAAATTGTCTAATATAATTATAACATATTATCAAAAAATATAACAAACTTATATAGGAGGATTAAAAATGAGTAAAAAAAATAAATCTCTTTTAAGTGAACTTAAGGGACACTTAATGACAGGTATCTCATATATGTTGCCACTTGTAATAGGCTCATCTTTAGTTGTAGCTATCCCAAAGCTTACAGCTTTAGCAGTGGGTATAACAAGTTTAGATGCTTATAAAAATGTATCTGGTTTTTATCATATTCTTTACTTAATGGAACAAGTTGGTTGGACTGGCATAGGTCTATTAAATACGGTATTAGCAGGATTTATAGCATTTTCAATAGGTGAGAAACCAGCTATGGGTGCAGGTTTTATTGGTGGGCTCATAGCAAGTAATACTAATGCAGGATTCTTAGGAGCAGTAATAGCAGGTTTCTTTGCTGGGTATGTTTGTAAGTTTTTAAAGAAAAAAATTAAAATATCTGGGTCAGCATCAGGAATGATGCCACTTATAATAATGCCACTTATAACAGTTGGATTAACTGGTTTTTTAATGAGTGTTGTATTAGCAGGACCTTTAGGAAACATAAATACTTCATTAAATGCTTGGGTAGCTGAAATGTGTCAAAATGGAACAAATTCGGTGGTATTGGCTTTAATTTTAGGCGCAATGATAGGATTCGATTTAGGTGGACCAGTAAATAAAGCAGCTTGGATGGCAGGAAATGCATTATTGTTAGAGGGAATCTATCTACCAGCGATATTGGTAAACTGCGCAATAGTTATACCTCCACTAGGATATGGTTTAGCTACATTCATAAGAAAATCAAAATTTTCCAATGCATTAGCTGAAACAGGAAAAGGCAATATAGTTATGGGTATAATTGGAATAACAGAAGGTGCAATTCCTTTCACTTTAACAAATCCATTAAAATTAGTTCCTGTTAATATGATAGGATGCGCTTTGGGTGTAGGATTATCAGCTTTGTTAGGTGTACATGCTATAATGCCTCCAGTTGGTGGATTATATGGATTTATATCAATAGGTTCTGGATGGGCTTACTTAGTAGGTGCAATATTTGGAGCTTTAGTAATAGCAATACTATCAACAACTTTAGTAGACTTCAATGAAGATGAAACTACGGAAAATATAGAATTTGATGAAATAGAGTTAGATATAATGTAAATTAAAAACTTAATTTTAGATAATTGAGAATTGAGTGTACTCTCAATTCTCAATTAAATTTTGGGAGGATTTTTATGAAAAAGACAAAAGTACATGTAGTTCCACACAGTCATTGGGATAGAGAATGGTATTTTACAACATCAAGGTCAAAAATATATTTAATGAAAGATTTTCAAGATATATTAGACATATTGGAAGAAAAAGAAGACTTTAAATACTTTACTATGGATGCACAAGCTTCTCTCTTAGATGATTATTTAAAATGGAGACCTCAGGATGAATATAGAATAAGAGATTTAGTTCAAAGAAGAAGATTAGTTATTGGACCTTGGTATACTCAAACAGACCAATTGGTTATATCAGGAGAATCTATAATTAGAAACCTTTACTATGGAATAGATAGATGCAATGAATTTGGTGAACCTATGAGGGTTGGATATGTACCAGATTCTTTTGGGCAATCAGCTCAAATGCCACAAATATACAGAGGTTTTGGAATAGATAGTTCATTATTTTGGCGTGGAGTTTCTGATGATATGGTAGATACAACAGAGTTTATATGGAAAGGTTCTGATGGTTCAAAAGTATTAGCAGTTCAAATACCATTTGGTTATTACTATGGAGGTAATATACCAGAAGATGATTCAGATTTAAAAGAATATTTAAAAGATATAATCGGAAAACTTAAGGTTAAAGCTTCTACTAATAACGTATATTTTCCAAATGGATTTGACCAAGCACCAATAAGAAAAAACCTTCCTGATATATTAAAAAAAGCTAATGAAATAGATAATGAAAATGAATACGAAATAAGTGATATAGAAAACTATATAGATTCAGTAAGAAATGAAAGAAATGAATTTACAGAGCTTAAAGGTGAATTTTTAAATGCTAAACATATGAGAATACACAAATCCATATTCTCCTCAAGGTCAGACCTTAAAATAATGAATAACAAATTAGAAAATTATATTACAAATGTACTTGAACCATTATTAACATTAAGTTATTCACTTGGAAATGAATACCCTCATCTAGTTATAAAAGATATATGGAAACTTATGTTTGAAAATGCAGCTCATGACAGCATAGGTTCTTGTAATAGTGACACAACAAATGAGGATGTATACACAAGATACAAACAAGCCAGAGATTTGAGTATAAATTTATTAGATTTGCATATGAGACTTATAAGTACTCAAATCAAAAATAATAATGAAGAAATAACATTAACAGTATTCAATGGATTCCCAGAAGTCAGAAATGAAGTTGTAGAATTTGATACTTATATTCCAGGTCAAGATTTTGTGATAAAGAATAAAAATGGAGAAATTCTTAATTATATAATAAAAGAAAAAGAAGATATTACAAATTATATATTAACTCAAACAATAAGATTAAACCCAAGTAAAAAAATATATATACCCAAAACTGTATATAGAGCAAAAATTGCACTTTCAGTAAAAGATATACCACCAATGGGATATACTCAACTAGTTTTTGAATTGGATACTAAAAATAAATGTGAAATAGAAACAAGTAATTGCAAAGAAATAGAAAACAAATACTACAAAATAACAGCCAATAAAAATGGTTCATTAGAAATATTAGATAAAGAATCTAATAAGACTTATAAAAACCAAGCTGTAATTGAAGATAATGGAGATGATGGAGATTCATACAACTATTCTCCTCCAAGAAAAGATATTTATGTTTCATCTTTAGATTCTGTATCTTCAGTAGAAGTGCTAAAATCAAACATTCAAGAAGAAATGATACTTAAATATTCATTGACCATACCAGCTTCACTGGAAGAAAGGGCTATAGGTAAAGTTTCTGTGAAAATGCCAGTAACAATGAAAATTACCTTAGAACCTAAAGAACAAATAATTAAGTTTAATGTTAATATAAAAAATAACCAAGCACTATCTCATAGAGTAAGAGTTTTATTTAATACAGAAATAGCATCTAAGTTTTCTATAGCAGATCAACAATTTGGAATAATACAAAGACCAACAGTATTAGAAAAAGACCTTGCATTGTGGAAAAGAGACAATTACTCATGGCAAGAAAAACCTATAACTATCGAACCAATGCAAAGTTTTGTTACTTTAGAGGATGGACAAAGAGGAATAGCATTAATAACTGGTTGTGTAAGAGAATATCAAATAGTTGGTGATAATTTAGATACAATAGCATTAACACTATTCAGGTCATTTGGATATATGGGAAGAGAAAATTTACTTTATAGACCAGGAAGAGCTTCTGGAGAAAAAATAATAGCAACACCAGATGCACAATTACTTAAAGAGTTAAACTTTGACTTTGGTCTTTACATATATAACAATAAATTTGATGAAGCAAATGTAGCTAATACAGCTAAGAGATTCTTAACACCTATACAAATATATGAATATGCTGATTTTTTAAATGGTAGACTTATATTTGCATTCAATGACGAAAAACAAATATATGAAAATGAATATAGTTTGATGAATGTAAATAATTCAAATTTCACAGTAAGTGCAATAAAGAAAGAAGAAAAAGGAGATGGAATTGTAGTTAGAATCTTCAATGGTATGAAAAATGAGGATGCTAAGGGAAGTCTTAACATCAATAAAAATGTCAATGATGCTTATAGTGCAATGCTCGACGAAATCTATGATAATACTAGCAAGCTTAAAGTAAATACTAAAACTGTAGAGGTAAATTCTTTATCACATTGTAAAGTACAAACAATAGTAATTAAATAATATAAAATAGCTTATACAAGATTTCAAAATAAATTGCTAGTACTATGTTAATAGTAAACCCAGATATTATGCTATTTATAAGCTCTGTAACACTAAATAACATTTTGTAAAATAAAAAGGTGAACCTTGTATATTAGGATTCACCTTTTTTAAATAAATCAACATTCTGTTTTAAAATAACATTTATAAGCTGTTTTGAAATAATGCTTACAAATTATTTTAAAACAATACCTATAAATTTTTATTTAAAGAATACACATAAATATTTCCAGACTCTTTTATTCTATAGACTTTATAATTATTAAATAAGTCTAATCTAATTTTTGTTAAAAGTAATTGTAACTTTAAATAAATCACCATCCACACTTATATTCATCTTACCACCCTGTAATTCTATAAAACTTTTTGCTATCGCTAAACCAAGACCAGAACCTTCTGTGTTACGTGATTTATCTCCTCTTACAAATCTCTCCATTATATCATCTACACTAAAATCAATCTCAGATGCAGACATATTTTTAAGCATAATATTTACTTTATTATCTGTTTCTAAAATATCAATATACACTCTTGAATTTGGCATTGCATATTTGCTTATATTTATTATAAGATTTTCAAATACTCTAAATGTACGCTGACTATCTAATGGTAATATTATTTTTTCATTAGAAAAGTTATTCTTTACTATTAGAGATGAATCTGCAAGTTTGTCATCTAATTCTAAAAGTGTCTGCTTCATTAGAGATACAATATCCACATTTACTATATTCAAATAAACATCTCCACTATTTGCCTTGCTTACTTCAAACAAATCTTCTATTAGATGTTGCAATCTTTGTGACTTTCTGTCTAATGTATCAATATACAACTTACGATTTTCATCTGTTATACTTTCATCTTTTAATAAATCTATATAAGTGATTATAGATGTTAGAGGTGTTTTTAAGTCATGTGATACATTTGATATAAGCTCTGTTTTCATCTTTTGACTCTTAACCTCTTCGTCAACAGCTTTTTTAAATCCAGTTTGAATATTTCCTAATTCGTCTTTTATAGGATTAAAAAATCCTAAATCTTTTTCCATATTTACATCTAAGTTTCCATCTGAAATTTTCTTTGTAACATCTAAAAGTTGATTATATTCATATATTGTCTTTTTAGAGTAATCTGACAGTATCTTAAATAATACTACTGAATATATTAATGCGAGTATTATTCCAAAGAACCACATACTACACATTATAACTATAATCAATAAATTTATTCCCAAAATTGTAACTATAGTTTTATTTGGCTTTTCTTTTAGATTTATTGTTCTAATTTGATTAATAACTGTTTTTCCTGCTTTTTTTAGCCATACAAAAAACATTCCTGTCATAGTATGTTTTGTAAAATACTCTCTTATTCCAACATTTAAAATGTGTTTTAAAAGTATTATAAATACAAATATTATTGAGAATATTACAAACCAATAAGTTAAATTCATTAAACTTACCAATATGCTAGCCATTTTAGCACTTATGTCATTGTTTATAAGGTACTCTACATAATTCCCACTCAAGGTATTACTTATTATAACAGTAGGATATAAATCTACAAGCCCCTGTATAATAGCAAGAGCAATAAAGAGTATCTCTAACGGTATTCTTGATAATGTATCAAATCCTAGCAACTCTTTAGATTTTCTATATGGGAATGCTAAAGCTACAATAACAACTATAGCTAATATAATTTTTAAAATCATTCCAGAAATCTTATAATAAGAATTATTTTCTACATTGCTTATATATGAAATTATACCATCATCAAAATAAGTATTTCCATAACCATACTCTACACTATCACCTTTACTTATTGCTTTAGGTACAGCATATACTAATGTTATATTTTTTATT
The DNA here is from genome assembly GCF_001077535.1 of Clostridioides difficile ATCC 9689 = DSM 1296. Lineage (GTDB taxonomy): Bacteria > Bacillota > Clostridia > Peptostreptococcales > Peptostreptococcaceae > Clostridioides > Clostridioides difficile. Next base: position 2,831,264 of record NZ_CP011968.1, read on the forward strand.
GGAGATAACTTATATGAAATTGAATTTCCTCCTAAACTTGTATCCATTAAATCTTCTCTTGCTTTAGATAACAACATTTGATTAATAACTTTTTGATTTACTCCATAAGAATCTACAATATTTACTTTTCCATCTTTATCAAAATTCATTACAACGTAGAATCTATAGTTTTCTTTTATATCTGTAATCTGCTTTTGTCTTTCCTCATCATTCATTTCTGTATTTTTTGACTGATTTTCATCAGAATTTTCTTTTGAAGCATCATTCTTTGTTGTATCAAGTACTCCTAATTCTTTATTATCATTAAAAAATTCAAAATTGCTTTCTTTATCAACTAAATAGTACTTTAAATTCTTTCCTGACGCTTTAATGAAATGCTCCCAATTTTCAAAGTTTTCATTAAAATCTGCATTAATACTATCATCTGTATAGTAAGTTTCTGAACCATCATAAGTATCTTTTTCTTTACTTACATTTTTTATATAGTTCATAGTTTCTTCATTGATAAATAGCTTTGATGGTTGTATCATCTTACCTTCTTGTTCTTCCTTCATATTATGATATAAAACATAACTTCCTTTATATATACTATCTACAAAGCTTTCCTGTTCAAATGGATTCTCTGCTCCACCTTTAGCACTTGCTTGTATAGTAGAATATTGACTAATCATACCTAATGATGCTGATAACATAAGTATAAAAACTATAATAGTAACTATATATTTATCTTTAAATTTTTTCAATTTTGTATCCAACACCCCACACCACCTTTAAATATTTAGGATTTTTTGGGTCAATTTCTATCTTTTCCCTTATATTCCTCACATGTACCATAACTGTATCTGTATTTACAGCATTCTCATTCCAAACTCTTTCATATATTTCATCAGCAGAAAAAACTCTTCCTGCATTTCTCATAAGTAAACTTAGTATTTTAAATTCTATAGGAGTTGTTTTTATATACTTTCCATCAATACTAACTTCTTTTGTATTTTCATTTAATTCTAATCCGCCTATTGCAAACACACTATCGTCACTTTCTACCTTTTGCTCTTTATTTCCAACCATGTTTAGATACTTAGTGTACCTTCTAAGTTGTGAATTAACTCTAGCCAATAGTTCTAATGGCTTAAAAGGTTTTGTTACATAATCGTCTGCTCCTATATTAAGCCCCATTATTTTGTCAACTTCCTCTGATTTTGCAGATAGCATTATTACTGGAAAATTATAGTTTTCTCTAAGCTTCATTGTAAGTGTTATACCATCCATTTTAGGCATCATTATATCAACTATAGCTAAATGTATTTCTTGGTTTTCTATAACCTTAAGACCTTCTAATCCATTGTATCCCTTAAAAACATTATATCCTTGATTTAATAGATATATTTCTATAGCATCTGCTATCTCCTTTTCATCTTCTACCACCAAAATATTATATGAATTCATTCTAATCTCCTTTATATTAATTTATAAATTTTCTTTACATATATGATTATACAATATGATAGAAGTTTTTCCATTTATATATATATTTATATCTTTTGTTCTGGTTATTTGTATTTAATGTCCATCTTAGAAACCTCCTTCTAGTTTAAATTTAATATTTTTTCATTTTGTTTTATATACTTAATATTAAAATTAAAAACTTAAGATATTACATATACTTTTCTAAAGATTTTCTAAAGATTTAAATATATTTAAAATTAATATACAAAAAAAAGTAGTTCTTATTGTATTAATTAAATCAATGATTTGAAATATAAAATTAATATCAATAAAACCTACTTTTTAATTTTTTAAATATTTATTTTTAATTTATTTTGTTTTTAATTTACTTCGATTTTAAAATGTCCTTGACTTTTATTTTATAAATGTACATATTTCTTCTACTGGTTTTTTAGATGGACTCTTCAAATTGTCCTCTGGCACTCCAAGAGCTAACATTGCACCTAAAAAATACTCTCCCTTTTCAAAACCAGTTTCTGCTTCTAAAACAGCTTCTATCTCATCTGCTGCATAGTTTTGACTTGTCAACCAACAAGAACCATATCCAAGTTCAATTGCTGATAGTGTAAAGTTTTCAATTGCAGCACCTAGACTCTGCATACCTGGATTTCTTATAAATAATTTATCTATAGTCTCCTTAGGTGCATCTATAAGCTCTAATTCATAATATCCTGATGGGTTATATACCTTTGTAAAAACTAATACTAAAACTGGAGCTTTTAAATAAAATAGTGTAAAGTTTTTAACAAATTTTCTAAATCTATTAGCCTTATCCACTGATACTTTATCCATTTCTGCAAGTATTTCTTGTTGCTTTTTAGTTATCACATCTGCTATCTTTTCCATTAAATCACGGCGTTTTATAACAACAAAATGCCAGTTTTGAATATTCTTGCCTGATGGTGCTGCACCTGCTGCTTTTATCATTTTTAAAATATCTTCATCTGATACATCTTGATTTTTAAACTTTCTTACACTTTGTCTTTTAAAAATAGTATCTTGTAATTCCATTTTTAAATCCCCCCATAACTTTTTTATTATTTTAATATAATTTTTAAACTCATCTTATTTTAATATATCATGTTCTAACAAATCTTTAAATGAGTCTATAAAATAATCATATACATCTACATTCCCAAACCCATATTTGGCATATATAAAAGGTATACCTACAAACTTAGCACTATTTGCATCACCTTGCGTATCACCAACATAGATTGGATTTATTAATTTATTTCTTTCAATTATAAGTTTATTATTTTCTCCTTTATGCAAACCAGTATTACCAGGACATTCAAAATCTATAAAATACTGTTCTAGTTTATGTGCTTTTAAAAAAGATTCTATATATCCAGCTTGACAATTACTTACTATAAATAATTTATATTTTTTAGATAGTAATTTAAGAGTATCTTCTATATCATCAAATAATTTAGCTCCATTTTCAGATAAATAGTCACATTCTTTCAAAGAACATTCATTCAATAAATTCATTCTTTCTTCTTCACTTAAATTTGGAAATAAACGATTTGCTATTTCCTCAAAAGAAAGCCCCATAAGACTTCTAAATAAATCTTTTGTGACACTTAATTCTATTTCCTTATGTTTACTTAAAACATCCTGCCAGACTTTGCATACTTCTTCAGTTGAATCCCACAATGTTCCATCTAAATCAAAAATAATACTATCTACCACAAAAAATCCCCCTTATGTCAAAGTTTATTATATATTTATAATTATATACTAAAAAGCAGATACAATCATAAATATATTTTACTTGATTGTATCTGCTCTACAATATAAAACCAATTGTCAAAATCAAATTTTATAAATTTCTAACTACAAGTACACAGCCTTGCTCTACTTTAATCTTACAAGAATTACTCAACATAACATTTGATATTCCAATAGGTACAGAGTATTTCATATAATAATTATCGAGAGGGTATTCTAAGCCAGTAAGTGTTACACCCTTAGCATCACCATTTATAGCTATTACAGAAATAGTGTCCCCTGGGTTTCCATACAATGAAATTTCCTCATTTTCAACTATATACATCTCTTCTTTATCAGAAAGTATCCTAGAATATATACCATCTTCTTTTAAATAATATAATAGCTTTATATTTGCAAGAGTGTGGTCAATCCTTCCCCCTAAAGCACCAAAAAAATCAATATGATTTGCTTTAAGTGTCTTAGCTAAAAAAAGACAAAGCTCTGTATCAGTCTCATCTTTTTTAGATGGAAATTTTTCAAATTTAACACCTTTATTTTTATAGAAATTTATCTTTTCTTCTTCTACTGAATCTAAATCTCCTAATATATAATCTGGCATTATTTCCATTTTATAAGTGTGATTTGCCCCTCCATCTGCACATATTATGCAGTCATAACATTCCTTAATTATAATATCTCTTGTAACTTCGTAATCTTCAATTTCGCCATTTAAAACAATACAGATTTTCATTATTAAATTTAAACTAATTCTTCAAGAGAAGCATTCTTTCTAAATAAATTAACTGTTTCTTGAATGTCATCACTTCCAAATATTGCAGAACCTGCTACTATTATATTAGCTCCTGCTTGTACAACTTCGGCTACGTTTTTAGGGCTTATACCACCATCAACTTCTATATCAATGTTTAATCCTTGACTATCTATAATAGCTTTTAACTCTTTAATCTTATCTAAAACACAAGGAATAAATGATTGTCCTCCAAATCCAGGGTTAACAGACATTAATAATACCATATCTAAATCAGGTAGTACATGTTTAATCGTATCTACTGGTGTAGCTGGATTAAGTACTACACCAGCTTTTATTCCATGTGATTTTATATTTTGTATAGTTCTATGTAGATGAACACAAGCCTCCTGGTGAACAGTTATTATATCACATCCTGCTTTTACAAATTCTTCAATATACTGGTCTGGATTTTCTATCATAAGATGAGCATCAAATACCATATTTATATTTTCTTTCTTTAAACTTTTGACTACAAGTGGTCCTAATGTAATGTTTGGTACAAAGTGTCCATCCATTACATCGATATGAAGATATTCACATCCTGCACTTTCTACTTTTCTTACATCTTCTAATAATTTTGCAAAATCTGCTGATAATATTGATGGTGCTAATTTAATCATGTTTCTAATACCTCCTACTATTATTTTGTCTTATTTCATGTAGCAGCTGTATATAACTATCATATCTTTCTTTAGATATTTCTCCATTTGTAACAGCTTCTTTTATAGCACAATTAGGTTCATTTTCATGAATACACTTTGAACCAAACTTACAATCATTAAATTTATCAAATTCTATAAAATAATCTTTAAGTTCAACTTCCTCTATATCTTCAAGGACAAGGGAACTAAAACCTGGTGTATCTGCAACCATTCCACCAAATTCTAATTTTAAAAGTTCAGCGTGACGAGTAGTATGTTTTCCCCTTTTTATTTTATCACTTACAACTCCTGTTTGAAGTTTAAAATTTTCATCTATTTCATTTAATAAGCTTGATTTTCCAACTCCAGATGGTCCTGCAAACACTACTACATTTTCTTTTAATTCTTCTTTTACTTTATCTATATTTAACTTAGTAATATTACTTACAGGAATGACTTTATAGCCACTAAGTTCATATATATTTTTAACAGTTTCTAATGTATCATTATCATCTAAATCTGCTTTTGTAAGGATTATTACAGTTTCTAAATTTTCTTTTTCTGCCAAAACTATAAATCTATCTAAAAGAGATAAGTTTGGTTTAGGATTTTTTATTGCGAATACTATTAATGCTTTATCTACATTTGCAATAGGAGGTCTTATAAGTTCTGTATCTCTACTGTCGATTTCTTCTAAGATACCCTTTTTTTCATCTTCATCAACAATGCTTATTTTGACTCTATCACCAACCAAAGGTGTTATTTTCTGCTTTCTAAATATCCCTCTAGCCTTACATTCATAAATACCATTATAAGTATCTACATAATAAAATCCACTAATCCCCTTTATAATTTTTCCTTCTAGCATCAAATGCCTCCCTTTATAAAATTTATATAAACACATACTGTTTATGAGTAGTATATCGTGTTATTCTTTCCTATTTTTATATAATACCACATTTTTTTTAAATAACAAATCCTCCGTTTGGACTAATTACCTGACCAGTGATAAAATTTGATTTGTCTGATGCCAAGAAAATAGCACAATTTGCTATATCTTCTGGAGTTCCTAGCCTCATTAGAGGGGTTTCTTCCACAAGAGCGTCTATATCTTCCTCATTATATCCAGATAACATGTCAGTATTAATGACACCTGGAGCTATGCTATTTACTCTAATATTTGATGGTCCTACTTCTTTAGCTAATGCCTTTGTCATACCTATTATGCCTGCTTTTGTTATAGAATAATGCACTTCACAAGAGGCACCTGATATACCCCAGATTGAAGATATATTAATTATATTTCCTTTTTTTTCTGATATCATGTATTTTAAAGCAACTTGTGAACAATAAAAGCTTCCTTTTAAATTAATATTCATCATATTATCCCAATCTTCATCAGTTATATCTGTAAACAACTTATCTTGACTTACACCAGCATTGTTTACAAGTACATCCAATCCTCCAAATTCTTTTATACAATAATCTACCATATCCTCTACATCTTCTCTATTTGAAATATTAGCCTTAAAAAGTTTTACAGAAAAATTTTTTTCATTTAATATAGTGTACAACTCTTTAGCTTCATTTTCTGACTTATTAAAATTTACTAATACATTGTAACCTTCTTTTGCAAAAGCTTTAGACATAGCTTTACCAATCCCTCTAGCTCCTCCTGTAATTAAAACTGTTTTCTTCTTCATAAATACTTTTCTCCTTATATTATAACCAATTCAGTATTTTATACAAAACAAACTGCCCTTTAAAGAAAATATTTTCTATAAAAGGACAGCTCTTATTTTATTAATATTTATTCTGTTTTACCAATGTTTGCGCCAGTTCCTGATGAAGTTCCTCCATTATCTCCTGAGTTTGAGCCTCCTGAACTATCTCCATTGTCTCCTGAGTTTGAACCTCCTGAACTTCCTCCATTGTCTCCTGAGTTTGAGCCTCCTGAACTTCCTCCATTATCTCCTGAGTTTGAACCTCCTGAGTTTCCACCACTATTTCCTGAGTTTGAACCTCCTGAGTTACTTCCATTATTGCCTGAGTTTCCACCACTATTTCCTGAATTTGAGCCTCCTGAATTTCCACCACTGTTTCCTGAGTTTGAACCAGGTTCTGTTGGTGTATTATTCTCTGGTGTTGTTGGTTTTTTATCTGGTACTGTTGGAGTCTGTGTATTTGATTTTTCTGAACCTTTGCTTACATATAGGTTTACCTCATCACCTTCCTGAGCTCTTGATGAGCCAGCACCTGGACTCTGACTTAAAACTGTACCTTCTTTATATATTGAGCTGTATTCATACTTAACAGTTCCCACTTTTAAGTTATTTTCTTCAATAAGTTGTTTTGCATTACTCAAAGTAAGTCCCACTACATTAGGAACAGATGCCTGACTTGAACCTTTACTTACGACAACATTTATAGTATCACCCTTTTTGACATTTGTACTTCCACCTTCAGGTGTCTGTGATATTATACAATTTTCATCAACTTCACTATTATACTCTTCACTTTTTACACTCAGGTATAATCCTTCTTTTTCAACAGCACTTTGAGCTTCTTCTAATGTCATATTTACAAGATTAGGAACAGTCAAAGATTTATTGCCAAACCCTCCAGCAAATAAAAACTTATATGCTAAGAATACTTGAGCACACAATATCAGTATCAAAACAGCCGCAATTACTTTTAATCTTCTTCTAGATTTTGGGCTTTCCTGTTTTTTCTTCTTTTTCTTAGTTCTCTTACTTGGAGTACTCTTAGGTCTCTGATTCTTTTTAGCTCTCATTATCTCTTCCTCTTCTTCATCTTCATCATCATCTTCTTCATAAAAATCATCATAGTAATCTTCATCATCATCCAAATCAGCTACTTCAACAGGCTTAACCACTTTTTCAGGAGCTGGTTTTGCAAGTGTTGGATTTACAACTTTATTAATTTCCTTTTCATCAATTTTCTTAGTTGCAAAATCATCATATTCTTTTATAAAATCTAAATCAATATTTTTTTCTATATACTCTATATCTTCTATCAATTCTTCAGCAGTTTGATATCTATCTGCACTAGATTTTTCTGTAAGCTTTTTTATTGTAGTTCTTACACTTTGAGGAATCCTAACTTTTTCTTCTGATGTAAAGTCTATATCATCATTAATGTGTTGAAGTGCTATAGAAATTGGACTATCTCCCCTAAATGGAACTTTTCCTATCAACATTTCATATAAAACTATACCTAGAGAATACAGGTCAGCATTATTAGTTACAAATTTACCTTTAGCTTGCTCTGGTGAAAAATAATGCACTGAACCTATTATACTACCAATATTAGTCATTGTTGAATTTGAAACAGCTTTGGCTATACCAAAATCAGCCACTTTTACTACTCTTCCTTCATTTGATATGAGAATATTATGAGGTTTTATATCTCTATGTATAATCCCCTTTTTGTGCGCTGCACTAAGTGCCATAGCTATTTGTTTTGTTATATCTAATGCAGTATATTCATCTAATATACCTTCATCTTGTATAATCTCTTTTAGATTCTTCCCATCTACAAACTCCATTACAATGTAGTGAACTTTTCCATCTTCACCAACATCATAAACATTTACTATATTTGGATGTGAAAGACTTGCTACTGCTTCTGCCTCTCTTTTAAACTTTGTTAGAAATTCATCATCATCTACAAATTCAGGTCTAAGTACTTTAAGTGCAACAGTCCTGTTTAATAATCTGTCTTTAGCCTCATATACAAAGGCCATTCCTCCATCACCAATCTTCCTGATGATTTCATATCGATTTCCTAAAATTGTATCTCCCACAATATCACCGTCCTAATTATACTTTTATCACTATAACCGAAACATTATCTTTACCAGAAACATCATTGGCCATACTTATCAATTCTTCACTTATATTACTAGTTCTCTCATATTCATAATCTAATATTAAATCTCTTATATCTTCATCATCAATAAACCCAGTTAATCCATCTGTCGCAAGAAGTATTATATCACTTTTTTTGATTTCTTTCTTAAAAATATCTACAACAACCATATCATCTGTTCCAATTGCTCTAGTTATTCTATTCCTCTGTGGATGTCTTCTTGCCTCTTCTTCTGTAATGACATGGGCCATCATAAGTTCTTCAACCACGGAATGGTCTATAGTTATTTTATCAAATTTTTCATCTGTTAACAAATAACATCTGCTATCTCCAACATTTGCCACATATAAGACATTATTATACACTATAGCCGTAACTAATGTAGTTCCCATTCCTTCAAATTCTATATCTTCCATAGATTTTTTGTGCACAATTGAGTTTACATTATTATAAGCCTGTTTTAATATATCATCTATATAGTCTATTTTTACATTATCATGTTGTAATAAGTTTTCCTTTAGAAAATCAATTATATTTTCTACTGCTAATTTACTGGCGACTTCACCTTTTTTATGTCCACCCATTCCATCAGCTATGGCAAATATTCCTATTGGACCATGTTCTGTATCTATAACTTCTCCCTCACAATAGTCTTCATTGTTTTTTCTTATTTTTCCTATATGGGAGGCACAACTATAAACCATACGACTTCCTCCTTACAAATTACTTGTATTTTCTTCTCAATTGCCCACAAGCTCCACTAATATCAGAACCCATAGACATCCTAACTGTGGCAGGTATATTGTTCTTCTCCAAACTATCCCTAAATTTATAAATAAATGCTTTATCTGGCTTTTCATATTCTCTTTCTTCAACTTTATTTATTGGAATTAAATTTACATGACATAGCATACCTTTTAGGAGCTTAGCTAATGCCTTTGCTTCTTTTTCTGAGTCATTTACCCCTTTTATAAGAGAATATTCAAATGTAACCCTTCTATTTGTCTTTTTTATATAATATCTACATGCATTCAATATTTCTTCAATAGAATAAGCATTTGCTACAGGCATAATTTTTCTTCGTTCTTCATCATATGGTGAATGAAGTGATAAAGCTAAATTTATAGCTATTTCTAAGTCTGCCAACTCATACATTTTAGGTACTATTCCACAAGTTGAAAGAGTTATATGTCTATACCCTATATTAAGACCATTTTTTTCGTTAATTATTTTTAAAAATTGTTTTGTATTTTCAAAGTTATCAAGTGGCTCACCACTCCCCATCAATACAAGATTTGATACCCTCTTACCAGTATCTTCTTGAATTTTAATAACTTGGTCTAAAATTTCCCATGGCTCTAAGTTTCTAATTAATCCATCCATTGTAGATGCACAAAAATTACATCCCATCCTACAACCTACTTGGTTAGAAACACAGACAGTAACTCTACTATCATAATCCATCATCACAGTTTCTATTATATTTCCATCATCTAATAAAAACAAATATTTTTTTGTATTATCTACCTTAGATTCTAACTTTAATTCTATATCTATATGCCCTATACATGAAACCTCTTCTAATTTATTTCTCAAACTTTTTGGTATATTGTTCATATCATCAAAAGTTTTTGCACCCTTATATATCCAAGAGAATATTTGACTTCCTCTAAAGGGCTTTTCATCTATAGTTTTCATAAATTCTTTAAGTTCATCTTCAGTAAAATTTTTTAATACTATCTTTTTCTTTTCCATTCTCTCACTACCTTATTCTCTTTAATTTTGCTATGAAAAAACCATCTATACCATGAATATTAGGATATATCTTTAAATATCCTTTATCTTGATTGTCTAAGTCTACATTTACTGTATCAATTGGAACAAATTCAAAGTTGTGATTTTCTTCAACAAAAGAAGTAACTATATTTATATTCTCCACACCTTGAATTGTACATGTACTATATACTAAAGTTCCACCAACTTTGACATATTTAGATGCATTTTCTAAAATTTTCTTTTGTATAGAAGTGATGTCCTTTAACTCTTCTTCTTTCTTATACTTAATTTCTGGTTTACGTCTTATTATACCAAAACCAGAGCAAGGAACATCTGCTAAAACATAATCAAATTTACTTATACTATTTTCATCAATCTCAGAAGCATCAAATCTTTCTACAAACACATTTTTAAGCCCCAATCTATTTACAGTAGAGTTTATAAGCTTTAGTTTATGCTCAAAAATATCTCTAGCTACTACTTGACCAGTATTGTTCATTAAAGTAGCTAAGTGAGTAGATTTCCCTCCAGGAGCACTACATACATCCAAAATAAATGAACCTTCTTTTGGATTAATTACTTTCCCTACTATCATAGAACTTATATCTTGAATTGTAAATAAACCAGCCTTAAATAATTCATTTTTTTCTATATTTTTCATTTTTTCGACTTTAATAGCTTCTTCTACCATAGGAACTTTTAAACATACAATACCCATTTCACTTAATTTTTCAATAAGCTCTTCTCTACTTATTTTAAGTGTATTCGTTCTTATATAGATACTAGGCTTTTCATTATTTGCTTCCAACAAATCTTCAGCAAATTCTTGTCCAAATTTATCTATCCAGTTTTTTATAATCCAAGAGTTATAGGAATACTTTATAGATAAGTATTTTACACTATCTTCCTCAGTTATGTCCATTATAGTCTCTTTAGCTCTTATTTCATTTCTAAGAATAGCATTTATGAAACCAGAAGATTTTTTATCATATTTCTTAGATAATTTTACAGTTTCATTAACTGCTGCATAATCTGATATACTATCTAAAAATAAAATCTGATATGTTCCCATTCTTAAAAAGATTTTAACATAAGTTGACATTTTTTTTACCTTTATTTTTGAAAGTTTATTGATTATATAATCTAAATAATATTTATTTTCTATTACTCCATAAATTAACTCTGTTGCAAGTCCTCTATCCATATCACTTATTTCTAAATTTTTAAAATGCTTATTTATTGCAATATTTGAATAATTGTCATTTTTTTCTATATCACATAATACTTTAAATCCAACTTCTCTTGCATCCATATAAATTTCTCCCTTTTATTAAACATAAAAAAGGGTTGTTTCTAAACAACCCACTTTACTTTTAGTCATTTCTTCTTTGAGCTATTAGTAACAATCTAAGTAATTGAAGTATTGAAACCAATGCTGCTGCAACATATGTTAAAGCTGCTGCTGAAAGTACTCTTCTACTTTGTCTTGACTCACTTTCATCTATAATACCTAAATTCCCAAGTTGAACGATTGCTCTACTTGAAGCATTAAATTCTACAGGCAATGTTATTATTTGGAATAACACTGAAGCCGAAAACAATAGTATACCAATTTTTAAAAATGGACCAGCCATAATAAATCCTAAAAATATTAAAAACCAAGATATACTTGAAGCAAAATTCACTACTGGTACTAAACTACTTCTTATTTGAAGAGGTGCATAACCTTTAGCATGTTGTATGGCATGACCACACTCATGTGCAGCTACTGCAACAGAAGTTATAGATGTTCCATAATATACATCTTCTGACAACCTTACAGCCTTTCTTCTTGGGTCATAATGGTCACTTAGATGCCCTCTAACCATTTCTATCTTTACATCATACAAACCATTTGAATCAAGTACTCTTCTTGCTGTTTGCTCTCCAGTATATCCTCGACGTGTATTTACTCTTAAATACTTATTTGTTGTTGAACTCACTTTAAATTGTGCATATATAGTAAGTAATATAGCTGGAATTAATACAACCATTGTTGGGTCAAATCCCCAAAAACCGCCATATACAGGGTACATAAATAACACTCTCCTAAAATATATTTTTATTATACATCCTCTTAATATTCACTTAACTTAAAAACAGTTTAATTACAAACTAATATATTTTTTCCTGTTAAAAAGCCTATAGCTTTTTCAATATCCATCATGTCTACATTAGTATTTACACAAGGTCCATTAGGTCTTTTGTTAAATACACCTAAAACAGGAATTTTTTTAATATCTTGTATTCCAGATGTCAAATCTCTTTCACATGCAACAGCTACAACAGCTTTAGGTTTAGTGTCCATTATAATTTTTCTAGCTAGGGTTCCTCCTGTAGCTACAAATATTTTTACATTAGTTTTTTCCTTTAGCTTAATTAATTCTCCTATGTTGCATCTTCCACATTCTTTACAATTATCTATATCATTAGTAACTTTTAATTTACAACTATTCTCTTGAATACAATGAGGTATTAAAATTATTATATCCTCTGGATTAAAATTATATTTATTACTGTATATATATTCATTATTTAACTTTATATATATTCTTCTAATATCACTTTTTGACATACCAAATGATGATGCAATGAAAGATATAATAGGAAATAATCCACTGACAATATTAAAATTTATTTTCATTATATTTGAGTTAACATACTTTCCTTTAATTACTCTATAAGTAACTGCTGTTGAACATAGTATTATAAGTATTAGTGATATTATTATAATATTTATCATCAAGGAGAATATTTGAGTTAAACTTATTATAAAAAAATTAACAACTCCTATCAAAATTCCTAATATTAAAATCAAAATCCCAACACTTGTTAAATACTTCTTTATATCTGTCATACTTTTCACCTAACCCAATACTAAACCAGTTTCTATAGTATTCCCTTTTATATATTCACCAACCAACATTCTCTTTTTATTCGGCATCTGAATTTCTTCAATTAAAAGTACATTATCTATAGTACTTACTTTTATCCCATCTTTGCTTACATCAATTATTGTACCTACATCTTTTGTGCTTTTTTCATCTAACACTTTAGTTTTCCAAACTTTCATTATGACATCATTATAGGTAGTATAAGCACTTGGCCATGGATTTACTCCTCTAACTAAATTGTGTATTTCTCTGGCACTTTTTGAAAAATCTATGTTACCTAATGATTTATTCATTATTGGCGCATAGGAAAATTCTTCATGATTTTGTACTTCTCTTGGAGCATTTCCTTCTTCAATTAATCTTAATGTTTCTTTTAAAGTTTCTGCTCCTATATTCATCATTTTATCATGAAGTTCTCCTGCTGTTATATTTTCATCAAGATTTACTTCTGTCTTTAGTATCATATCTCCAGTATCTAATCCTTCATCCATATACATAGTTGTAACACCAGTCTTTTCTTCACCATTTATTATTACCCAATTTATAGGTGCCGCACCTCTATATTTTGGAAGTAAAGAAACATGAACATTTATACATCCAAGTTTAGGAATCTCTAATATTTCTTTTGGAAGTA